>NZ_MIJE01000034.1 GCF_001730225.1 Desulfuribacillus alkaliarsenatis | reverse complement strand
TTCCTTAAAGACAGAGCTTTACAATCCGAAGACCTTCTTCGCTCACGCGGCGTTGCTCCGTCAGGCTTTCGCCCATTGCGGAAGATTCCCTACTGCTGCCTCCCGTAGGAGTCTGGACCGTGTCTCAGTTCCAGTGTGGCCGATCACCCTCTCAGGTCGGCTACGCATCGTTGCCTTGGTGAGCCGTTACCTCACCAACTAGCTAATGCGACGCGGGCCCATCTGTAAGTGATGCCGTAGCATCTTTTATATAAAGTGTATGCACACTCTACAGTTATCCGGTATTAGCTTCGGTTTCCCGAAGTTATCCCAGTCTTACAGGCAGGTTGCCCACGTGTTACTCACCCGTCCGCCGCTAACTTTGATAAGAGCAAGCTCTCATCTCTGTCCGCTCGACTTGCATGTATTAGGCACGCCGCCAGCGTTCGTCCTGAGCCAGGATCAAACTCTCCAATAAATGTTTGTTTATATCCTTAACGTTACCTTGGCTAGAAGATAACGATTTTAAGCTCAAAAGTCACTGACTTTTTTTGTTGGATTCTTGCGAATCCGAATTGACGTTGTTTTGATTGCATTATACAGTTTTCAAGGAACTTTGTTGTCGTTTTTGGCGACTTTTATATCATATCACAGGTTGTTCGTCTGTGTCAATAACTTTTTTTAAAAAGTTTTGAGCAACTGCTTTATGAGATTTAAAATGCCGCTCGTTCGGAGCGACATTTAATAATATACCACATGTGTTAACAAGATTGCAAGCTTTTATTCATGGTAATATATTACACTAAACAGACACTATTAATCATTCTCTTCCGCCTTCTCTTTTACCAGTGTTTGCGACACTTGGTCTAGTATAATCATGGTGTTTGTATGACGCGAGAATATCACGGGTATGCGATTATCAGAAGCATAGTCTTTAATAGCCCACATACATGCGTGGGATATATGCTGAGTTAGAACGACAAGCACATCACTTTTATTCATTACAGAAATACCTTCAACGGTCTGAGCTGAATTAGCGTTTAATACTGTGCATTTATATGGCTCAATTTGCTCAGTCTGTATTTGTACATCTCCAAATATCCCGACTGTTTTATCGTCAAGTACAGTCGCATCCAAACCTTTAACTTCTTTCAAACCCGAATAATGGCTTGAATGATGGCAACTAGTGCTATCTTTTTGTAGCTTTCTCTCACTCGCAGTTGTAACTTGACCATCTTCTTTTTTATCCTGCACCTCATCACGTAATGTTTGCAACTCGTAGCGCAGGGATTCGATAATACCTTTAAGACCTTTAATTTTTTTTGTTTGTGTGATTAAGTTTGGCTGTTCTTCTTTTAATTGAAGCTCTTTATTAAGCTGGCTATTCTTTGACTCAATAGTTTCTAACTTACTTTCAAGTAATAATATAGTTTCTCTTTGACGTTCTATAGTCTGTTGCATCTTCTCAATTTTCTGATTTGCTTTTTTTAAATCATTTTGAACTATATTCATTACTTCGTGTCTTTTTTGGGTGGTTTTCTTCTTAGGAATTAATTTATATAGTGCCTCTTCCCTCAAGTAGGAAAAGTGTTTTGTCAAAGGGAATTGCATTACCATATATAGTAGTAATGTTTTGCCAATCATCTTCTGATACTTGCCAACATTCCAACGTAAATAATAAATACCTTGAATGAGCTCCCACTCGACAAAGTATTTAACTATCAAATAAAAAATCATTTGCTTGCCTTGGTCATCATGCTTTTCAGCAATTTGACGAATCTGTTTTTTCACCCAATTTAGATAAGTTTTCTTATCCTTTTTATTTACCTTTACTGGTGCTTTCAAGGATTTTAAGTGAATTCCATATGAGGTATTCATTACAGCATCTAGTACATCTAGTATCTCTTCCCCGTCCATTTCTTGAATAATTTCATCAAAATGTATTGAGAAGTACGAATAACAATGCTTGTAAAATTCCTCTTGCTTCCTAGCCAATAGACGTGTTTGCTGGGCCAGTTGCTTTTGGATGACAATTTGTTCTTCATATGATCTCGTTATCGGATAACTAAGTAACTCATCACTTATAACTGGTACTTTGATAGTACCTATCTTATAGAGCTGCTCCTCACTAAATAACATCTCGTCAATTAACGGATTTATTTTTCCATGCCCATCAGCTTTAAGGCGTATGTGGGTTGGATACTGTTTTTTGTCGCAGCAATCGAAGCTTGGTAGTATATATAAGTCTTTGTAAAAGAGCACCCACGGCATTGTCGATTTCGGTAACTTCTCAGGTGCCTTTTGCAGTTTTGCTTCTTTAACATTTCCACACGCTGAGCAGTTCAAGTATGCAGAGGGCGTTACTTCATAAAACTCAAGTATGTCTTTAACTATTTCATTCATAAGTTTGCCCCTTATTGTGTTATTTGTTTGCCCTTATCCTTGCGTGCTTGTTTTTATTTTACAAAAATATTTAACTCATCTCTTTTTTCTATTACTTTACCAATGATTTTGGCATCAATGTTTTGTTTGCGTAGTTCTTCTATTGCTCTCTCAGCATCTTCTGAATTCAAGCTAGCGAATAATCCGCCCGATGTAATTGCGTCACATAAGGTGTATTGCATATCCATTGTAATGTGTTCATCATACTTAACACATTCACCAAGCCACTGATGATTTGCTTTTGTTCCACCTGGTACTATACCTTCCCGTGCGAAGATCAATGTATTATCTAGTACTGGGACTTCTTTAGCAGTAATCTCTATGGCTACATCGCTTGCTTTAGCCATCTCATAGGCATGTCCTAGTAGACCAAATCCAGTAATATCCGTGCACGCAGATATTTCATACTGCTGCAGAACCTCACTAGCTATCTTATTTAAAGTTGCCATTGCCTCCGTTACCCGTTGCACGTCTTCGTCAGATGTACGATTTCGCTTAATAGCAGTCGTAATGATACCTACGCCAATTGGCTTCGTAAGGATTACGACATCGCCTACTTTAGCGCCCTTATTAGCCCAGTACTTTTGTGGATGACAAATACCCGTAACAGATAGTCCATACTTAGGCTCGGCATCATCGATAGAATGACCGCCTACAATAACAGCTCCAGCTTCTCTAACCTTATCTGCACCGCCACGGAGAATATCCGCTAAGACATGGGCACCTATTTTCTTAACTTGAAAGCCTACGATATTCATTGCTGTTATTGGTTTTCCGCCCATAGCATAAACATCACTAAGTGCATTGGCTGCAGCAATTTGTCCAAACATATAAGGATCATCGACTACTGGAGTGAAATAATCAAGGGTTTGTATTAAGGCAAGCTCGTCCGTTAGTCGATAAACTCCAGCATCATCAGAGTAATCTATACCTACTAACAAATTCGGATCTTCAAGATTTGGCGGTAAATGACACAATACTTGCGCCAGTTCGGCAGGGCCGATTTTACAGCCTCAGCCTGCTTTTGTCGATAATGAAGTTAGTTTTACTGTTTCTGTAGTCATCCTTACACCTCTCTGGTAGTTGTTTTTTCGATAATTTCTTTTATGCTGATAACAACCTCACTAAACTCTTCGTCAGCAATTGTTCTTACATCAAGTAGAATTTGTTCCTTCGATACCCTTGGCATTATTGGATAGCTCGCCTCACGCATTAGTTCAACCGCCCTTGCAATTGTCGTATCAGCAAAGGATAAAGCCACTACATAAGTAGGCATTTGCTCTAAAGGTAAGGCTCCACCACCGATTTGCGAAAAACCTGGCTGGACTTCAACTTCAATGCTATTACTAACTGCTTTTATCTGTTCTGCTAAAAGATTGGCTTTTTCCAACATACTATCTTCCGTTCCCATAATCATACGTAGGGTTGGAATCTTAGTGTATTCCTCTTTAACATAATGTAGCAATGTCGCCTGTAACGCCGCTACTGTAAACTTGTCCACTCGCAAGGCTCGATTTAGTTGGTTCTTTTTAATACGGTCAATGTATTTTTTTCTTCCTACTATAATACCAGCCTGTGGTCCACCCAGAAGTTTATCTCCACTAAAAGAGACTACGTCCACCCCTGCTTTAACGACTTCTTGTACTGTCGGTTCATCGCCCACACCAATACTCTTAAGATCATAGAGCATGCCACTGCCTAAGTCTTCGTATACAGGTATGTCAGTTTTTCTACCTAGCGAAACTAATTCCTCGGATTCAACACTCTTCGTAAACCCGACAATGCGATAATTACTTGTGTGTACCTTCATTAGCAATTTAGTATGCTCTGTTACATGGTCCTCATAATCATAAAGGTGCGTCTTATTGGTAGTTCCCACTTCTACTAGCTGTGCTTTACTCTCCTTCATTACTTCCGACACCCTAAATGAGCCACCAATTTCAACTAGTTCACCACGGGAAACAATAACTTCGCCACCGCTCCCTAGCTCTCTCAGGACAAGCAGCACGGCAGACGCATTGTTGTTTACAACTAGTGCTGCTTCAGCACCCGTAAGCTCACATATAAGCTCTTCTACATGGGAGTAGCGCGAACCACGCTTACCAGTGTCTAAATTCAATTCTAAATTATTATAAGAACGGGCAACTTGAGCAACCATATTGACAGCATCTTCAGATAACAATGCTCGTCCAAGATTAGTGTGTAATACTACACCAGTTGCATTTATGACGCGTTTTAAGTTAGGCTCAAGCTCATTATCTAGGTTTGCTTTTAACTTATTCAAAACAGCCTCTTGTTCAAATTCTTCAGGCAACAGCTCGGCGATTCGATCTCGCATCTCGTCTATCAGCTTTGCTGCTGCCTGGGATATCTTAGATAAAGGGTATTCTTTTTGCCACTCTTTAATAGTAGGGTGTTGTAATAGCTTACCTACCGCAGGCAGCATTCTATATTTTTCATTCATAGTCTCATTGCGCCTCCATAACCATCATTTGTCCTGTCTCTATTGTCTACTAAATGGTGTATAATTTCAACTATTATCCATTGTTGGTTTTGTAAGCGAAACTCATACTGCGAATGAACTTTGTAAGTGCTAAAAAGTGTTGGCTTTCTTTTCACATATAACATTAACCCAACTTCATTATTTAAATTCTTAATGCTCTGTAGTTCTATTGATTCAATATTATTAGCAGGCGCTATCGTAATTGGCCTATCCGTTGGTATCACTTGATAAAAACCTTCGTCATTTTTAATGTAGTAATGCTCTATAATTTGCTCGGATATCGCTTTTGAATAGTATCTTGTTAATCTTGATTCCAATTGTTTACGATCCTGTTGTGTTCTATCTTTAAAGACTCGAAAAAGGTACTCATCAGCTTTATGAACACATAGTGCTAATTGTTCAAGCTGGAACTCTTCCTGCTTCTGTTCTTTATAAATATTAGTCAATCGCAAACCATCAACACGGGCAATCTTCGTTTTAGTTATAAGTTCGACAAGTTCAACATTTATCATAGTCCTTCCAGATTTTATTACAGGTAAAGGGTGCTGTTTGCTGCTAAATTGCATGCCATTTACTTTCACAGAGTGTGCTGCTCCTGATTTATGATTAAAAATTATATATAATTCCTGCCCGTTTACATGCGCTATGACCTCTTTCGTGTGCGGCTTCCACTCGATTTCGCCACCTAACCCCTCTACTACAAACCGTATTGGTAATAAAAGATCAGATGAACTGTCTATCGGAGCAACATCAGGGTTTAAATTAGTTCCTTCTAAAAATAACCCCCATTCATTTCTATGATCTTGGTATTCACTAGCATAAATATTTCCTGTCAATATCAATATAAGGGCAATAATAGCAAAGCTATACCGAACTATGTTCTTCATTAATTATCACCTCCCCTCTATAAAACTAAATAGCTTTTGCTACATTCATATACAGTTAATATATTTTTATGACGGATTTGTGATTTTTACATTAATTACAGCTTGTTTCACTAGCACAAAATATGATATATTAATTAGACATGTGGGGGCGGATAGGGTACTGGTGTCCCTCCCGGTCTTCAAAACCGTGCGTGAGGCTTTAGGGTCTCAGGTGGGTTCGATTCCCACACGCTCCCGCCAAACCTTGATATATCAAGGTTTTTTTTTTATGCTCTATTTTACAATGTTAAACTTAGAAACACAGATTTATATTCTTGCAACTTATTATTAGGTGTTATATAAAATCATTTATTGATATCGGGTAATATTTGCCCCCATTAATTGACTTTTAAATCAATTTGGTATACATTAATAGTGTGTTAGCAACTACCAGATAGTTGCATGATGTCTTGTTGAATTTGACTGTAAAAATATTAATTTATAGGGAGCAGCAAATGACAAAAATAGAAAAGCTTTTGCAAAGGCTTTACAGTTTGCCAAAGGATTTCACCTATAGCGAGCTTAAAAAGATAATGAAATCATTAGGATTTATTGAGCATACTAAGGGCAAGACATCAGGTTCAAGGGTTGCTTTTCACAATCAACAGCATAATCTGATAATTAGGTTACACAAACCACATCCAGGTAATATTTTAAAAAGATATCAGTTAGTAGAGGTTATTAAAATAATAAAAAAGTTAGGTGATAACGATGAATAATCTACTATCTTACAAAGGATATCATGCTAGGGTTGAGTATAGTGATGCAGATGAAGTATTTTTTGGTCTAATTTTAGGAATTGAAGATAGTATTAGCTTCGAGGCTGATACTGTCATTAAATTAAAAAAAGCATTTCAAGAAGCAGTTGATGATTATCTAGAAATGTGTGAAGAACTAGGCAAAACTCCAGATAAAGCATATAAGGGTAGTTTCAACGTAAGAATATCACCGGAGGCACATCGGAAAGCTGATTTATTAGCTAAGTCAAAAGGAATATCATTAAATCAGTTTGTAGAAAAAGCCATTAAAGATAGTATGGCCAATTAGTAAGAAAAGTGACAGAATATATGGGGGCAATACGGGAGCAACTTCAAAACCGTGCGTGAGGCTTTAGGGTCTCAGGTGAGTTCGATTCTCACACGCTCCCGCCAAACCAGTAATAAAAAGAAAAGGCCATGCTGCTCTGAATAACTTTCAGTGTAGTATGGCTCTTATTATATAGATATTTTCATTTTAGTTAATTTTCAGGCAATTTTCACCGTTAGATGTATTTTTCTTTAAGTGCTCTATGTGAAGCTTCTAAATACTTCTCCATATCATCATATTCAAATAGAGCTTTGATGCGCTGTTCATTAACAAATGTTTGAGATTTTGCATAGATTTGAATTCCTGTTTGAAACACTTCTTTTTTTAGCAACGGTGCTGCATCGTTAAGTACTACTAAATCTACCTCTAGTTTAGTCAACTCAGTTAGCTCCATTTTCATTTTTAAATAATCTTCCAAATCTACTAACGGCTTATCTAACATAATTGCAACATCTAAGTCGCTGTCCTCACATTGCTTATTGATCGCATAAGAGCCAAATATAAAAGCGAATTGGACGGCGTCATATTCAGCTATTTTCTTTTTTATTAAATCGCATACCATATGACCACCTACTTCCTGTTCTCAAATTCTTAATTGCTATTTCTTGCGTTTACTTGCAGTTCTGCGTTGTTATTATATGATATCCTCTAGTACAAAACTGACAAATTCCTTTATATCTTTAACCTTTTCATTCATGGCTGTATATACTATTTTTTTGTCTAAACTTGTATATTGGTGTGCTATTATGTTGCGAAATCCAACCATGTTCTTGTAAGTAAAAAGTTGTCTCTCAGTGATGTATTTTTTTGCAAATAGTATTTCAAATCCATCAGACAGTTTTTCTGGCTTACCTAAATCCCCATCAGTTACAACATGTTGCGCAATATCTATCATAAGATTGATAGCTTGGAATAAGTTATACTCCACGACATCTTGTACAATATCATCCTGAGCAAACTGCTGATAAGTATAATTAGAATATTTATTAATTTTCTTAATGCATTCATCAATATAAGCTATTTTCCTTTTAACTAACTCGCTATTTACCACTTTTGTCACCCTCTTTGTTCAATTATAGCATACCTTTACCAATATTCTACATTTAACCAAGAACTTCTTTATTACATTCTTTATATACTAAGTATTTATTAAGCAGAAAATTTGTTTGCGAAATAGAACAAAAGACCAGGATTTGAACTGGTCTTTTGTAATTTCAAACTATGATAAATGATTAATCTTATCTTCAAACATTTTTTTCTGTTGCTTCATTAAATCAATTGCTGCGTCACTAAGGGTACTTAACTCTTGATATAATTCACGCGATTCTTGCTGATCTCCTTCTTGCACTTCAGAATATATTTGTTCTGCAAGCTCTCTTCTACGATGACCTATACTACGAAGCTGGTCTCCTAATGTGTTTAATTCCTGCCAATCCATTTTTTTCACCTCTACTTATTGTAATATTAATTCATCTCTTCTTAATTAATTTTCCGCAAATGGATTTAGCTATACTAATTAATACTATTTGCAAGTCTTGTTTGTAAATCTGTTTGCAAGTCTGATAGGAGAGACTGATTACCGCATCTTTTGCATCTTTGAAATACTTAACGTTATCAATATGCTGATTAACGAGTGCTTGCCCACCTATGATTATATAAAAAAAGGCTCAGGAATGAGCCTTTTTTATCTTAGCTACAGTTGTAGCTGTACTTTATATTTACGCATCCATGTATCTAGCTGCCCTATATACGCCAAGAATTGTGGCATATTCATTAACTGGCCGAACCAGGGCATATTTGAGCTTGGAGATACTGAATTTAAGAGTAATCTGATATTCTTACAGTTAATAATTTGATGAGTAGGCGAGTTTGGAGTGTTGATAATTTCTGTTACCCATTCCTTCATAGCTGCTAAATACGCAGGGTCGTGAGTTTTTGGATAAGGGCTTTTTTTGCGATAGAGAACGTCATCTGGTAGCACACCCTCTAATGCTTTTCGTAACAAGCCTTTTTCAATTTGATTGTAATACTTCATTTCCCACGGAACATTCCAGAGGTACTCAACTAAGCGATGGTCACAGAAAGGGACACGAATCTCTAATCCTTCTGCCATACTCATGCGATCCTTGCGATCTAAAAGCGTTGGCATCCAACGGGTTAGGTTTATATAGAACATCTCCCTTATACGCTCGTCATGCCCTTGCTCACCTTCAAGCCTTGGCACCTCCTCCATCGCCTCATGGAATCGCTGTTTAATATAGGACTCTGGTTTTATTATGTCTGTGATTTCTTGCGAGAAAACCGTCATTCTTTCTGACAGGTTTCTGGTCCAAGGGAACATTTCTAGCGGTCTATCATCTAGGTTTTTAAACCAAGGATAACCACCAAAAACTTCATCTGCACATTCCCCAGATAGCGCTACAGTAGCATGCTTTTTAATCTCATGACTAAAAAGCATAAGTGAGCCATCAATATCCGCCATTCCAGGTAAGTCCCTTGCCAGTGCAGCTTTCTGTAGCGATTCAACTAAGTTATCGTTTTTGATTCGTATATAGTGTGATTTACTACCTAGGTATTCATTAACACGTTTAATGAAATGTTCATCTGAGTTTGGTTGAAATTCATTCGGTTTAAAATGCTTGTCATTATCTTCATAGTCTACTGAGAATGTATGAAGTGGACCCATTCCGTTAGTAACACTCGCTCTGTGGGCGTATGCTGTAATTGCACTTGAGTCTAGCCCGCCTGATAAAAGTGTACAGAGTGGTACATCAGATACTAGTTGCCTTCGTACTGCATCTTCAAATATTGTCTTAACCCTTATTACTGTTTCTTCAAAACTGTGCGTATGTTTTTTAGATTCTAGTGCCCAATATTGCTGTGTCCGTACTCCTTCTCTACTGAACTGCATGAGGTGCCCTGGTTTTAGCTCATAAACATTTTTGAAAACCCCATGGCCAGGCGTTCTTGCTGGACCAATTGCTATTATTTCTGCAAGTCCTGAACGATCTACTATTGGCTCTACATCAGGATGACTTAACAGTGATTTCAACTCCGATGCAAACACAAGCGAATTACCTTTAAGGCTATAAAATAATGGTTTTACCCCTAGACGATCTCGAGCTAAAAATACTGTTTGCTTACGTTCGCGCCATATTGCAAAGGCGAATATGCCATTGAAGTACTCTACGCAGCGCTCTCCCCACTGAATGTATGCAGTCAATAACACTTCAGTATCTGAGTGTCCCTTAAATATATGACCACAGTTTTCGAGGATATTTCTTAAATCTTCTGTGTTGTAGAGCTCACCGTTGTATATAAGGACAAAGGTTTCTCCTTGGTGCTCTTTAACCATAGGCTGAACACCACCGACAGGGTCAACAACAACTAGACGCCGATGGGCAAACGCAGCATGGGCTGAGACCCAGCTCCCTTTCGCATCAGGTCCTCGAGGGATTAATGTCTCCCCCATTGCATTTATCACAACATCTATATTATCAGCGAGATTCATTTGGTAATGAATCCAACCTGCTATTCCACACATAGTAAAACCCCCACTTAATCAATCAACTTCCTAGATATCGATAAACTATCACTTGCTCGACATGATTATGATAATGTCATAAAGTCATATGATAATTTTTCTCAATCAAAGGAGCTTATATTTATGGTATGCAATAGCTGTATTAGGTTGCTAGTCCTAGCATAAATAATACAAAAACCCTTCCACGACAAAAGAAAGGGTTTATTTCTGTATTATTATATTTGAAATCGTAATCATTTCGTCTAACTATTTCATTGGCGAATAGCCTTTTTCTGCTGCTAAAAGATCTAAAAATAGTGTTTCTACATTTTCCATCAATTGATTATTTGACAATCTTGGCACATCTGCCCTTTGATCAAAAGTCTTAAGATAGGTCTTACATTCCTCACAGTGATATATTTTATATCCCTCGACATCTTCTAAAACAATGTATCCAAGCTTATCATAATCATCATTGCCACAGTAGCTACAGCCCATACGCTTGTATGGCCATTTAACATCGCATTGTATGCATATTAAATATCTTTTGCCATGCTTGTCTTCATCAAGTACAGCAAAGTCTGCAAACTGTCCACACACAGGACATGTTGGTCTCGAGTTTACAGGCAGATCAGTAATTTTTTCTTTATTATCACTAGCTACTGCACGCCAATATGGACTCATTGCCCAGTAAGAGAGACGCAATAGCGAATGCACATCAAGCTCTTTTTCTTCAGCAAGCTTAATTACACTTTCCTCAACTTCTTCTATTGGTTTATCCCAGAATTTCTGATTGAAAACATCTTCATCAATTAGCTTCTTTATAGAGTTAGCTAGTTGATTCTCAGGTGTACTTGCTTCAAGTAATTCCACAAGTTTATTAAAGTTTTTTGCTACCTGTTCACTATCCATTGGAACATAGCCTTCTTCAAGCAGTGAACTCTCTTTGCCAATTTTCTTTAGGAATTCCTCGATTCCTTCTACTTTGTTAATTGTTACTAACTTTAGGTTCTTTGTTTGATTACTAACAAACTCATCAAGATTTTTATAGTAAGCAACCATTTCCTCTGGAGGCTTAGGAATATTTTTGTTTTTATTCAAGGTGCTTCCCCTTTCTATTGTTTGCTACTATTATAACCTATAGCAAATTATAGGTAAAATCATTTTTATATATAAGTCCAATATTATTTTAAATTAAGCTTAATACTTTATTTGTATAGAATGTAACAAATGGGACTAGATAATCTAGCCCCATTTGTAATTCTTAAATATAATATTTACTTTGAAGCCTTATAGTCTATTATTGACTTTTTCCAGCTTTATAAACATCGTTGTACCATTGCTCATGGTTTTCAATCATGTATTTCTCAGATACTTTACCATGAGTCATAGCTCCAAGCGATTCGTTAGAGATTGGGTTTAATAATGCTAACCAGATGTGACCAATAGCTCCAGCAGTAGCTACTGCAAAGAACAATGCATGCAATGGAATTGCCCACATTAGTAATCCTGCACTAAATGAATCACTGAACCACATAATGAAACCTGTTACTATTAGGATTGCTCCAGAGAAAATTTGAATTAAAGAGTTAACTTTTTCTCCACCGTTATAGAATCCTTGTGGTGGAATTTCTTTCTTAATTCCCATGAACTTATGAGGGAATGTAGCTAAGAAACCAAAGTCATTTTTTGTAAATGTAAAGCAATCTTTAAACCAAGTTAACATCTCTTTTGGACGCATTAGTAATGATATTACAATTGAACTAACAAGGAAAACAGCTGCCACACGGTGAACAATCATAGCTCCTTCAATACCACCAAATAACGGTGCCATCCAGTCTAGCTTTGTACCGAATAGCATGTATCCAGTAATCGCTAGGATGATGAAACTGATTGCATACATCCAGTGTGTAATACGAACGACTGGACTAAAGCGCACGATCATTTTTTGTTTGCTCATCGTAGTAGCCTCCTTCTTCCAACTTAGCACTTTCCTTCAATCCTACAACCTTACGGCGTGAGAACAAGAACGCTAGTCCTGTAGCCGCTAAAGCTGCACCTACCATAAAGTTTCCAAACGGATGAACTAGGTCTTTCCAAAGTCCTAATGTCGGGTGTAATGTTGGATTTACTGGTAAGTCAAACTGATCTGGAGAGTCAGGTAAGATATAAATAGCACCTAATCCACCAAGCTCATCCTTACCATAAATTCTTGCATTTGGATACAAGTTTCTAGCTTGAACTACACGCTCATCAGCTAACCTTGACATATCTTCCCAAGTTCCATAGACAATCGCCTTAGGAACACACGTTTTAGCACATGCAGGTTGAAGATTGTTTGAAATTCTGTCATAGCAGAATGAACATTTTTTCATCTTCTCTTCTTTTTCATCAATCTTAGGAATACCGAATGGGCAATGTGGTACACAATAGCCACAGCCGATACAATTCTCTTCTACGCGAATAACTGCACCATTGTCAGCTTTTCTAATAGCATCGTTTGGACATGCCTTCATACAACCAGGATCACCACAGTGTAAGCAGCAGTTCTTACGGAAATGCCACTCAAGACCAGTAGCTTTCTTCTGCTCGTAGAACTTAATCATTGTCCAGCGACCAGGAGAATTGTCATGATGCGACTGATACGAACCAGTGAATTCACCAATTTCTCCTTCTAGTTGATTCCAGCTTTTACAAGCAACCTGGCAACCTCTACAAGCTGTACATCTAGTGATATCGATTAATCTCGCCATTCTTGTCATATTATCTCACCTTCCTTACATCAACCAGGAATGCTTTGTACTCTGGTATCGAAGTATTGGCGTCACCAACATGTGGTGTAAGTGCATTTGCAACGTCACCAGTAACAAGTCCTTTGAAACCAAAGTGCCATGTTAAACCGACCTGATACGTCTTATTACCATTAATGTTAAAGTCAGCATTACGAGGTGTAACCATTGCTACAGCTTTAATTGATCCACGAGCATTAACTATTTCAACTGTTTCACCATTCACAATACCTTTTTCAGCAGCTAAATCTTCGCTCATTTCAACGAATGAAGCAGGCATTAACTCAGCTAACCATGGCATATGACGGCTTGTTGCACCTGAATGCCAGTGCTCACATACACGCCATGTAGAACAGATTATTGGATATTCACTAGGATTACTTCTATATTCATCCGAGCTACCAACAGCACCTTTATAGTGTGCAGGATTTGTCTGTCTACCATTGAATACGTTTTCTGTTGGGCTCTCCCACGGCTCATAGTGCTCTGGAAGTGGTCCATCATTCAATCCGCCGATTGCGAATAGGCGACCTACTTGCTCTGTAAGCATGATGAATGGAGCATTAATGCTTCCATCTTCCGCTCTAAGTGGAGCACCACCATCAACAACATCATATCCACTCCAGCCAGTGCTTGCACTCCATCTCATGTATTCACGATCTTCTGACCATGGTCTACCGTTTGGATCAACTGATGCACGGTTGTAAAGAATACGACGGTTTGCTGGCCATGCAAATCCCCAATCAAGGTATGCACCCCAGCCTCCTGGATCATCTACTCCACGTCTTTGCGAGCGGTTTCCAAGAGCTTCAGTATAGCAACCAGAGTAAATCCAGTTACCACAATCTGTTGTACCATCATCTTGTAGTTCTGTAAACAGGTTAACCTGTAAACCAGTAGTTAGATTTCTACCACTAATTTCTCTAGTAACAGCATCAATAAATGCTCTATGATCTACTGCTGGGTCAGGATAATTCCAAGTAAACGCTTTAATTGGCTCATCTTCTGGTCTTGTACTACTAGCATATAAAGCTTTTAAGCGCTTAGCTAAGCGATCAAGAATGTAAGATTCTTGCTTAACATCACCAGGTCCTTCAACAGCCTTCCAACGATACTGCATTAGACGTCCACTGTGAGTTACTGAACCTTCCTTCTCTAAGAAGGTAGTTGGAGGTAATAGGAATACCTCTGTTTGGATGTCTCTAGGGTTTGCACCTGGACGCTTCCAGAATGCCGCTGTTTCATTCTCAAATGGATCTAAAACAACTAACCAATCAAGGTTTTCCATTGCTTTTGTACTGAAGTTGTAGTGAGGTCCTGCAACTACAGGGTTTTGACCCCAGCTGATAAGCCCTTTAACTTCTTCAGCATGCATACCTTCAAACACTGAAATATGCGAATAATCTTTCCCAGCTTTACCTTTTGGCAGCCATCCATAATGGAAGTCATTATCTGCTTGTGCTGAGTCACCCCACCATGCCTTTAATAAACTAGCAATGTATTTAGGACGGTTCGACCACCATGCAGGTGCCGCAGGAGTTGTTGCATTATATGCTTCTAACGTCGCTAAGCTCTCATTAGGAGCTGGAAGATATCCAGGTAAAATATGGAATAGGCACGCCATGTCTGTTGAACCCTGTACGTTTGAGTGACCACGAAGTGCCTGTGTTCCTCCGCCTGGAATTCCTAAGTTACCTAATAATAACTGAATCAAACCAAGTGCACGTACGTTTTGTGCCCCTGAAGTAAACTGTGTTTGACCCATAGCATAAAGAATTGAACCTGCTTTACCAGTTTCTCCTGTAGATGTAAATAGCTCATAAACCTGCTCAAGCTTATCAACTGGAGCACCCGCTGCTGCAGCAGTCTTCTCTAAAGTATAGCGAGAATAGTGATTTTTCATGATTTGGTATACTGAACGCGGATGGTTTAATGTCATATCTCTTACATAGTTACCATCTTCGTCACGCTCATAATCCCATGTAGAACGATCAGTATATCTTCCTACAGCTTCATCATAACCAGTAAATAAACCAGTTACATCATCGAAAGCAAATCCTTCTTTAATTACAAATGTTGCGTTTGTATAATGCAACACATAGTCTCTATGCATTCTGTCGTTTTCTAAAATGTAGTTAATCATACCGCTATAGAATATAAGGTTAGATCCACTTCGAATTGGACAGTATAAGTCTGATCTTGCTGATGTTCTTGTAAAGCGTGGGTCAACGTGAATAATCTTAGCACCGCGCTTTTCCCTTGCTTCAGTTAACCATGAAAATGATACTGGATGGTTCTCTGCAGCATTACTACCACAAATTAGTGCAACATCAGTGTTTTTCATGTCTTGCCAGTGGTTTGTCATAGCTCCTCTACCATACGTGGCCCCCAGACCGGCGACCGTAGAACTATGTCAAATACGAGCCTGATGCTCGAGATAGGTAACACCTATAACGCGCATTAACTTAGAAATTAGATATAAATCCTCATTATTTATAATAGAACTTCCTAAACTTGCAATAGCCTCTGTACGACTAACCATCCTACCTTGTGCGTCGCGAAGCTCAAAGCTTTCATCTCTAGTTCTCTTGATGTTATCAGCAATTCTATTAATTGCCCATTCCCATGTTTGAACTTCCCATACCTCTGAACCTGGTGCACGATATAATACCTTCGTTACACGCTCATCGTTCTTGTGAGTTTGGGATACTGCAGCACCTTTAGAACAGTTTGTACCGCGGTTTGACGGATTGTCAGGATCCCCCTCAGTAAATACTAATTCCCCATTAACAACTTGTGCGATAATACCGCACCCTCCAGAACAGAAACAGCAAATCGAAGGATATTCTCTTGCAAATTTCGTTCTTAACGTTGCGCTATCGGCTGAAACCTTAGAAACATTAAAGCCTAAGTTAGCAACCATAGCCGCTGTTGTACCAGCACCAGCTAGCTTCAACAGATTACGTCTTGATAACTTCATCAATTAGTCCTCTCCTTTCTATTCTTTGAAACTTTAGACTAAAAACTTTGATCCCCTAATCATTAGCGTAAGAGCAGTCCCCCTTCTCTAGAGTTATAAAACTAGATAGAGTCTGAGATTATACTAAGTCTAGTAAAAGGATATATCATTACTATATTTACTAGAAACAGACTTAATATATTCCTGACCCTTGGATAAACTCTCCGATAATAAATCTAAACTAATAATAGGAATATAACTATAAAAAGTACTAGTAATACGATAATAATATAACTTCACAAAAAATACAATATCTTTCATGAAATTAGCGTAAGTCAATAGTATTTAGTTTCCAAAAACGAATAATTAGCATTTTATAGTTCTGCTAATGTGCGCGCTATCACATAAATACCCCTTGAACATAACTGCAACAAACTAATTTATACTAAAACGCTAGTAATAGTGTGTATGTATTAAGTAGTAATGTATAGCTAGTTTAATCTTTATTTCTTCATTTTACTTCATGTTATATTGCACTAGCTTTTCCACTACAATCAGGGTTAATTCTATAAAATAAAAAGCCCCCATTGTTCAATAACAATGAGGTTATAGATAAATATTAAGCTGTATTTAATTTAATATTACATTTCTGCAACATTTTTTGACTTTAATTGACCTATGTCAATTTTCTTTTCTGATATCCATATGATGCCACCGATGGATGTGCATATAAGAACTGACAGATAAAATAGCAACGATACCGTAATCGAAATCGACTCTGCTATTCCGACTGTCGCAAAAAAATACGCGTACGTTCCTTCTCTGACGCCTAAACCATTCATCGAAATTGGAATCATCGTCATAGCTGATATTACAGCTACAAATCCAAGCTGATAGAGAAAATTCACCTCTATACCTAAAGCACGGAATAGCAAATCAGTGATCCAAACGAAGCATACCTGAAAGGCTAAAGATGCTAATAATAATTTGGTTAGCAAATACTTTCGCGTTTTATAGGTCTCAACTGTCTTATAAAAGTCTCGCACGCTTTTCCCTAGTCTTCTTGTAAGCAATCCAATGATATAGTTGTTGAACAACAGTAGATAAAGTACAGCAAATATTCCCGCCAGCAGCCATACATGATGAGCATATTCGCCAGCTCCACTAATTACTACGAATCCGATCACAGCAGTTATAACTAATGCAATCCCAGCAAACACCCGCTCAACGGTTATCGATGCTATCGCGTTTGTCATCCCTATCTTCTTACTTGCATAGTATGCCCTCGGTACATCACCACTAATACTACCTGGCAGAAAATTGCTAAAGAAAAAACCGATATAATACCAGCGCAAGCTCTCAACAAACGTAACATTCGATGTGCTTTTAGATAGTATATGCCACTTATACGCGCTAATAAATATCGCCAGTTTAGTTGCTAATAATGCTGCAATTATATACCTATAATCGGCCCCCTGGATGTGCTGAGGAACTTCCCTCCACTCAATTCGCCAAAACAAAAAGGCGAGAATCCCTGTAGATACAAGGATCCTAAATGCTATTGATAGCCTTTGTTTAGATTTATTTGATAGCTTCTTGTTCATTTTTTACCAAAAACCCTTTCGCTGCCCAGGCGAATACCATAAGTACAGAAACTGCAATCACTGCCCAAAAGATAATAGGTACTGAAATCACTGCGTCTCCGTGTAGAATCTCATCTCCGATTGAATAGGCAATATATGAGTAAACAATGGTTGCAGGCGCTTGACCGACGCCCGTAGCCCACCAATATGTCCAGAAACGCATTTTTGTTAAGCCTGCAGCATAGCTTACAATACCAAAAGATAGGATTGGAAGTAGTCGTGTAATTAAAATCGTATGCTTTCCGTACTTCGCAAAAAATCCATCAAATATATCTAAGCTTTTCTTACCAACCATTCTTTCTACTAGCGGTCGACCATAAATCTTAGCTAAAGCAAAATTTAGTGCTGCCCCAATCATAGCGCCGCTCCAGGATAATAAAATCCCCCATTGCCAGCCGTATAATAGTGAGTTAGCTACTGTAATGATAAATGTTGGTAATGGAATAATCATAGTATTGACTGTCATCATCAGCATTGATATAATTGGGCCCCATATACCAAACGAATGGATATAATCCCTCATAGCAACAAAGTTGTTCTTCTCAACAAGCCCTAGTACATATTCTCTCCATTGGGGCACAGCAAAAATGATAGCAATTACACCAACCAAAACCCCAATTTTTATCCACTGTTTCTTTTTTTCTGCGTCCAAAAACTCATCTCCCATCATCTATAAAAGCCAAGTGACCCCTGTTATATCCCAATCAGACTGTTTATAAAGTACCGTATTCCTGGTTGAACCATATACATAATTAAGATAATAAAGACAGTATACATAACAGTTAATATAATTATCCTTTTGGTACCTTTTAATGTTGATCGAGTATCGTCATTGTCAATAGATGTCTGTAGTTTATGATAAATTACATAACTAACAATCCCTATTAAAAATACGATTCCTACCCAAACGTTAATTTGATTTAGAGTTATATTTTTTAAAAAAAATCCAGCCCTTACCGTCGAAGCAGGGACTATTTGCATGTGAAGCGAATTAAAAGAGTTAGTCAAGGCAATAACTACCCCACTGGCTGCCACTAGTATGATAGCTAGTGGCCTTTGCCAATATAAAGTCTGATAAATCCTTACTTTAGTATTAATCAGATAAACAAATCCTGAAATCATCAATAATGCTGGGATTATTGCACCTGCATTAGTTCTCATATCTAGCCATGTCCACTTAACCATTAACATTGCAACCGCTAAGCCAACGAAAAAATGAATAAACAGTGTATTAAATAATCCCATGCTCCATTTTATTCTGTTCATACAGCTTACCTACTTGATTTTGTAAGTAACTACTACAGGTGTACCGTCACTTGGTAGAATATCTGCGTTGCCTTTAAACTCCGCTACTTTACTATCAAATGTTGTAGTTGGATGCGAGCTATTACTTGTAATACCCACAGGGCAGCTATCCAAGCACAGTAGGCAGCCTGTAAAGTTGCCTTCATGTCGCTCGTAGTTACCTCCGAATTTAAATACGAATGGCTTCTCAGCAGAGTCAATTAACACTTCATTAATGTCATATACCCTATCGGCGCCAGCCCAGGTAATCGTTACTTCTAAATCTTGTCCTTCAATATGAAGTTTTTCTGACATATTATCCATGGTAACGTTATTACCAGGTGTTGCCCCTAGCTCTATCATCGCATCATGAAAATTAAGTGGATTAGCATACGCTGCTAACACAGCTTGATCTCCAAAGCGGCCTTCATGAAAGTTCATTCCATGACGTGTTGGCTCTATTAAATATTTGCCATTTACCTTCGCGTATACAGATATAGTTTTACTTTGTTGATCAATTACTAGTGGATTACTTTCTGATACTTCCACACCAGTTGCCGCTTGTGTTTCAGTAGCTTCTTGATTCGAGCTACAACCCAACATAACCATACCTAATATCAGTGTTGCTAGCATGATAAACCATAATTTCTTTGTCATTCAGTTACTCCCCCTATTTAGTATAACTTTCAATAAAAATTCTTCATAAAAATTAGTTATAGTTATATAAGTAATTTTTATAGTGAAAGTATACCACTATCAAAAAAACAGGGTCAATTGTTTTACGTTAAATCATGTTTCTATTTTGTCACGAATATCTTGGTTATGTTGCGTATTTGGAATGCGGTGTATGAAGTGTATAAATTCTTTGGTAACTGGGTTTAAATAACGATCTTTTAAAACAGCCACATAAATTTGTCTCTTTATTGAGCCCTCGACAATTGGAATCTGTTGAATTTTTCCTAGCTTGATAGCGTCTTGCGTAACCCACTTCGAGAGGAAACTACAACCCATTCCACTTATTACCGCAGATAAAATTGCCCGATTACTACCTAGCTCCATAGTAGAGCCAGGTAGGGTTATGTTTTTCTCTCGCAAGAATTTTTCAACTACTGTCCTTGTACCTGATCCCGATTCCCTTGTTATCAAAGACTCAGTCCATTGATGCAAAGATGGTTTTAGTTTAATTTTGGGCTGAACTGCTCCCACGAGCACTAGCTCATCCTCGATAAATGACTGCAAGTCAAGCTCCTCATCATCAATATCAGCACCAATAAACGCTACTTTAACCACTCTATTTTTTAGCATAGATATAATTTCATTAGTCTTGGCAATTTTCATGCGTACATTGATATTAGGAAATAAAGTCTTAAATTCCCCTAATATTGAGGGAAGAATATATTCTCCTGGCAAGGTGCTAGCACCCACATCTAGGTATCCAGCCTGTAGCTGCTGAAGTTCCTGTACTGTTTCCTGCAAGCGATAATAATTTTCTAAAATTGTGACTACATGCTGGTAAAAAACATCGCCATATTCTGTCAACATTACCTCACGGTCATAGCGTTCAACAAGCTGCACACCTATTTCAGCTTCTAGTTTTTTCAATTGCTTGCTAACAGCAGATTGGCTCATGTAGGTTTTCTCGGCAGCTTTGGTGAAGCTCTTTTCCTGTACTATTGCAACAAATGTTTGAAACTCTTTTATAGAAGCCATAACTCTACCCCTGTATCATTTCTAAGAATGTATCAACCCTCAATTTAATTTGCTGGTTATCAGATTGGCTATAGTCCGTTTCAATTTGCAGCAGCGGAACACCATTATGCTCACGTAAATATTCTTTTAGTGTATAGGACTCAATATTGTACGTGTGACAAGCTTGTAACGTAATATCAACAACTCCATCGATGGCATACTCGTTACATAGGCCACTTGTTAACTCCATTCGTCTTGGGTTTGGCGATAGGCATGAGCACGGAATATCCATATATTTCGCAGCCAATGCTTCATATGGATCAGCTGTTTCGTCGACAAGATCCACGAAGCCTTTAATGCCACTACAGGCTTCTTGTAATATGACCTGACCGCCTGCATCCTCGATAATTTTCATTACCTTTTCTTGACCTACACCCGTCGGAGAGCCAGTAACTAGAATCCGTGGCTTCTTCGGTTGTTTTTCTGCCGTGCTTTGTTCACGGTTGGCCACAATGTCCTTAACCTCATCAATCAATGCTAGAAGATTAGTTTTAAATTCTTCTCGATCAATCTGAAAGCTTCTTCCCCACATTACTTTCAGTAAATCAATTCCTGACATTGGAGCTGGTTCGTGCTTGTTTAAGGACACAAGCTCCATAATATTCTTGCGTTCTTCATTATACGTAGCAATTGTATTACGTAGGTTATCTATTGTTACTTCCTGCCCTAATGTATCTTCCAGGAAGTCTTTCATACGAAGGATTTCTTCCGTCCAATGCTGTTTACGTCGCTCTAAGTTTGTCGTGTTTGGGATGTCTAGCACAATCATCGGCTTCATCTTTTCCATCAATTCATACATTTTCTTCTTTCCATCACAGGTTGTCTCTGCTACAATTGCATCGGCAAAGTGAAAAAACGGACACTTCCCTGAAGCTGCAAAACCGTAGCTCGACTTAATTAGTGGACATAGGTTTCTTGGTAATACCTTTTCCCCATCGGCAATTGGTTCCTGTTTTGTAGCACATAGACCCACAGGCAGCGCCCCGGTTGCTTCGATTAGTTCTATCGGCGAAAACACACAATAGTAGCCTACAACCTTACGTCCTGCTTCTTTCACATTTTTAATTGCTACAGCATTGTTCGCAATCATTTGATCAAAATACTCCATCGCTTTTGGTCTCATATATATAATCTCCCTTGTATTTTTATAATTATTTGCTAACTATATTTTTGTGATTATATGGTAGATTTCTCGTAGCCGATAATTGCCGCACCTAAGGCACCAATAATCTGCGGATTTTCAGGTGTATGGATTTTCCAGCCTGAATGGCCTGCAAGCATTTGACACAGATTTCTGCTTCTGGCAAGACCACCTGTAAATACAATATGTTTATCTCCTGACTGATTACCCGTATCAAAAAGCTTCGCCGCCATTGCAGACATACGTACGGCAATTGATTTCAATACGCCCGCTAGCACTTCTCCTTGAGACTTTCCCTGTACTATAAGGTTTAGCACCTCGGTCTCAGCAAACACTGCACACATACTGCCTATCTCTACTGGTTCTTGCCCTGAGGTCATAGCATCGATTTCATCAAGCTCAATCCCTAGAGCCTGTGCCGTCACCTGCAGAAAACGTCCTGTACCTGCCGCACATTTGTCGTTAAGTAGGAAATCAATTACCTTACCATTTGTGTCCAATAGCATAACCTTGCTATCCTGGCCACCGATATCTATCACCCCTGTGGCAGCAGGATAAAGGTAGGACGCACCCTTTCCGTGACAGGAAAGCTCATTGACTGTTTTATCAGCATAAGGCATGTGCACACGACCATATCCCGTTCCTATAATACAAGCAACTTGACTGCTTGTTATATTAGCTCGCGTTAGTATATGTTGTAGCCCCTGTTCACCTGCTTTTTTCGGTGAAAAACCCGTCGGCAATATTACGTGCTGATACGATTTACCATCAAACAAGACTACCTTTGTTGTAACTGAACCAACATCAATACCTACTGTAGCAATCATATGAACCCCCTAGCCAAAGTTACCCCAACGTAATCACATTATCTGCATCTGCCATAATATCTCTGAAGCTATAAATATTACTAACTTGGCCAACTGCTAATTGCTCCTTTAATTGATAATAGTCGAGACAAGTTCCACATGTTAAAACAGTAACGCCATTGTCTGCTAGCATTTTTATGGAGTTTACAGTTTTCTCTCCTTGCTTCACTAATTCTACACCTGTGTTGATTAACAGAATGTGAGAAGGCAACACCTCTCCCTCTGATAGGGCAATGAGATAGTTAGACATAAGCTTTTCTCCTAGTTCAACTGCTCCATCTCCCAGAGTTTTAGACGTAATTAGGACAACATAGTTTTTTTGCATTAGCATTTCCCCCCTAAAATCTTCTCTACTGGAATTTGCTCCTGCTGAAAGATTTGCATAACTAGATCCTTTAGTATTAAGTCAACCTTAATACCGAGACCACAGCCTTCATTTACATGGGGCGGCACTGGTACTACGATATGTTCTAACTCCTTAGATTTAAGCGCTTTTTCCGCACACAGCGTCCAGTGAACCGTTGGAAATATCATTAACATATAATCTCCTCCAATGCATTAATTAATTGTTGTATCTCTTGTTCTGTAGTGAAAGCGCCCACGCTCATACGAACAGCCCCACACTCTAATGTGCTGATTAATTCATGGGCAAGCGGCGCGCAATGCAAGCCCGTTCTTGTCGTAACCCCATATTCACGTTCTAATCGAAATGCAAGTTCGTCAGCTCTAATTCCATCAACATTAAATGCGACTAAACCAACCCGTGCCTGTTCGTCTATTGGGCCATAGATTGTAATCTGTTTATGCTCAAGACAAAATTTTATGAATAGATTAGTCAACATCTGTTCATGTGCACGCATGTGCTCCATATTCTGTTTGCAATACGTTACGCCTGCTAGTAAACCTGCAATGCCTGGTATATTTCTTGTTCCGCTTTCCACTGCTTCTGGATACGATGTCGGTTGCTTGAGTAAAGCCGATTGACTACCTGTTCCCCCATGTATTAGCGGTTCTAGGTCAATCCCAGGCCTTATATATAACCCACCTGTCCCCTGAGTACCAAGCAACCCTTTATGTCCTGTAAAAGCAAGCAGGTCTATATTCATTTCTTGGGCGTTTATGGGAATAACCCCAGCTGTTTGTGCCACATCTACCATAAATAATACGTCCTTTGATTTTGCTAGCCTTCCAAGTTCAGTAATTGGTAGTATTGAGCCTACTACATTAGACGCATGGGTCGTACAAATCAATTTAGTATTATTTTGTAACGCATTAGCAAAAGCTTCTACTACTAACTCTGGATTTTTTAAAAAGTTACTATTGTTAAGTCGATCTATGTTATCTCCGTTAATTTTATCTCTGTTTATGTTGGCAATTGAATAGCTTACACCCTTGGCCATTTTCAAGTACTCAAGAACACGGACAACTGAGTTATGTTCAAATGGACTTATTACCACATGCTCCCCTTCAGATAAAAATCCCTTCAGTGCTAGATTTAGTGATTCTGTGACGTTTTGCGTAAACACAACTCTTTCTGATGCCGAGATATTGAAGAAATCAGCTAGTGCATTCCTTGCTTCCAGAAGAATGCGACTGGCAGCTAACGACTTACTGCTAGCTCCCCTGCCAGCATTTCCTACTTCTCTGAGGGTCTGTTCCACTGCTTTATATACCGATTCTGGCTTTGGCCAGCTAGTAGCTGCGTTGTCTAAATAAATCAATCAACTCACCCCCTTCTTGTTACCCTTCTTCTTTGTATTTATGAATAAGCTCAAATAAGTCACGAGCTGCATCTCCCGTAAGTTCACAGCAGCCGTTCCCTGTAAATCGATTCATAAGACCTTGTTTTTTGTGAATAACTCGACAACAGGTAGCGGTGTTCCGTTCTTTAAATCGTCTCTCAAACTCTTTAGCTGCTTCTAGACCTTTTGGATGGTCATGTAGCACATAACCTATAATCATCATTCCACCAGCTAAAGCTCCGCATATACACCCTGTCTCAGCGAGTCCTTTTCTAAAAAAAGCGCCCATGTTCGCGACTTCTTTTGGCAATGGTATGTCAAATAACTGAATCGAAGTCAGAATCATGCTTTTACAACAATTATCCGATTGTTTAAATATATCTTTTGCGTATTCTTTCGCAGAACTACTATATTCCATTCTGTTCACCTCTAGCCCCATTATAGTAATGCTTCACCATGAGTATCAAACGAATGTTTTTCCTAAAAGTGTTGTGTCAAGTTCCATTTTGGAATAATGCAATGATTAAACTAAATGTACTATAAGTTATAGTTATTATCAATATAAGTTTTTTTAATATAAAATAGATTTTGTACTAATCTTCTAATAGGTCATTTCAGAAAGGATGTTACATTTATGCAAAAAAATCTTTTAAGACTATTTCCTTTATTATTAGTAGGATTGCTTGCAATAAGTCTGGCTTTAATTGGCTGTTCGTCTGAAAGCAAAACAGAGTACCAGTATATATCAGCGGCTGAATTAAAAAATAAGTTAGATGCAGGCGAAGACGTTATTATCGTTGATATTCAAGTAGAGGAAGAGTTTAATAGGCACTTCATAAAAGGGGCCATCCCCACTTATGCTTTCCCAGTTGAGACAGCTGAAGATCGTGCTAAATTAGTTTCAACTCTTCAGGAGATTAAGACATCTAACGCCCCTGTAATCATTGTTTGTCCTCGTGGCGGTGGCGGAGCTACAAGAACTTATGATTACTATAAGGGTGAATTCGTATCCGAGGATCGTTTGTTTATACTGGCAGACGGACAAGAGCAATGGCCATATAACAATTTATTAGGTAGTATTGATAACACAGAAGATATCAAGCAGAAATCGGAATCGGTCCAAATATTTCAACCTAAAGAGGCAATAATCCAGTATGTATCACCAGAACAGGTAAAATCAGATATCGAAAACGATACAGATATATTATTAATTGATATTCAACCGGAGAATGATTTTAGAAAGCATCACATCCAAGGTTCTATTGCTACTTATGCATTTCCTGTCACTTCAAATGACGATAAGCAAAAACTTGCACGCATCTTGCCAGATGTGCTCACATCAGAAGCACCTGTGTACGTTTTGTGCCCTAGAGGAAGAAGCGGTGCTGAAAACACGCTAAACTTTTTAGCTGAACAAGGAGTTGACCCTAATCGGATGTTTATTATTGAAGGCGGTCAAGCAGGTTGGCCGTATGAGGAATTAGTAGTTACACAATAAAAATAACCTAATTAATTATAAACACACTAATTTATTCTACTTTTTTGGGTGAATGACATGTAAAAATGAGCTTGTGATACAACGTTTTCGATTGCATCACAAGCTCATTTGTTTTCCCAAAATTTCATCTACTTTTAGCCTATTTAGTTAAAAATAAGTGTTCCGGCTTAAGTTGAATGTATAGGCTCTTTTTATTCTGCCAACGCTTCCATTTTTCCTTATATATCTCCATTTGCAAATGATGTTTTCCAGTGCCATAACCTATCTGTAAATATACGGTCATGTGATGTGGTCCTTCCTCTGTTTTAATGACGCCAGCTTCAAAACAATTGTCACCTGATAAATCATCTGCAACTTTAATGTGAAAGGCTCTAATCCCTATATATTTATAGCTTCCTGGCAACTGCTGAATCTTTAATTGAATGTTACCCCAATTCATAGCTACTGCCACTGTATAGTTAGCTTCTATATTTTGTTCTATATTTTGTTCTTTGTTTTCTAGCTGTTGCTGAAGCTCTATAGCAGAGATGTTTTTGCAACCCGTAAGCTTTGCCACTGTATGCGTTGGAGGCTTACGAAAGATTACTCCTTTATGATCATCCGCAATTACTTGTCCGTTGTCCATAATCATTAGGCGCTCACAAACTCTATAAGCCTCTTCAAGGTTATGGGTCACAAATAGTGTAACACCTGAGTAGCTTTCAAGAACTTCAATTAACTCCCGCTCCATATGACGTCTTAGGAAATTATCAAGGGCTGAGAATGGTTCATCAAGAAGCAATGCCACTGGCTCTGTCACCATCGCTCTAGCTAAAGCTACTCGCTGCTGCTGCCCACCAGATAATTCATAGGGATAGCGCTTAGATAGATTACCAAGCTGAATCATCTCTAATTTATCTTTAATTCGCTTCTCCCGTTCATAAGACGAAAGTTGACGAATGCCAAACTCAATATTTTCTTTTACCGTCATATGGGGGAACAATGCGTAGTTCTGAAACAAATAGCCGATTTTGCGATCCTTGGCTGGTATATTAATACCCTGTTCCGAATCAAATAGCACACGTTCATGTAGAACAATTCGCCCTTTGGTCGGCTTATCCAAACCAGCTATACAACGGAGGGTCATACTTTTTCCTGAGCCTGAAGCACCTAGAATGCCGAAGTTCTCATTTTCTGTATCAAATTTCGTTCGCAGCAGAAAATCGGGTAACTTCCTTTCAATATCTACACTTAAAGACATCCGTTAGTCCCTCCTTGTTTTCGCAAAGACCGCAAAACGGCGCTGCTGCCAATCGTTCGTAACCACTACCATCAACAAAGATATGACAACCATTATAACAACCCACGCAAAAGCTCTCTCCATCTGTCCCGCTTCAACTGCAAAAAATATAGCTACAGGTACGGTTTGCGTCTTTCCTGGTATACTTCCCGCTAGCATCAAAGTCGCTCCAAACTCCCCCAAAGCCCTAGCAAAGGCAAGGATTGTTCCTGCAATTACCCCTGGCCATGATAATGGCAATAAAACGCGCCAGAAGATTTGCCACTCGTTATAGCCTAATGTTTTAGCGGCTTCAATATAGGTGTAGTCAATTTGTTCAAATGCAGCCCTAGCCGTCTTATACATCAATGGAAAAGCTACTACCGTTGCAGCAATTACAGTCGCCCACCAAGTAAAGATAACCGTAATATCAAAGTACATCAGAAACTGTCCTATTGGTCCATTTCGCCCAAAGGTATAGAGTAAGATAAATCCAATCACCGTGGGTGGTAATACCATAGGTAGCACAAGGAGACCATCAATCAACCCCTTAGCTCGACCACGATAACCCGCCATCCAACGAGCAATAAAAATACCCAAAACAAAGGTAATTATAGTTGCCGTAGTTGCCGTCTTTAATGAAATCCATAGCGGTGAATAATCTGTAATCATCAGGGCTTTTCCTCTCTATTGTGCATCTTTTATTCGTTAACCGTTTGAAAGCCGTATTGCTGGAAAATTTCCTTCGCTTCATCGCTTTGTAAAAACTCCAGGAACTGGCTAGCATGCTGATTATTTCTACTACTTTGAATCAAGGCTGCTGGATAAAGAATTGGCGAATGGCTGGTTTCTGGAGCGACTGCAACTACCTTAATTCGTTCTGATAGTAGTGCATCGGAGTGGTATACTATTCCCGCATCGGCATTTCCGAGTTCTATATACGATAGAACCTGCCGAACATTCAATGTGTGAACGAGCTTGTCCTTTAAAGAATCCCACAGTTCCATTGTTTCAAGTGCTTCTTTCGCATAGCTCCCTGCTGGTACAGACTCTGGATTACCAATACCAATAAATCGAACCTGTGGAGAAGCTAAGTCTTCAAAGCTCGTAACCATGTTTGCATCCTTATGTGCAATCACAACAATTTCATTACGTACTAGGTTGACACGAGAATCCGTAACAATAAACCCTTTGTCTGCTAGCGCATTCATCTGCCTTTGGGCTGCAGAGATAAATATATCGACAGGTGCTCCTTGTTCAATTTGCTGCTGGAGCTGACCTGATGATCCCATATTAATAATAATGTTAAGCTCCGGGTTATGCTTAACATAAGCTGCTTGAATAGCGTTCATCGCATCCTTCAAGCTAGAAGCGGCTGAGACGGTAATCGAACGTCCCTCTACTGGCACTGGCAGCCCCTCTAGTCCCTCTGTTTCATGGTTCCGCTCAGAACAACCTATGAGTATACCTATTACTATAATAGGTGAAACAAGAAATAAAACTATACCCCTTTTCAAACGATTCGATATTCTTCGCATAGCAATCTCCCTCAGCAACACTATCCCTTAATAAAGACATTTCGTATGAAATAAAAAATCACTGCCCCAATGGAACAGTGATTATATTAATGAAAATATAACCATCGTCCTTATACAATGGGAAGGCATAATTGTTTCCTATTATACCCTGGCTGCTTCAAAGAAATCTCGTGACTACCTGCTTCACCATCGCTTCTTCAAACAACGACCTTACTTCCATATTGCATAATGCAACGTAGGCAAGTAGGTTCGGACAATTGATGTTTTACATTTAATATACTACTAGCAATCTTGTCCGTCAATCACCCTCATTTGTCTATCAATGCAATATTTCATTATAAACCAATGGCGTCATAAATGACATAATGTTATGATAGATATGTTATGGTTAGTTGCATTTTATTAATTGTCAGAAAGTGAGGAGGTAAGTTAATGGTCTACGTAGTCTATGCACCCGTTGGATTTGGCGAGGCTTTGCAAACAATCATAGTTACAGAGCATATCGATCGCGCGATCGTTAAGTATATTGAAGCGGGTCATAATGCACAGATT
Source organism: Desulfuribacillus alkaliarsenatis (assembly GCF_001730225.1). NCBI lineage: Bacteria > Bacillati > Bacillota > Desulfuribacillia > Desulfuribacillales > Desulfuribacillaceae > Desulfuribacillus > Desulfuribacillus alkaliarsenatis. The sequence goes on along the minus strand of NZ_MIJE01000034.1, from coordinate 139,393 downwards.
GAAATTTGGAAGGATGAACAAGAAATCCTGTCCTACGGTTTTATCAAGTGGCACAATCATACAGATGCCAAAGCAATAAAGAAAGAGATTGAACTTGCACTAGAAAAGCTCTAATACTTATATTTTATAACCAAAGAAAGCTGTATTCGAGGCAACCCTACGAATACAGCTTTCTTTTAAAAACTATGTTTTATAGTACCAATTATATTGTCTTTGTCTTCTTCGACTCTTCTTCCATTACCTTATCATACCATTTAGCATGGTGACTTTTGGCAAATTTTGCATCTACATAACCATTAATCATCCCTGTGAATGCTGCCTTAGAGCCTGGATGCAATGTCCCTAAATAGATATGCACGATAGCTACTGCAGTTAATAACGCAGCCGATCCACTATGAATTACAATCGCCCATTGTACTAGCACTTGGCTAAAGCTTCCAGAGAACCACATGACAAAACCTGATAATATCAACAGTGTTGAAAACGTAATAGTCATTAGAGAATTTACTTTTTCCCCTGCATTAATGAATCCTTGTGGCGGAGTTTTTGCATCAATACCGAATAGTTCTTTTACAAAAGATGGGAAAAAGCCAAAGTCGTCTTTTGTCCACGTAAAACAGTCCTTTAACCAGCCGAAAAAACTTTTAGGGTCAAAAAGTATAAATATCACAACTGGTAAAATAAAAACAACAGCAAAGATTCGATGAAGCAATTGGGCGTTCTCAAAACCACCAAACAATGGTGCTATGAAATCAAAGGCGTTACTAAACAAAAGTAGCCCTGTAAAGAATAACACTGCATAAGATATTACATAAACCCAATGTGTAACACGAGCAGTCTTAGTAAAACGATATATTTTACCATCCTTGACCATAGGTGTCTCTTTCGCCATTATACATCGACTCCTTTCTTGCCATCTTCTGCTATGTCGTGATCATGATGTGGATCTTTACCTCTTGTTAACACAAAACTCGTCAATACAGCCGCCAATGCTCCACCTAATGCTACCTTACCTAAAGGCTGTACTATATCCTTCATTACTGATAAGGATGTTGGTACAACTGGGTTAACAGGCAAACCGTAGTTTTCTGGGGAGGTTTCTAGTACATAAATCATATGCGTTCCTCCGACACCTGTTTCGTTAATGCCATAGGTTTGCGCATTTGGATTAGTTTTTCTTAATTCTTGCACCCTCGCTTCTGCCATTGCAATCATATTTTCTTTTAATCCATAATAAATCGCATCAGCTGTACAAGTTTGTGCACATGATGGTGTCATACCTTGTGCTATTCTGTCTTCACAAAGATTACATTTTGTTGTCTTCTCAGCACCTTCATCAATTTTCGGAACTCCAAACGGGCAATACTGGGCGCAATAGCCACATCCTACACATTTATCCTCATTTAAAGATATTACCCCATTACTAGATTTCGTAAGGGCTTCCTTGGGACAAGCTTTGACGCAAGCTGCATCCCCACAGTGCATACACTGAAACTTCAAGAAGTCCCAGTGAAATACACTTCCTTCCATTCTTTCACTCATTCTTAATACGTTATACGTTTTTGGACTCAAGTCTGTGTGTGACTGGTATTCACCAGTAAATGGTGTAATTTCAGCCGGCAAATCTTTCCACTGTTTGCATGCTACCGAACATGCTCTACACGCAGTACATTTTGACACATCATGAAACATTGTGATTTCCATATCGTTCCTCCTCTCGTGATATACAGCACGTAACTTTTAATTGATTTTACTTAGAATAACATCCAATCTACTTGCGTGGCTGCCACTTTTTTGATAGCATCCACTAGGTTTTCTATATCATCATCCGTGTTAAAAAATCCTGGACTTATTCTTACTGTACCCTCTGGATGGGTTCCTATTGTCTTATGAGCTAACGGAGAACATTGCAGTCCTGAGCGCACTTGAATTTTGTAGTTGTGTTGAAGTATATCGGCCAGATCATCTGGTTCCCAACCTTCTATATTCAAGGACAACACAGCTACTCGCGGCATATGGGGTTCTGGTCCATATAACTGAATCTTTGGCACTTGAAAAAACGACTCCCATAACCTTTCTAAATGCTGGTGTTCACGCTGAGCAATCTGCTCAATTCCCTGCTGCTCTATAAATTCAATACCTGCACCTAAGGATACAATACCTGGTATATTCATCGTACCTGCCTCATATTTTTCTGGCCAATTCACAGGCTGGTATTCTGATTCCGAATTATAACCCGTACCACCCTGTCGGTATGATAGTAGTTTTTCAATGCGGCTACCAATCACCAGTAATCCCGTGCCTGGTAGTCCAAATAATCCTTTATGTCCTGCACAAACAATCATGTCTACATATAATTCATCCATCTTTAGTGGCAATACACCCGCCGTCTGTGCAGCATCTAGCAATAGATAAGCTCCTCGTTTACGAACTTCTTCACCAATATCTGCAACAGGTTGTACAGCCCCTGTCACATTTGATGCATGATTCAACACTACCAAACGTGTTTTCGGTGTAAACGCTTCCCAAAGCTTGTGCTGATCAATATAGCCTAAAGAATCACACGGGACAATCGTAAGCGAAATTGTACCCGCCTGCTCTAAGTGACGTAACGGTCGGAGCACTGAATTATGCTCAATTGCAGATATAATCACATGATCTCCTAGTTCGACAAACCCTTTTATCCCTAAATTCAATGCATCTGTTGCGCTATAGGTGAATACGATTCGGTATTCATCACGAATTCCAAAAAAATTCGTCAATTGTTTACGTACCTGCAGAACTCTGCTATCAGCTTTCGTTAACGAGGTGGGAGTCGATCTACCCGGAGATCCTGAACCCGTTTCTAGCCAATGAATCACTCTCTCATTTACCATTTCTGGTTTCGGATAACTTGTTGCAGCATTATCTAAATAGATCATTTCTATCTCCTTTGCTTCTCGTACTATATCCCGTATAATTGATATCCAAATCGCTGATAGCCGTTATTCTTGCCTACCAAATCTAAATGCAACGTAGACCAATCACTTAATATTACTTGTTCATTTCCTTCATCTGTGTACGTTTTAATATACCCTTTGCATTTGTCACAAGTGTCAATACGCAAATTCTTTACACCTTCAAGTTCAATAATATTTAGGGTTTTCTGTTTGTCATTCTTACAATAAGGACATCCCATACGCTTATATCTCCATTGCATTTGGCAACAACCACATACAAGATTGCGTTCCCGACCTTTACTAGTACGAACTAATTGTGCCATCCCAGGCAATTGTCCACAAACTGGACAATATTCTTTATTCCATTTTAAGCTACTAGTTTGTAACTTTTCATCTATTATAGTTTTTATCGGATGTAAAACATGACTCAGGGCATTCCAAATTACGTACATGAGTACTCCTCGGTCAACACTGGCAAGCGTTAGCTCTTCCAAATCGACTTCGTTTTCAGTTAGCACTTGCTTGATGAGCCCACCCATAATCTCTGGTTCTTCTGACGCAATAGCATGAATTTTTTTACATTGCTCATTCATCTTAGTAGGCAAGCTAGACGATGACAATGCTTCTGCTATCGTACGTACTAGAACCACTGTCGCTTCTACTTCTGCATCGTTGATACTGATTGTTTTTAAAGCGGGAATCCCTCTTTTTAGCTCCGATTCCATCTCTTTGCTCTCGAACATCGCACCTGTTAGCATACTTTCAGCATGAGTTGCCTCTTCTAAAGTAGCTACCATTACTTTTTGTAGATTGGCAATTTCATCGAGATAAGGGTGTTTCTCTACCCACTTTTCTATAGCGCTTAGTACTTGACTCATGTTTTACCACCTTTGCATCATGTTGTTATACTTTTCGTAAATTAATTAAACATGCCTTTGTTTCTTGGATCCATGTGTTCGGGTCGCCAGCATCAATCGTTACCATATTGGTACTAGCTGCTTGACTTAAACCTTTGTAACCCCAGTTATAAGGCATCCAAACCGTTTCTACTTCTTTTCCATTAATCATCAGTGTTTTAATTCTATGTGTCACCATCGCTTTTGCCTGGACTTCTCCACGAGCCGACCAGACAAGGACTTCATCACCATTTTCGATATTGTGTTTCGCCGCTAACGACTTTGGAATTTCAATAAATGTTTCTTTTACAAGTTCGTTAAGCCACGGAACATTTCGAGTCACCGTTCCTGCACACCAGTGCTCTGCTAAACTCGATGTACATAATACATATGGATAATCTTCCACCGTACCAATCTCTTGTAAGCTTGGTAAGCGTGGATACTTCAAGCATGGATTAATCGGTACTTCCGGATGTAAAATGTTCGTTGTTGGACTCTCCACTGGCTCGTAAAACTCTGGCATCGGTCCATCTACGAGTACACCTGAAGAATCCCTAGGTAATACAGTGTCTGCCTGTGGATCCTGGTACGGTCCAGCAATTAAACGGCCCAATCCTTCCCCTGACATACGGAACGCACGCTGTCCATTTGGTGTATCTGGACCATGGGTCGCATTCGGTACGTCTGGACCGTCGTAACCTGTCCAGCGACCAAGTATAGAATCCCACCAAACAATTTTTTTCGATTCATCATACGGCTTACCATCTTTATCACAAGATGCGCGGTTATATAATACGTGAATATTGCCCGGCCAGCACCAACGGAAACCTGGATAAATCCCGAGTCCACCTGGGTCGTTTTCGTTATCGCTTCGTTTCGATAGGTTCTCATTATTGGCAAAGACCCCTGCATACAACCAGTTTCCTGAAGATGTCGTTCCATCGGCCCTTAATGCTCCAATTCCTGCCACAGGTTGCCCTGTCGTTATATCGTAACCATTAAGCTCTTTTAGAACCTGCTCAGCAAAATGATTGTTTGAGTAATTCCATTTTGCATTTAAAATCGGTTGGTCTTTCTCTGCTCTCGATCCCTGCAGCAATTCACGAACTTTTCTGAAAATCAAGTCGATCATTTCTAGATCTGACTTCGCCTCTCCTACTTGATTCAATGTCGAATATCTCCATTGCACCAGTCTACCAGAGTTACTTAATGAACCTTCCTTCTCTAGGAATGATTGTGCTGGCAGGAAGATGACTTCTGTATCGATTGTGCTCGGATCCACTCCTGGTTTCTCCCAGAAAGCCGCCGTTTCCGTCATAAATAAGTCAGCACATACAAGCATTTCCATCTTAGATAATGCTTCGTGAACTAACTTCAGGTTCGGGCTTGTAACCATTGGGTTTTGCCCCATAATGTACAGCATTTTCATCTGATCTTCTATGGCCGTTTCAAAGATTCTGAATATAGAGTAATTGGCTGCTGCGTTCTTTTTCATTATCCAATTAAATCCAAAGTCATTTTCTGGGGTGGCGTTTTCACCAAACCAGGCTTTTAACAGATTGACCATAAACGTGCGTCGGAAAGTCCCTGTACGCGAAGTCCATGTATCCAAATCGACAACGTCGTGATTCGGTGTCGCCAAATACCCTGGCAAGATATGGAATAGACAGGCCATGTCCGTAGCACCTTGCACATTCGGCTCACCACGCAACGCATTTACACCACTACCAGGCTTACCGACGTTACCTAATAGTAACTGGAGCACACCAAAACTACGAATGTTCTGAGCGCCTACGGTATGCTGGGTCATTCCTAATGCATACATGATCGTACCTGGTCTGTTTTCGACTAGTGTATCTGCAATTAACTTAATTGTTTCTTCTGGGACTCCACAGATATCCGACGCTGTTTTGAAATCATAACGTTTGAAAAATCCCTTGATTTTGCTAAACACACATCTAGAATCGTTTAGGCTGTCGGCTTTTTGCGGTTTACGCTCTTCATCCAATTCATAACCCCAAGAAGAGGTGTCATAGCTATAGCTACCTTGGTTGTAACCTGAGAATAAACCATTATCAAAGGCAAGGTCTTCATTGGCAATTAATAAACCATTGGTATGATCTTTGATAAATTGCTCATCGTAGAGGTCATTTTCTAAAATGTAATTGATAATAGCATTTAAAAAGGCAATATCTGATCCCGCACGAATTTGAGCGAATATGTCAGCGACCTTTGATGTTCTCGTAAAGCGTGGGTCTACATGAATTACTTTAGCGCCTTGTTCTTTGGCTCTCATAACCCATTTCATCGACATCGGATGATTCTCTGCTGCATTACTACCCTGAATCAGAAAGACTTTGGCGTTTTTTAAGTCTAGCCAGTGATTGGTCATAGCACCACGTCCAAATGAAGCTCCTAAACTAGGAACGGTTGGACTATGTCAGAGTCGTGCCTGGTGTTCTACGAAAGGAGAACCTAATAGCCTCGCCATTTTGACGAACAGATAGCACTCCTCATTGTTGTTTTGTGCTCCACCCAGAAAACTTAGAGCATCAGTTCGGTTTACCTTGTACGTTTGCCCACCTACAGTTTCATTGTCAATCCAATGCTTATCGCGGATATCAATGATTTTCTTGGCGATTTTCTCTACTGCCGTTTCCCAGGAAATTTTTTCCCATTTGTCACTTCCTGGTGCACGATAAAGTGGTGTTTTAATACGTTGGTCAGAGTTCGGAATGACCTGCATCGCTGCTCCTTTACTACAAAGAGCTCCTTCATTGATGATGTGATCAGGATCTCCCTCTAAGTTAATCAGTTTTCCATTCTTCTCATGACAAATCATTCCACAACCACAAGAGCAGAACGTGCACACTGAAGTAAACTCCTTAGCACCTTCGAGTTTGAACTCCTTAGTGGATGCTTCTACTTTATTGACATCAAAACCTAAATCTACTAAAGCTAACCCTACTCCTGTTGCACTTGATAATTTAATAAATTCTCTTCTTTTCAGTTTCAAAACTAACCCTCCTTAATTGACTTCGTTTCTAATTACCCTAGTAAACCTTAAGAATCTCTTAACTACTCTATTAACCACCCCCCAACAGGTATGAAAGACTAATACATTTCATCATACTTTTTTCAACACACTAGTTGCATAGTATTTATTCAAAGAACAATGCTACTAATGACTTTATGTAATAAAGTCCCCCATTATGTCTAAAAAGACATAATGGAAATACTAGTGATATATTATCATCCCAAAGACCATTATGTCAATATAGACATAATGGTCTTTGGGATTTTTCTATTCTTCGATTTATTTACACTTACCAGGTTACTTCGATGTAAAATTATATAATAATCCAAATTGTTATAATAATTATCACACTTCCTCCAATAACCAACCAATCCACTAACGAAGCTTCCACCGTTTGAGAGAATGTCCTTTGCTTATACATCCCAAACGCTCTTCCTTCCATTGATATCGATAATGTTTGCACCTTACTTAATGAAGATACGATCATCGGAATAAACAGATATTGAACCATACGCACGAGCGTTTTGATTGAAACACCTTTGAAGCTAATCCCTCTAGCTAATTGTGCATTTTTAATTTGCTGAAATTCATGATGGAACGTTGGAATGAACCGAAGTGCCGTTATAAGCATAAAGCCATATCGATAAGGTACACCTACTTGCATAAGACTATAGGACAGAAGTTTTGGTTGGGTTGTCGATACGAACAAAAAGCTCGACGCTATAATATTCAAAAAACGCAGTGCTAATTGTAGCCCATTATCAACTGCCCCAGACCACACTTGTATATGTATTATGCCTAAAGTAATTGTAAAAAGTACGTGTCCTTCTTTTGTAAAGGCTATTTGTACTAGCAATATCATTACACAGAAAATAAGTATAAAACGTAATTTTCTAGTAAAATACGAAAGCCCAAGTTCTGCCATCTGGTATCCTATAAGTAATAGTGCCAGCAATAACAGACCACCAATCCAGTGATTAACTAGAAACACAGACACACTAAAGCAAACAAGCATAACGAGTTTTGCTAAAGGATGTAATTGGTGCAGCAGTGTAGTACCATGAATATATTTCAAATCTGGTAGTATCGGGTATCTATCAATTTTCATTGCCGTCACCTACCATCTGTGCATTTTTGTCAGTCATTTCAAATTCTACATACCCTTTTTTCGCTAACTTGTGAAAGACAAGACTCGGAACATCATCATATAGCAGCTTACCATCTTCCATGAAAAGAACCCGATCAAAGTATTCAAGCACCACTTCTGGTAAATGGCACGCAACGATGCAACTGTTCCCTCGCTGGCAGTACTCTAGTAATATTTGAAGCAGCAGATCTAGATGCCGTTGATCTTGACCTGCCATTGGCTCATCGAGTAGCAAAATCTCTGGTTGATAGGTTAGCAAAGTAGCTAAAGTTAAGCGTTTTTTCTCACCTTGACTTAGTAGGAATGGAGGTTTATTTTTATAAGCTTGTAACGATAATCGCTCTAGTAAACCTTCTACTATTTCTTCGTCGACTGGCTCTTCTCGTAAAAATTGACTCGGCATTTTCATTTCGTCTGCGACTGTTTTCTCAAATATTTGATGATTGGGATTTTGGAATAATAATCCGATATGCTTCGCTCGTTCTCCTACATCATCTGTAGTAATTGATTTCCCATGCATAAATAACTCACCAGCGTGTGCCCGATAGATCCCCAATAGTGTCAAAAACAAAGAAGTCTTGCCACTTCCATTATTGCCCATAATAGCTACCAATTCTCCTGCTCGTATTTTGAAAGTAATTGCATCGAGCACTTTTTTTTGTTCGATATAGTAGCACAGGTCTTTCCCTTCTAGTAAAGGCTTGCCTCTTGTATTCGATGCTACAGTCATCGAGTTTTGTTGCTTGGGCTCTTTTAGTTGTCTATGAAGCATAAGACTTTTGCGACTTACTTTCCCTGCTTCCCACATGCACTTCTGGTATACCGACAGCCCTGCTATTGGCTCCCCGTCATAAATCAGACGTCCTTTTTCCATGACAAACAGACGATTAGCTAAAGCCAAAAATCTTTCAATTCGATGCTCAATTACAATAACAGTATGATCCGTGCATTTATTAATCATTTCCAATGTACGAACAACTTCCTGAGTTCCTTGTGGATCTAGGTTAGCAGTGGGTTCGTCAAGTATTAGGATGGCAGGCTCCATTGCTAAAATCGAAGCAATCGCTACCCGTTGTTTTTGCCCTCCAGAAAGTGTATGGTTTTCACGCTCAATTAATACTTGTATATTCACTTGCTTAGCTGCTTGATCTACTCGTCTTTCTATTTCCGCAACTTCTAAACATAGGTTTTCAGGACCAAAAGCGATTTCTTCCTTAACGGTAAATGTACATAACTGGCTATCGGGATCTTGCTGAATGACGCCAATCGTTCCTGCAAGCTCTTCGACTGGTTTCGCCTTCGTTCCCTTCACTACCACTTCACCTGACATTTCGCCGTGCTCTTGGTCGCGAAGAAAGCCTGCCATTATTGAGGCCAGTGTCGATTTTCCACATCCACTCATGCCCGTAATCAATACGAAATCACCCTGATTAATACAAAAATCAAGGTGATTTAAGGCTGGAGTCTCTGATCCATAATAGGTGAAGCTTAAGTTGCTCGCCATTATTTCATTCTTTGTTTCTATTGGCATTCTATCACCTGTTCTTTCTACGCAAATCTCTCTACTTACGATAGTCGTGTAATTATTCAACTTGGAGTCGTACAACTTGTCTCACCCAGTACCCACCTGCATAATTTCCTGCTATTAAGCGTAGTTCGGAGTCTTCTTTAGTCAATAACATTTTATCATCCGCTAACACATCCGCTAAAGAAAAACTAACTTGATATCCATCACTTGCAATAACGATTAAGGTTGTAGCCTCATCTCTAGGCTGGGCAACATTTAGAAGTACGGATACAGGAACTCCAGTATACTCCTGTTCTGGTATATGAGTAACTTGCCCCTTCAACTCTGCACGTATCGTTTCACGCTGGCTATCATATTGCTCTAAATTCACTGAAATTGGATTTTGCACACTACCACTAATCTCTAATTCTTTATCTACCCATGGCGCTTGATATACTGTCGCAAAGTAAAATATAGCCCCAACTGAAAAAGCTATAGATACAATTACCGTAACCATGAATGTCCAGCGGTTATTCCTTGTATTCTGTGCTTCATCCTTTTGTTTATTGGCAAACGACTTTGTTTGATACAATAACTGTAATACGCCGTGTCCAAATCCACCTGCCAAAAGTATTCCAGAAATGAGGGCAAAACCACTAATAAGTCCAATATAGGCTATAGGTGCTCCAGAGAAGTATAACAATTGAAAGAGGATAACATTTGACGCGGCAGCCAATCCACCAGCCACCGAGTACGTAAACAGATTGTGCTTATTACGCATTATAAACAATACAACATCAACGATTAATCCTTGCACTAGCGATATAAGAATAATGACAGCCCCATGGGTACTTCCTGTAAAAAACTCAACCGCTCCCTTTACTAGCCCTGCTGCGGTAGCAGCCCCAGGTTTACGAATTAAACCTGCTATGATAATAATCCAGAAAACGTGTAGACCAGAAACAAACTGCCCTGCTCCAAAGGGAACACCTACAAGACGATTTAAGAGATTTCCTAAGTAGCCGATATAGGTACTCAGTACACCTCCTAAACCACTAAGTACAGCAATCATTAATAGATCATAGTTAGATAGCTTACGAGATTCTTTGACTCCATTTTTTCCTATTCCCATTTATGAACCTCCAAACGTACAGCACTACGCACCCAACGCGCGCCCGCCGACGGATATTCATGGAACCCTTGTTCAGGTCTCGATGTAAGAGAACTGTCTTCATTCGAGTAGAGTCCATCTTTAGGTAAGAATACCAATCGATAGCCTTCCTGCCACTCTGGTGGATACTCTCCATTCATTGACGTCGCTAACACCATTGGCCCTTGGATATATAGCCATCCGTGTTCTTCTGGATAGACGTTTTCATAGAAAAACTCTTGCTTATACCCGTCAACTGCATATACCTCTAGTACTTCATCTTTTTCTATCCCACCTACCAAAGTGAGCAGGTCGCTAATCAATATACCCGAGTATTTTCCGTGACCACGAATGTTACCAAACTGATTTTGAAATGAACTCTCACCAGAAACATGCTCCATCGCCTTTAATTCTTCCATTGTTAAGATCAAATCCTGTTCCTCTTTAAGAATGACAAGATCAGGAGCAAAGAAATCGATTTCAATAGGGAAGACTTCTACATCGATTTTTTGCGCTGTTGGACTTACAATCGTATAATGATAAAATCCGCCTTCATCCGGTGCAGCATATAGGCTTCCACCAGCACCACCACTTGTTACAAATAAGGTTTCATCAATCTCTTGTACATAAGACATATGTACATGCCCATGAAACACGGCCTTAATTGGATAATTGGGGTCAGTAGTCATTGACCGTAGACGAGCTGCCGCATCTAAATCGCGAAAACTGTGTTGCCTGCCACGAGGGTCATAACTTGGCACATGCATAAACAGATAACAATCACTGTCTGTATTGATTTGTTCAGCTAGCCAAACAAATTGTTCCTCTGAAAGTGTAAAGTCTGCAGTATCTAAAAAGATATAGCGTGCATCCCCTAATTCAAACTGATAATACAACGGTGCTAAGGTTTCTTGATAGATTTCTCTTCCGTTGCTGCGTACATCATGATTCCCTGGCACTGTATAATACGGAACTTGTAGCTTGTCCATTTCATAGAAGAAATCCTCGTATTCACGGTCTCTTCCCGAAGGTACTAAATCTCCCAAATGGATTAGAAAGTCAACCTCATGATTTCCATTAATTTCTTCTATGATTTTACGCAACACCTCATTACGGCCTTGGTTATCACCAATGGCTGCAAATCGAAATGCAGTTCCTTTGGGTTTTGGATGCAGGTTAATTTCTACATCTCTCGTATCCGATTCAATTGTTAGCTCTACCACAGTCTCCGTTATTTTTGCAACATCAACAGAAGCTTCATAGCCATCTTTAGCACTTGCTTTAGCTTGCAATTGATCGGCCATTACATTGTGAACGATTAACTTTGTTTTGTACTGACTTTGTTCTTCTTCCCATGAAAGTTTGATAGCTACATTCGGTTTATATGCACGTAGTTCTAGCTGCTGATTCTTCGCCGGAAAAAATATCGCTCCATTTAATTCTGCATGGGCTACCGTAGCATCTACTGATGTTGTTAAAAACCGTGGTGCAAAAGCATATAACGAAACCAGGAATGCCCCACCGACAATAATAAATGTTTTCCTATTCATAGAAGTATTTTCTTTGGACATCTCCATTCCTCCCTAAAACCAATAGGGGACATTAGGGCTTCTATACCCCAACATCCCTACTAGTAATCTAAAGTACTCTATGGTAATTCCACCACCTAAGGTAATTCCACCACCTAAGGTAATTCCACTAGCTCAATTCTTTCAATATTTTTAATTGCGTGTCTTTTACTTGGAAGACCCGAACCTATAAGTTGCAGTGGTCCATCTTCCTCCAATAAAGGTACTCCATTCATGCGGTATGCCAAGATAATATCATTGTTGTAGGCAATTTCTTCTGAAGTTAGTTCAACCATAAACCCATCTTCAGCATAAATCTGTACAGTATATCCTTGTTCCGCTAACTCCCGATTGAATCGATAATGCCCACTCGGTGGATTATTCCCGTCTACCGTAGAAAGCATTACCCATAATGCAACACCTTCATATACATCAACTGATCCGTCTTCTTTATCCTGTTCAAAGGTCTGAGGCGGATGTGGGGATGCGTGACAGCTTGCAACACTCTCAAATGTTGAGCGATCACAGCGATATTCTCCAATCCCTGTAAGATTTAGGTTCCACTCAACTACAGATGGTACGACTTTAATTTCTGCTATATTTCGCACCCAAAAGTGACCATTTGTTAGCGGACTTTCAGGCCCAGTAAACACAATCCTTGGCATCCCTGGTTTTAATTCTTCTGCGTCTGTAGCAAATGCTATCATGACATCGGTTGGACCATTGGAACTTACAAGCTCTCCTGAATGATCATAGACTGCAATATTCCCCTGTGATTGTTGTGCATTGAGTGTCATCATATAGCGATCAGTCGCCGTAATCTGCAACGCATCATCAGAAGTATAGCCTCCCAACGTATCTACAAGACTTTGAAGCAATGGACCTTGAAATCCAACAGGTCCAACAATCGATCCTCCTGATTTCTTAAAACCACCTGCCCCTTCCGTTATTGGCAACTTAGTTAAATCTACAAGATGTTCGTTTCCATTTCGATCTATATAAACTATTTCAACAGACTCGTCTACTTGCTGTAAATCCGCATCATTTGCATCATAATCTGGCAACGCTGTTGGTTCATTGATATCGTTACAGGCCACTACTATCATCATTATGCAAAGCAATATCGAAAAAGTAATTGTCAGTTTTTTATTCAATGCACTTCAAACCTTTCCTAACTATGGTAGTCCTACTAACTCAATTCTTTCTATGTTTTTAATGGCATGTCTTCTTGTCGGAAGACCTTCCCCTACAAGCTGAAGGGGTCCATCTTCATCTAATAGCGGGGCTCCATTTTTGCGATATGCTAGAATTATGTCATTATTATAATAGATTTCATCTGATGTTAGCTCTACCATAAAACCATCTTCAGCATAAATTTGGACAGTATATCCTTGTTGAGCTAGTTCACGATTAACCATATAATGACCACTAGGCAGGTCATTTCCGTCAACTGTAGAAATCATCACCCATAGGGCAACCCCTTCATAGACATCCATTTGTCCGTCACTGTTTTCTTGCTCGAATACCTGTGGTGGATGTGGCGAAACATGGCAATTAGCTACGCTTTCAAAGGTAGAACGATCACATACATACTCACCGTATCCAGTTAGACTCAGAGTCCATTCAATTACAGAAGGAACAACCTTAATTTCTGCAATATCTCGGATCCAGAAATGACCATGCGTGATAATTGGAGTATCCGGTGTAGTAAACACCAATCTCGGCATTCCATAATTCATTTCTTCAGACTTGCTTTCTATAGCTACCATTACATCTGTAGGGCCTACACTTAGAGTGTTGAAATCTCTATCATAGATTTCTATGTGTCCTTGGGCTTGCTCCTTCGTAAATGTCATTCGATAGCGATCAGTTGCCATAATCTCTAGGGCATCTTCCTCTGTGTAGCCACCGAATATATCTACAATATCTTGAAGATAAGGCCCTGTAAAGGTTGCAGGGTCTACAACAGAGCCAGATGATTTAATAAATCCTCCAACACCTTCTCTATGCATTAACATCGTGAGATCTACAAGGTGTTCGTTTCCATTTCGGTCGATATATACGATTTCTATTGGCTCAAAATCTAAATTTTCGTCAGATTGTTCAACAGCAGGATCACCATTACCACCCGTTACATCGTCTTGATTGTTATTTGGTGTAGTCGATGACTGCTCGAGCTGGTCACAAGCAACAAATACCATCATCAAACATAACAATATTGTGAATGCTATCGTTAGCTTTTTATTCAAAGTTCTTCATCCTTTCGATCTTACAACTTAGATAATCGAACTATTTGATTGTGACTTTAGCCACTTGCTTAATCCACCAGTTTGGACCTTTGCCATCGGCTACAGTTTGTACAGGTCCGCTATTTTCATCAAGAGCAACACCATCAGCCAACCATGCTATCAATGTACCATCACTACTAATCAATTCATGATCGTACGTTCTATTAAATCCATCAATTGCTTCAATTATAACTTCTGTTGCATTAGGAGCTCCAAGGTATTCTAATAAATCTTTAACAAGAACGCCCGTCCATTCCTGAACTGTTTCATTGCCATCACGGTCTCTGTGAGTTGCCATAACATTTTTCACACCAATTTTTTCTGCATCTTCATTCGTAAGCTTAGCCTGCTCAGCCCCTACAACTTCAATCGTCCACGCTACGTCTGCAGTTCCTTCAGCCACTGCAGGTGCTACTACAGTAATCTTAGCTACTTGCTTAATCCACAAGTTTCTTGCTAAACTATCTGCTACAGTTTGCACAGGACCGTCATTTTCACTTAATGCAACTCCATCAACTTCCCAAGCAATGCGTACTCCCTCATTGTTGATAAGCTCTTGGTCAAATGTTCTGCTAAATCCGTCAATTGCTTCTACCGTAACTTCAGTTGCATTGGCAACACCAAGATACTCTACTAACTCTTTCATAGTGATACCTGTCCACTCTTGTACAGTTTCCACACCATCTCTATCAATATGAGTAGCACTTGCAACGCTAATACCGATTGCTTCAGCGTCTATGTTAGTAAACGTTGCCTGCTCAGCTCCGACAATTTCGATAGTCCACGATGCATCTGCGCTACCTACAGGTGCTGTTTCTTCAGTAGTTGTCGCACCAATTACTTTGACCGTCGCTACATCTCTAGCCCATTGAAAACCATCAGTTAATACTGGCTCTTCAGCGATAAATGCAACCCTTGGCAAACCAGCAGTCAAATCTTCGTTGTCGCTTTCAACCATAATAACACCTTGTACCACTGCGTCTATTAGTTCACCGTTAACATCATAAGTAATAACGTTACCTAATACTGCGTCTCCAGCTAATGTCGCCTCATAACCATCACTTGCAATAACTTGAATTGTGTCTTCGGATGTGAATCCGCCCACTTCTGCTAATAATTCTTCAAACGTTATACCAGTAATCTGTCCAGGACCATTGATTGTTCCTGTTGAACGCCTTACTCCACCATAACCAGTAACTGTTTCCAGTGTTCCCAATTCAACAATTTGTGTTGTTCCATCTTTACCTACTACTTCAATGCTTCCATAATCCTGTATTTGCCCTCCTGGAGTGCTGACTGCCTCATCATCACACGCTGTTAAAACACCTATTGTTGCTATTAGCGATAAAACAAATAGAATCTTCAATATTTTTTTCATGCAAATCTCTCCTCATTTTGTTTTTTTATTAATGATTTATTAATGAATAGTAATCTTAGCTACCTGTTTAATCCACCAGTTTGGACCTTTGCCATCTGCTACCGTTTGTACGGGTCCACCATTTTCATCAAGAGCAACTCCATCGGCCATCCATGCGATTAACGTACCGTCACTACTTATTAACTCATGATCGTAGGTTCTATTAAATCCATCAATCGCTTCGATTGTCACTTCTGTTGCATTAGGCTTTCCTAAATATACCATTAAATCTTTAACTAGGAGGCCCGTCCATTCCTGAACTGTTAGATTACCATCACGGTCTCTGTGAGTGGCCGTAACGTTTTTCACGCCGATTTTTTCGGCATCTATATTAGTTAGTGTCGCTTGAGAGCCGCCTACTACTTCAATTGTCCATGTAACTTTTGCTGGCTCTTCATCTGTTGGTTCCGTCGCAGGTGCTGGTTCTTCAACAGCTGGCGCTTCAATTGGATCTGCAGCTGGCTCCTCAGCTATAGGCTCTTCAGTAGCTTCAGTTCCAATCACCTTCACCGTAGCTACATATCTTGCCCATTGAAAACCATCAGTAATAACATTCTCATTACCAATAAACGCCACTCTTGGTAGTCCTGCATTTAAATCTTCGCTATCACTTGAAATCATGATAACACCTCTGACATCGATACTTGCTGGCTCCCCATTTTCGTCATAGGTAGCAACATCACCAGATATTGCGTTCCCTGTTAACATTGCTTCGTAACCATCAGTGGCAATGACCTGAATCATATCCTCTGCAGTAAATCCACCAACTCCTGCTAGCAGCTTCTCAAAAGGTATCCCCGTAATCTGACCTGGACCGTTAATCGTTCCAGTGGAACGCTTTACTCCGCCAAATCCTGTAACTGTCTCTAATGCGCTTAAATCAACTATTTGGGTTGTACCATCTTTCCCGATTACTTCTATTGTCCCGTAGTCGTGATCATCCACTTCATCATTACCTGCCTGCGAATCTTCTGGCGCTTCCACATTTGGTTCTTCGGTAGTTCCTGCATCTTTACTGCTGCAGGCCGCAAGTAATCCCATTGAGATGATTAGAGAAAAAATGACAAACAACCCCAGTACCTTCTTCAAGTAAAACCCCTCCTGTTAATATGTTTAGTGAGTACTTTTTATGTCTACATTGACATCGATGTATTTTTGAGCATCAGTGTCAATTCAGGCATCATGAGCGCGTATAAAACTGGTAAAAGCAAGTAAATCCAATCTCTCGCCATTTACGGTTTCGACAGTTTCCATTCCATGTCAAATTCTTGGAAAAGATCCGTTTTCAAACTTATTTTATTGTGCTTATTGCCCTTTGGCATCTCGCATTCCATCTCCTGTTAAGACATCTTCAATATCATCGGCCGTCAACTGATAATTAAAGAAGCGATCAAAAAAGTCATAGATTTCTTGCTCCATGCTAATATCTTGAAAATAATTTGGATATAATGTTTGCGCTGCCCAGAGCGTCACCAATGGAGTTTCGAGGGCATTAGGGTGTCCCCAGCGCGAAAGACCGTGAGGCATTTTGTACACACGATCATTAATTACTGCATCGATTGGAGCCCAATGCTCGTTTTCCCTCACATAACTAACGACTCGATGCTCATTAGCAAACACCACCTGCGGATTCCATAACAATATCTGCTCAATCGTAGCGTAGAATTCATCTTCTGTTTCCCTTAGGTCTTCACCTACAGATACATTGATAGCTCCCGCCGCTTTTGACCAATCCGCCATCAAGGTCCCTGTGGCAGCAGTACGCGTAGCATCGTTAACAGAATGATAAATACGAACTCGCTCTGCTTCAGGTATTGTGCTAGTAACACTTCGAACGAACTCTATCATATCCTCATAGTACTGATTAAATGCCTCTGCCTCTTCTAGACGATTAATTGCAGCTCCAATAATAGAAATAGCTTGCATTTGCTCTTCCATACTATTAAATTCCACTACTATATAAGGGATATCTATTAAATCCAGTTTAGCTATCTCCGCTTCATTGATTGCCGATTGCATGTCAATAAAGATAACGTCTGGATTGGCATTCAATAACTCTTCTATGTTTATAACACCAGATCTTTTCGGAACAGCTACCTCAGTAATCCCAGGTACCAGTATTCTCATCATTTTATCTCGTTGCACACCATTAGGGGTCGCAACTAACATATCTCCCTTACCTAACATCGTTGCAGTGTATGCAGGAGTGGGAAACAAAGCAGCTATTCTCTGAGCGTCAGCAGGGACTTCTACCTGCCTTCCAATAGAGTCTACTACAATCCTTGGCCCTTCGACCTCATTCTCAATTGTGGTTGATTGTCCATTGGTACTATTGTTAGGCTCTACTGACTCGTTCGCCGTTGGTTCTGACATACATGCTGTCATAATGGTCAATATAAACACGAGCAGTAGCGTAATATATAACTTGTTCGTCTTCATGCTATACCCCCTCAGAATATTCTCTTGCTTCTATCGTATTTACTGGGATAATTTGTCTGATTGATTTGTCCATACCCAAATCGTAGGACACCAGCTTGGAACGAATACGAAAGGTTTTTTTCATATTTTCTTCTGTCAATACCTTGTTTGGTTCACCATAGGCTGCAAATGTGTGATTGTTCATAAGCGCCACCGAAGTAGCTATCCTTTCATTTTCAAAATAAAATGCATGATTCGGAAAATGAGTTGCCATAATTACAGATACACCTTGCTCTTTTACTAAGCGTACCATGTTCTCAAGGATAATTAGCTCGTGTCGAAAATCGAGATGCGCCGTAGGCTCGTCCATAATTATAATTGGTGTTTCTTGAGCAAGAGCCCGGGCCAGCATCACTAGCTGTGTCTCACCTCCACTTAGCATAGTATAAGGGGTATCTCGATATCGTTTCATCCCTACCAGCTCTAGTGCATTTTCCGCAATTTGTAAATCATCTTCATCAGGACCTCCAAAAAAAGGTGTTTTAGCGGCCCTACCCATCAAAACAATATCGATGACCTTATAAGGAAACGTCTTCTTATGCACCTGCGGAACATAGGCAATTTGCTGGGCAATTTTTCGTGGGCTTAATGCTTCGATGTTTTGTCCTTGTAGGCTGACGCTCCCTCTATCGAGTTGCAAAAGTCCTAATAGGCACATAAGCAACGTAGATTTTCCACAGCCATTTGGCCCAAAAAGGCATAGGATTTCTCCTTGATTTAACTGAAAATTCAAGTTATGAAATATATTTTTCTTGTTATATTGAAAGGAAGCATCGGTAATATTGATTAATTTATCCACTTTGCCACCCAGCTCCCTTAGTCTTTTTCAAAATATAGACAAAGAACGGACCACCAATCAGGGCGGTCAAGATTCCTAGTGGAATCTCAGAACCTGTTAAAACACGTGCCATGTTGTCTACTAGAATGAGATAACAAGCCCCTAGTGAGACCGTAAATGGTATTAAAACTCGGTTATCTGTCCCTACAATCATTCGCGCAATATGGGGTATAACTAGACCTACCCAACCAATGATTCCACTGACACTTACAGCCCCAGCCGTTGCCAATGTTGCAAACCCTATAACAAGGCCTTTTATCAGCCCTGTATTGACACCAAGTGTTCGTGCTTCCTTTTCACCCATGGACAGCAGATTCAAATTCCACCTTAGCACTAATAACCCAACAATGCCCACTACCATAGGAATTCCTGCATAATAAATGTCCTGAAACCTAGCAGATGCTAAACTTCCCATAAGCCAGAATACAATCGTTGGTAGTTGCTCGTATGGGTCTGCTACATATTTTACTAGCGATATCAAAGCTGAAAATATCGAAGATACTATCACGCCACCCAAAACTAGCATTATTGTCGGTGATGTGTTATATGTTCTACCAATTAAATAACTAGCTACAACAGCTAACACTCCAAAGCAAAAGGCAAATACATAGACTAGAAATGTAAAATTAAACATTACAATGGCTAAAGCAGCCCCAAATCCTGCCCCTGAACTAACTCCAAGAATACCAGAGCTTACCAGTGGGTTACGGAAAAGCCCCTGAAAAGCAGCACCACTTATTGCTAAGCTTGCTCCTACGAGCGCTCCAAGAATTGCCCTTGACAAACGCACATCGATTACCACTGTGTGATAGACCTTTTCTAGCTCAGAAGGGATGATTGGTGATAGGAGTACCTTCATTACGGTAATGACGTCAACTGGATATCTACCGATAAACAGTGATGCAAAAATAATAATACAAGGGGCTATTATTAGTAGTGAAACAAAACCAATTTTTCTAATCCATCCCTTATTCTTTCTAGTGGTAGTTTCTGTCGTCGATGTCATATATTGTCCCTTCTTTTATCAGTAGCTTCTCAAGTCTTGCTTTCCGACGATTTTCCATGTATCCAATTCTGCTTCTTGTACAAGAAGGGTTTCCATAGATTCTAGTAAAACTGTTTTTATCGGCTGATCCACTTTGACCAGACCATCGTTAGGAACTACTTGACCGTCCTTAGTTTGTATCCTATCAATCCCTGTTTTCGCTATAATGTCTGAAACTCGATAGGTCGTATATTCAGGCAAGATATATTTCCCTTTAAAGCGTCCGTCGTTACCACTTAGTCGTAATCCTACACCCGCTATTGCCCCTATTATCCCTTGGCCCGTTCCCCCATGCTCTGATAAATGAACGTTACATAATTTTGCTAAGCTATATGCTTCTTCCTTCGTTAATACTTGTATTTTTGCCTTGTTGCCAAATTTTATAAGTGACGGCTCTTTTATAAGCTGCATTTTGTCGGCAACACACAGTCCTGGATCAGAGCCTGGGGCGCTTTCATTTTTTAAAAAATTTTCAATAAATGGAATGATTAAATCTTTGGCTTCCCTATTAACTTCATATATCGGAAAGCACATGGCACTATTATGAGATGTATAGGGTATGTCCTTATGTACCAAAAGTTGATGTCTTGTGACCTTCCCTACTTTTCCCCATTGCTCCTCTTCTATGAATCTAGCAATAATCTCTGCTAGCTCTCCTGTCCCTCTGCTATCAATAGAGTCGGTATCATCAATACAAACGTACCATTCCATACTTCACCCAGCCCCTTCCTACAACAATAAAAATAGCATAACAAGTACTAATTACTGGCTGTTTATCTGACCTCTATTTTGGCTACTTCCCGTACCCACTGAAACCCATCTGTTACCACTGGCTCTTCGCCAATAAATGCAACCCTTGGCAGATTATTGTTTAGTGCTTCATGGTCACTCTCGACCATTATTACCCCTTGAACTATCGCACTTACTGGCCCACCTTCTATGTTGTAAGTAGGTACACTTCCAGCTATTTCTTTACCTGTAAGCGTAGCGACATATCCATCCGTTGCTGTTATTACAATTCGATCATCGGCTGAATATCCTCCTACAACCTCTAATAAAGCTGCAAAGGACACGGCCGTAATCTTACCTGGTCCATTAATCGTTCCAGTGGAGCGTTTCACTCCACCGTAACCAACTACTAAATCTAAAGTGCCTAACTCGATTATTTGAGAGGTTCCATCCTTACCTATGATTTCAATCGTTCCATAGTCTGGGGAGTTTATTACTATTTGTTCCGATACTTCTGTATTTTTAACAGGGTTACTAGGTTCTGCCAGTTTAGGTTCTATGTTTTTAGAGTTTTCATCCGCTTTTATTGGTCCAGTTGATTCAGCATTATCAACTAATTTGGGCGATTCGATTGCGCTACGAGATTCTGTGATTTGATTATCTATGGTTGATTGTTCTTGTTCGATGTTAGGTGATTCGTTGCCGCTGGAAGTTGTTCCAACTGCATCAGAAGCATCTCTTTCCTCTATGATGCTGGTCTGTTGGTTTCCTCTACAGGCTACTAATAGCCCCAATATCATAATGAATGCTAATGTAATCCATAATGTGCGCTTCAACTTGATACCCCCTTCTCTATATCGCAGGTAATACGTATTTCCTACCACACGGGAGTCCACTAAGATCTATATTCATATCATACAATTGTTTTAAATTAACTTCCGTCATAACATGGTCCACAGCACCCTCAGCCATAAGCCTTCCGTGCTTTAGCATTAAAATATGATCTGCAAAGCAAACAGCCAGATTCGGATCATGCATTGCCATAATCGCTGCCACTTGTCGCTCTCTACTAATATTTTTGACAAGCTGTAAAATTTGGTGTTGATTCTTAAAATCCAAATGGGATGTCGGTTCGTCAAGAATTAAATATTTTGCCCCTTGAGCAATGACTCTTGCAATGAGCACCATTTGTCGTTCTCCACCACTAATTTCCATAAAACTCTTATCCCATAAATGCTGGATTCCTATGTCTTGAAGTGCTTTAATTGCTTCCTGATAATCTTCGTCTTTAGGCCTCTCGAAATATCCTAAATGAGGGTTCCGACCCATGACTACCATCTCAAGTACACGATAAGGAAAAACACCTCTATGCTCCTGCGGTACAAAACCTATCTCTTTTGCTATTAAGGCTCGCGACTCTTTATGAACGTCCAGTGTTTTAGTATCTGTATGTATTTTGACGTCACCGTGTTGTGGCTTTAATAACCCATTGATTACTCGAAGCATAGTAGTTTTCCCTGAACCATTGCGGCCAAGAAAGCCATAGATTTTTCCAGGTTCTATTGTTACATTGATACCACTTAAGATAGGATGATTTTGATAGGAAAATGTAATATTTGTACCTACAATCATGAAATGCCGTCCCTTCCTTTACCGATTCCAAGCCTTGTGGGATCTACTAATCAATAAATAAGCAAAAAACGGTGCTCCAAGTGCTGCCGTTAAAATACTTATAGGTATTTCTGCAGTAGTCAAGTTGCGTGCAACAGTGTCCATTAACAGTACAAAACCACCACCTACAAACATAGACATTGGTACTGACATAGTGTGCTCAGAGCTAGTAAGCATTCTAGCAATATGAGGTATTACTAATCCTACCCACGCAATCGTACCTGCAGCGCTGACAGACGCTGCTACCATGAATGTAGCTACAATAATTAAAACAAAGCGAAGCAGCTTAACGTTCAATCCTAAGGATTGTGCCTCATCGTCGCCTAATGAAAGTAAATCGAGCTTCCAGGCCAATAGCCATGCAATGATTAGACATGGAATAATAGTGATTGCCAATATAATAGCTATATCCCACGTTATTCGGAAAAATCCACCCATAATCCAGAAAATAATAGCTGGTAGTTCATTGTAGGGATCCGCTACATATTGTAAAAATGAAAGTGCTGCTGTAAAAAAAGCAGATACAACCATACCTGCTAATATAAGCATAATAATTGGTTCGCCTTTGCTGGCTTTTGAAATGGCATAGGCTGCACCCATTGCCAATGTTCCAAAAACAAATGACGATATTGAAATCGAGTAAATCGTTGCAAATGGCATCAAAATTCCTAACGCTGCTCCAAAACTACAGCCAGACGAAACACCTAGAATATCTGGGGAAACCAGAGGATTCCGGAACATCCCCTGGAAAATTGCACCTGCTACAGCAAGGGCTGCACCTACCAGTAAAGCTACTACTATCCTAGGTAGCCGTATGTAAAAAAACACTGAAACTGTAGGGTCATTAAAATCTAAACTGCCTGGTCTAAATAAACCTTGAATAAATAGTCTGATTGCTTCTCCTGCTGGTATACTGTATCTCCCTAATGTTAAAGACAGTACAAAGATTGCGATAACAACGATGCCAACTACAACAAATAATTTGCTGTTACTTTTCTTAGAAGATAGATACTGCTTCTGATTCATCCAAGTTGCCTCCAAGCTCAGTAAAGGTCTTACCAAAGAAACGCTCATGATAATTCTCTACTTCTGCCATGAAATCCATGTCGGCAAATTGGTCAGGGTACATTGTTTTGGCCATCCACAATATACCTAAGGCTGATAATGGTTCAGGGAAATCCCATGATGTGATGTTTGCTGGGAACTTATATAAGTTACCTTCACGAACGGCCGTAACAGTTCTTAGTCCAGCCTGACTTCTTATTGTCTCTATTAAATCATCGTCAAAAAACTGGGTTGCAAAAATATAATCTGGATTCCAAGCTACAAGTTGTTCCGCCGATACATCTTGCCAACCGTATCCTTCTAGCTCGCCAGATACATTCGTCGCACCAGCGCTTTCTATCAGAAAATGCTGATAGTATTCCTTACCAATTGTATTAAATAGTCCTCCTGAACCAGCCATATAGGCCGTCCTTCTTTCCGATGCAGGCACATCCTTGATGCGGTCTGCTATATCTGCAATAATCTCATTGTAATAGCTTATGACTTCTTCGGCTTCCGCTTGCATACCAATAATATCGCCAACAATTCTGACAGCTTCCTTCATATCATCCGCCGTCTCTGGAATGAGCACAAATGCTGCTATCCCTTGCTGATTTAGGTGACCAATTACAGGCTCGGTGTCCGTACCTTGCCACAGGAATACAACTTCAGGTTCTGCTGCTACCATTTCTTCTAAATTTAGTCCTCTTCTATTACCAATGGCTGGCACATCGCCAATTTCAGGATACACCCCTAATAGAAATGGATTTCGGGTAGAATGTGTATCAGCTGCTACTAATTTTTCTTGTCCACCAATAGCAAACAACAAGGAAGTACTTGGTCTCCATGTTGTAATGACACGCTCGGCTACCATAGGCAACTCTACTTCTCTTCCTGCCTGATCAGTCACAATCCGAGTCGTTGGTTCTTCCATCGTAAGCTCTTGTGTTTCAATATTATTGGCTTCTTCCTGCTGTTGAGGTTCCTCAGTTCCAGTAGCTTCCTCCTTCTGACAGCCTACAACCGTAAATACTGTAAGAATTAATAATGCGGATAGTACCCATACCAAAGCTTTTTTCATTCATTTCTCCTCCAATTTAATCATTTGATATTAAGAGCTATGTATAACCTCAAACAACTCATCATCTTGTTTTTCTTGAATCTCTCTGAGATCCATGTTGAATATTTTGTGAGGGTTGCACAAAATTGTAAGCTGTTGATTATCTTTCCTCCAAACACTTTTCCAAAGCGATGTCTCATCTCCAGCATAAGCAATGATTTCAATGGATACCCTTGGAGGATTAGCAAAACGCCCCCTAGATAACCCTTGTAAAGTATCGAACAAACAAGCCGAACCCGCAGTATGTACAGTAATCTTAGAATCGCTAATTTTGCCAAGTATAAAATCAGCAATTGCAGCCATGCGGACACCAATTACCAGCGAGTGGCATAACTCCTTATGATGCTGCAGTGCTTCCTCCATAAACCACTCTCTTTTCATTTCTATCGTAGCTGGACGTATATCTGGCGTGTCTGGCGAGAAAACGATATCCTTTTGGAAATATGGTTTAATGTCTAATACTGGTGTCCCATGTGCAGCATCATATTTCGATACATACAGTTTATTTCCTGAAACGCCATCGAATTCTACCAAGGAAAGGGCAATGGGGTTGGGCCTTGGTGGTGTCCGTAAGGCAAACACACCAAACTCAGAAATATTCGGATCAATTCTGACTGGTCGCTTCACCATAACATTACGATCTGCTCGATCAAACCATGATAAAATCCATAGATGAGAATTGTGCTCTATCATTTTTAGCCCCTCTACATACTTTGGATCTACCTCAATAACGGCTGATTTACCGTGTAACGGCATGTCTTCAGGTTCTTTGAAGTCAGATACTACGTATCCAATCGGTGATATAGTAATTTCCAATATAACTACCTCCATTACCTTCCTAAGTATCTACGCACCCCATTGTGTCCACACAGGCATATGTGTCTCAATTAATACCAGTGTCTTTTTTGACATAATGACCACAAAAAAATATATCTACAACTCTAGTATTTTGGTGCTAGCATTTAATAGTATCCTACTATAGCAAACTCTACTGTGTCAATAGTCACATTTATAACACAAAAATGGACAGAATTTAATGATAACCATCCCATGTTTGTCAACAACCTTATTTTTTTAGTTTATGCCACTCATCTGAGTTCGGGAAATATAAGGGCTCGCCGTATATGTCTTGCTTGAAGTCTCGAATAATCGTTTGTCCTTCTTCTGAGGTTAAGAATGCAATAAAGTCTCTTGCTAACTGTTTATTTACATGTGGAAATTTTTGCGAACTTATAGGTATCACTGAAATGAAGTTAAGAAGTGCATCATCCCCTTCTACAAGCGGAACTATTGTAATGTCTTTTTTTAGCGATAAATATGTGGCTCTGTCAATAATTGTGTAGGCCTGTTGCTCGTCAGTGTATTTCAAGGTTGCAGAGTTTCCTTTTGCGCCGCCTTCCCATACCACATACCATGCTCCTGTCGGATTTATTCCTGCATTATCCCATAGCTCCATTTCTTTCACATGAGTTCCAGACATATCTCCCCTGCTAATAAACTTAGTTCCTTTATTCTTTATTTTCTCTAAAGCCTCAGGCAGTGATAGGCCTTGAATTTGTGCAGGGTCGCTGGCAGGACCAATGATAACAAAGTCGTTATACATAACAGCTATACGCTCTTCTCCATAGCCCTCGGCAATAAATTTTTCTTCTAAAGCTTTAGCATGTACAATTACCAAGTCGAAGCATCCTGTTTTGGCCATATTCAAGGCTTTTCCTGTCCCTGCTTTTTCGTATTCGATGCTTATACCAGTTTTTTCTTCAAATTTTTCAGCTAAAACTCCTACAATTCCTGTATCAACAGGTCCAATTGTGCTAGCCATTTTAATTTTACTGTCTTGGTCAAGAATAGAACTATTCATAATATCAACCACCTTCGATTTAGTAAATTAATTAGCACTAAAGTAGCATATAAAGACCACTGTGTCAATAATGATATAGTGGCCCAAATTCACTTCACATTCACAAAAAGCAAAAAAAAAAAAAACGAAGACATAGCGTCTCCGTCCATTTGTCTAAAAGACATAATGGGGATTATGTACTCTCCTATGATTTGGGGATCTAGAGAAGTACTAATTGACTGTTAATTAGTACTTTACTATAAACCCACCATTGTGTCAATAATGACATAATGGTTTTTATTGTTTTTTTGTAATGTTTTTTTTAAGTATTAATTCTACTAGTACAGCTACGATAATTGCGATAGCCATATTCCATAAAGCGAGTAAAACCGTTACTGCAAAAACAGCGATGTCTGCTTTTGCCCTTTCTAATCTGCGCAAAGTAGTGACCAATTCCCATCCAGCAAAGAAAAGGATTGCCCCAATCACTTCTAGCGGAAACAACATAATAAGCTCAACGTACTGACTTAGCAAGGTAGCCATGAGAATCAATAGCGCACCAAAGATGATAACAGCTCCACCCGTTCTTGCTCCGAACCTAGCATGTCCTACCATACCACCTACACCATGGCACATAGGGACTCCGCCCAGAAATGGTGACATTACATTAATCAAGCCTTGACTTTTTGTTATTTGATTCACTGTGACCCTTCTTGTTGGGTATCTTTCGTTATTCTCTCGAGTAACGGCTACTATAGCATTCCCTATTGTAAGAGGAATTTGCGGGATTGCCAGTAGCACGATACCCATTGCTAACTCATTCCACGAAAACAAGTTTAGGTTTATTGTTGGAAGTGTTATTAGGACCTCTTTAGAATGGAACAATGCTAGCATTCCAGGATTCTGCAGTGTCATAATGATTACCCCGTAAATAAGCAAAGCAAACATTGCAGGCATTATTGGTTTTTTAAATAGCACCATCGCTATTATTATAGCTAGGATTGCAATAAACCATTGGGAGCTCATTAATTCTAAGCTTTTAAGGATAAAAGATACTCCCAGAGCGACAGCAATTCCACAAACAATCGGCTTACTTATCCATTTTGTAATGTATTTTAACATGTCTGTGATGGATAAGAGTAACCATATTAAACCCATAAACAATCCAGCACCCCATACCATACCTAAGGAAATTGCTGCTGGTGATGCAATAGCAAGTCCAGTTACTAGTTTCATCGGTTGAACGGGCATGGGTGTACGGAAATAGTACCCTGCAATCAACAAAGCAATCCCAAAGGAGAAAAAGACTCCTTTGGGATCAATTCCCGTTACTATAATAAAGCCAAACACAAATGGGATAAAGGTGCCCAAGTCACCAAAGGCACCCGCCCATTCTGATAAATTGTATTGATTCTTCTGATTATGCTCCTTATTATGCTTCATTAAGCACCTCTATCGTTTCCTACTACCGATCCATCAAAAACAACGAGTGTGGATCGAACTGTAAATAGATATCTCCAGCATACGCTTCCCATTGGCTACGCCAATCTTCTTTGGACATTTCAAATTGAAGCAGTTTTCGTTGTCTACCATCTTCTTCGCTATCGATTTTCAAGGAAAGTAGCATTTGATGAACTCGTTCCTCAACTGCGGCTACAGAGCACAAGAAAGTATTATCTCCTTGTTTTTCTTTGATTAGCTTCAAATGCTGCGAACGTATACCAATATACATTGGAGTCTCAAACCTATCTTTATCAATAAAGACCTCACAACCCCAGTCTAATGCCTTTATTTTACCCATATTCCTGTCTACCACATCTACTCTAGATATGTTGCTACATCCAGTAATATTAGCTACTTCCAGGGTCGGTGGAGATAGAAAAATGTCATTTCGATTTCCATTAGCAACAATATCCCCATCATGTATTATCATAATCTGTTCACAGATACGATACGTCTCCTCTAGGTTGTGTGATACAAACAATGTGCTGCCACGGAACGAGAAGACATTTTCCAGCATTTCTTGCTCCATTTGCTTTCGCAGATGGTTATCTAGTGCTGAAAACGGCTCATCTAACAACAACGCTACAGGTTCAATTGCTAATGCTCGTGCTAAAGCTACGCGCTGTTGCTGCCCTCCTGATAGTTGATGGGGATAACGGTTTTTATACTGCTCCATACGTACAATTGACAGTCGTTCTTCAACAATGTGATCCTGCTCTTTTTTAGGCATTTTCTTAATTCCGAAAGCCACGTTCTGAGCGACAGTAAGATGGGGAAATAGGGCGTAGTTTTGAAATAAATAGCCTATACTTCGTTCCCGCGATGGAACATTAATTTTTTTCTCGCTGTCAAACATTGTTTTTCCATCAATGATAATCCTGCCTCGGTCTGGTGTAATGAGACCCGCGATGCATCGCAAAATCATACTTTTTCCTGAACCCGATGCCCCTAAAATCCCTAGCGGTTGATTTTCAACCTGGAACTTGGCTTTTAAGTGAAAGCTTTGGATTGTCTTTTCTATGTCGACGATAATACTCATTTTACATCCTCACCCGACCTGTTGCTGAATATTCTTTCCTAGAAAAGTAATGAGTTAACACAACCACAAACAGAGAAATGGCAATGATAATAAGAACTAATAATAGCGCTCTTCCCATATCCCCACCTTCTGCCGCAAAGAAGATTGCTACAGGTACGGTTTGTGTTCTCCCTGGGATACTTCCAGCCAACATAAGTGTCGCCCCAAATTCACCTAGCGCCCTGGCAAATGCCAAAATCGTACCTGCGGCAATTCCAGGCCACGCCATTGGAAGCATAATCTTCCAGAAAATTGACCATTCAGTGTAGCCTAAAGTCCTTGCTGCTTCTAAGTATGTGTTCTCTATTTGCTCAAAGGCTGCCCGTGATGTTTTGTACATCAACGGGAAGGCGACTACTGTAGCTGCTAGTACCGTAGCAGGCCACGTGAAAATAATACTATAGTCGAACATTGCTAAGAATTTCCCTATAGGACCATTTCGCCCTACAAGCAACAGAAGCAAAAAGCCCACAACAGTAGGAGGAAGTACCATCGGTAATATCAGGACACCATCAATAAGTCCTTTTGCCTTCCCTTGATAATTGGCCATCCATCTAGCTACAAGAATTCCTACAAAAAACGTAATAATCGTTGCTATTGAAGCCGTCTTCAGTGATATCCACAAAGCCGTCATGTCTGTTTGCATCGATACCCTCTACCTTTATGGTCTTTGGAAACCGTTTGTATTTAAAATCTCCGTTACTGTATCACTCTTTAGAAATTCCATAAAGTCCGCAGCCACTTCTTTATTTTTACTATCTTGAACTATAGCTACTGGATACAAAATTTCTTCATGTGCACCAGCAGGAGCCTCTGCAACAATTCGCACTTGATCTGAGACAACTGTATCAGATTGGAATACAAAGCCCGCTTCTGCATTTTGAGTTTCTACATAAGTAAGTACCTGTCTAACATTCTGACCATAAACCATCTTTGATTCTACGTCTTCCCAGATACCAACATACTCCAATGTTTGTTTTGCATATTCACCTGCTGGTACAGAATCTGGACTACCTAAGCCAATGTTTCTTACTCCCGAATTTGTTAAATCTTCTATACTATTAACGGTTGAATTATCTTTATGAGTTACTAATACTAATACATTTTTAATTGCATCAAATCTTGAATTATTATCAATTAAGCCTTTATCCTCTAGTGCATTCATTTGCCTTTGAGCCGCAGATATAAAAATATCTGAAGGAGCTCCTTGCTCAATCTGCTGCTGTAGCTGACCAGATGGACCAAGATTAATTACTATGTTCACGTTTGGATTTTCTGCTACATATGCAATTTCAATTTCTTCGATGGCATCCTTCAAGCTACCTGCTACCGATAGATATAATTCTTGCTGTGAAGCTGTAGAATCTTCATTGCTAGAACAACCTACTAACATTAAACCAATCAATAAAGTAAGAATAATTGCAAAACGTGTGCCTTTCATAAATATTCATCTCCTTGTTTTTATAATTTAAAAGCATTACTTACAACAGTTAGTTTTGTTATGTCATTTTAGACATAGTAGCCTTAGTAAAAAACTACAAAGACAGAGCTTTGTAGCTAAAACACAAATTCCCCACTAATAAATTGTCTTGTGTCTTCATTTCTCGGATTTGCAAATAACTCTTCCGTTGAACCTGCTTCAACAATTGTTCCATCGGCAATATATATCGTCTCGTCAGCAATGCGCTTGGCTTGGAACATGTTATGGGTAACCATAATAATCATCAAATCTGTTGACTCTCGTAGCTTTCTTAATAAAGATTCAACAAACATAACATTCTTTGGATCCATCGCTGCTGATGGTTCATCAAGAATTAACACCTCAGGATGAGTGGCAACAGCTCTGGCGATGGCTACTCTAGCATTCTCGCCGCCTGATAGTCCCTTTACATTTCTGTCGAGCAAATGCTCTATTTGATAGCTATGAGTCAATTCATTAATGCGTTCCTGTATTTTGCTTTTCGCCCAGCCTCTAACCTTCATTGGATACTCTAAGTTGTAGCGTACAGTACCACGAAACAGAAATGGCTTTTGCCAACAGCAAGCTATTTTAGGATTGGGCTCATGTAAGTTCTTGCCATGGAACATTACCTTGCCATCAACAGGCTTCTCCATCACCGTTAATAGCTTTAATAGCGTGCTCTTGCCAGATCCGTTCGGCCCTATTATGCCATGGATTCGATTCCCACAGAATGTATGCTTTATGTTTTTAAGAATTGTTTTTCCCTGGTAACCGTGGTTTACGATGTCAACTTCTAGCATTTTATCTACCTCTTCTGGATAATATATACGATACTATTAACTATAAACGATATACCTAGTAAAACTAAACCAAAGGCCATAGCGATTCCAAAATTACCCTGCCTCGTTTCAATTACCATTGCTGTTGTAAGAACTCGAGTAACACCCGCTATATCTCCACCAACAATAGTTACCGCTCCCACTTCGGCGATGACTCTACCAAATGCTGCTACCATTGCAGCTATAATACCTACCTTCGCTTCACGTATCGTCATCCATAGAGCTTGCGCTTTCTGAGCTCCTAAGCCTTTGGCTGTCATCATAACCTCTTGATAGCGTTCTTCGATAGCAGAAGCTGTAAGCCCCGCAATAATAGGTGCCGCTAGAATAAACTGTGCAATTATCATTGCCCATGGCGTCCATAATAGGTATATATATTCTGCAATCGGACCTCTACGTGACAATAACATGTATACTATCAAACCGACAAACACAGGCGGAAGACCCATAAATACATATATAATTTTAATAAATAATTTCTTTCCTATAAAATTATGTGTTGCTATAAGTGCACCAATCCCAATCCCGACTATAGAAGCAAAAAATATAGCGGTCAACGATACTTTCAAAGATGTTGTTACTACTTGAATAAGATAGGGATCGAGACTAATTATCATCTTTATTGCAACTTCAATAGCTTCATAGAAGTAACCCATAATCGCTTTGAACATCCCTTTATAATCAAATTGGATTTTACCTTAGTAAAAGTAAAACCCAATTTGATTCAGCTTATTTAATAATTCATTATAGCATATCTACTATTATATTTAATAGATTGCTAGATTCCTGTCAAATTGTCTCTTATTGAGCAAAAAACAATTGTTTACCTTCTAATTTGAAACCATTAATCACAGCTTTACCTTCTTCAGAAGTGATAAATTCTGCGAATGCTTCTGCCCCTGCAAAATTCACATGTGAGTGTAAATCAGGATTGACTGGAATAACACCGTATGGATTTAATAGAATTTCGTCTCCTTCAAGCACTATCACTACATCAATATTACGCTCCATTGAGATAAAAGTACCACGGTCTGCTAAAGCATATCCTAGCATTTCGTCAGCAGTATTAATCGTATCTCCCATACCTTTACCAATACTCATATACCAAGAACCTGATGGCTCGATTCCAAGACTATTCCAAACAGCAACTTCTTTTTGGTGCGTACCTGAATTATCTCCACGGGAGATAAAAGGTGCGCTTCCCTCTGCTAATATTGCAAACGCTTCTTCGATTGGCATGCCAGCGATTCCTGCAGGATCGCTTTCAGGTCCTAACACAACAAAGTCATTGTACATTACATCTCGACGATTTACACCGTAGCCTTCTTCTACAAATTGATCTTCAGCTGGACGGGCATGTACCAGAATTACATCAGCGTCCCCATTTCTAGCTATCTCCATCGCTTGCCCAGTACCTACAGATATTACACTAACGTCAATACCAGTTTTATCTTTGAATGCAGGTAATAACTCATCAAGCAGACCTGTATCATTCGTACTTGTTGTTGTAGCAAGTATTAAGTTCGTATTCTCAAATTGTGGCTGTTGCGGCTGCTCTGGTTGCTCTACAGGTGGTGCTGGATCTGGTGACGGTTGTGGTGCTGGTTCGTCAGCACCTTGTCCACAACCAAATAATGTGATTGCGAATAATGAAACAAGTACTAGTACAAAAAAGCTTTTCTTCCAATTTCTCAACATTTGTTGACTCCCCTTTGTCTTTAATTTCATTATGCCAAAATTTACACCGATGCTTATAATGACATAATGGTCGTATATGACTACCTAGAAAGAATATTACTATAAGGTACTTGTTGTGTCAATATAGGCATAGTGAAAAACTGAGTTTATTTTCAATAATAAAAAAGCAGTTCAAAGTCTGCTCTTTTAATTTAACAACTATTATACTGAAAAAGCCTTTTCAACTGCTGCCAGAACTCTTTCTGTTTTTATAGGTTTCACTATGTAATCACTTGCACCTGCTTCAATACAACGGGTCACTGCTTCCTTGTAACCCATAACTGAGCACATAATAATCTTAGCATTGTTATCAATTTTTTTAATTTGTTCAACTGCTTCAAATCCGTCCATCTCTGGCATTGCAATATCCATTATCACTAATGCAGGAGCGTGTTGCTGATACATCTCAAGTGCTTGCTTTCCATTTATGGCTTCCCCAACCACATTATATCCGTTCGACTCTAGTATATCTCTCATAACTTTTCTTATAAAAGTTGTATCATCAACTACAAGTACTGACCTACTCATCGTCGCCCTCCTCTTTTCCTACATAATATGATAACTTACAAGAAAAGGAATGACAACAAATGTTTTTAATTAATTGCAGTTGCAATATCAGACCATGCTCTTCTTGAAAAAACAGTTTTCACACCTAGACCCTTAGCTTTTTCTTTAATGCTTTTGCATAGATTATGATTTACATAATCCGTTAACACAAGTACGACATCTGTTCCTTGAGAAATGTTTACGTTATAATGTCTCTTTTTCCTACCATCAACATGTTCGATACGATTAAACCCAATACCTTTTAAGTTTTTATCTATATTGCCTAAACGATCTCCACCTATCACTAAAATTGACATATAAATCATCCTTTTCACGTTTATTTATTGATAACGATTATCATTATTATTTATATATTACCCTAGTATCATTTTGCTGTCAAGCTGCTATTTAATATTTTTATAGTTCAAATGTTTTTCTATTTTAGTCACTATTTTTAGTATATAATTATTCTAAGTTATATTACTTGGGGGTTAATAGCACATGTTTAACAAACAAACTAGACTTATCCTTGCACTTGCAATCATATTATCTATGTTTACACTAAGCGCTTGCGGTGGCCTTGGGGATTCTCAAGGAAATAGAGAACAAGCAGGAGCAAATGATTCAGGAGCAAATGAAAATATCATTGAGCCTAAATCTGATACAGAGATAAGCTCTGCTTCTGACGTAAATATCAAAATTTATAAAGATTACGGTGATGCTGTAGATGCATTCTTTTTAGCATCCGAGAACAATATTCCTATTTTTCTTTATTTCTACACTGACACTTGACCTGCTTGTGTACGGCTGGATGTCGTGTATAACAATCTAATCAAAGACGAGCAATATCAAAATATAGCGTTTATTAAAGTCGATGCAAACAATCGCGCAAACCAAGAATTTGTAAACTACTATCAAATTCGCTTTGTACCAACCTTATACACATACAACGCTGAAGGAGAGCGTGTTTGGGAGTACGTTGGACCAATAGACGAAGATACTTTCCGCACAAAACTTGACGAAATATTAAATTAAAAAAACAATGGACTTGATGGTACAAAACCTCAAGTCCATTGTTTTTTAGTTTTCCCAGCGTATATCTAGTTCGCCATCTTTGTGGTCGATAATAATCCTAGCATTTTCTAAAACTTCTCCACTGATTAGGAAGCGAGCTATCTTAGATTCTATCTGTCTCTGGATGAATCGTTTTAATGGTCTTGCACCAAAGATTGGGTCATAGCCTTCTTTGGCAATAAAATCAATTGCAGCGTCAGTAAGCTCTAAGCTTACATGCCGATCCTGTAGGCGTTTTTGTAAGTCGATTGTAAGTAGCTTAACAATCTCTGCAATTTGCGCACGT
Source organism: Desulfuribacillus alkaliarsenatis (assembly GCF_001730225.1). NCBI lineage: Bacteria > Bacillati > Bacillota > Desulfuribacillia > Desulfuribacillales > Desulfuribacillaceae > Desulfuribacillus > Desulfuribacillus alkaliarsenatis. The sequence continues at coordinate 104,154 of NZ_MIJE01000034.1, read as the reverse complement.
TGTAACGGAGTAAATAATACAATCTCATCAATTCTGTTTAAAAATTCTGGTCTGAAGTGAACTCTCAGTTCACCCATTACTTGGTCGCGTGCCATATCCTTAATTGCACCTGCATCATCAATTCCTTCTAACAGATGTGCTGAACCAATGTTTGAAGTCATGATAATTACTGTGTTTTTAAAGTCCACCGTACGTCCCTGTGAGTCAGTAATACGTCCATCGTCTAATACTTGTAGCAGAACGTTAAAGACGTCATGATGTGCCTTCTCAATCTCATCAAAGAGAATGACTGAGTACGGCTTTCTTCGAACGGCTTCCGTCAACTGCCCACCCTCATCATAGCCTACATACCCAGGAGGTGCACCAATTAGCCTGGATACCGAGTGCTTCTCCATATATTCACTCATATCGATACGAATTATATTCTCTTCACTGTCAAACAGGGATTCCGCCAACGCCTTTGCCAGCTCTGTCTTACCTACCCCTGTCGGACCTAAGAATATAAATGAACCTATAGGTCTACGCGGATCTTTAATGCCTGCACGGGCGCGGATAATCGCATCTGCCACTAATTGTACTGCATCATCTTGACCAACTACACGTTCATGCAGCACTTCATCTAAACGTAGCAGCTTTTCTCGCTCCCCTTCTACTAGCTTCGATAGTGGAATTCGCGTCCAGCGGGAGATAATTTTGCTGATTTCTTCGTCGTCTACTACTTCCCTTAGTAGGGCTTGACCACTTTGTTGATCCTTCAGACGTGCTTCCTCTTCCTGCAGCTTCTTTTCTATTTCTGGTAGCTTACCATATTTCAATTCTGCCGCTTTGTTAAGATCGTATTGACGCTCAGCATGCTCTATCTCGTGATTAACATCCTCTAGCTGCTTACGCAAATCGCGCACTGTTTGAATCGCTTTTTTCTCGTTTTCCCATTGTGCTTGCATTGTTGATAACTGTTCTTTGTAGTTAGCTAATTCCTTCTGTAAGCTCTGAAGACGCTCCTTACTTCCTGCATCCTTCTCTTTCTTGAGAGCTGCTTCTTCTATTTCTAGCTGCATAACCTTACGTTTTACTTCATCAAGCTCAGATGGAAGTGAATCAATCTCTGTACGAATCATTGCACATGCTTCATCTACCAAGTCGATTGCCTTATCTGGCAAGAAACGATCAGTGATGTAGCGATCGGATAACAGAGCTGCCGTTACAAGGGCGTTATCAAGAATCTTAACCCCATGATAAACCTCAAAACGCTCTTTTAATCCCCTTAGGATTGAAATCGTATCCTCAACAGTCGGCTCTTCTACCATTACTGGCTGGAAGCGGCGCTCAAGGGCAGCATCCTTTTCAATATATTTACGATATTCGTCTAATGTTGTAGCTCCAATACAATGCAGCTCACCTCTAGCTAGCATTGGTTTTAACAGATTACCCGCGTCCATTGCTCCGTCAGTTTTTCCTGCACCTACGATTGTGTGTAGCTCGTCGATGAATAATAAGATTTGCCCTTCACTTTTCTTGACTTCCTGTAGGACCGCCTTAAGCCTTTCTTCAAACTCACCACGATACTTAGCCCCTGCAATTAGTGCTCCCATATCAAGTGCAAATATTTGCTTATTCTTTAGTCCCTCAGGAACGTCTCCACGTACTATTCTTTGAGCCAGACCTTCAACAATTGCTGTCTTACCGACACCAGGCTCTCCAATCAGTACGGGATTATTTTTAGTCTTACGTGACAATATCCGAATCGCATGGCGGATTTCCGCGTCACGCCCGATTACTGGATCCATTTTATTGTTTTTTGCCGCCTTAACTAGATCTTGACCATACTTCTCAAGTGCATCATAGGTAGTTTCTGGTGTTTGACTTGTTACTCGCTGATTACCTCTAATTTCCGTTAACGCCTTTAATACACGGTCTCTTGTGATATCAAAGCTTTTATAGACTTGACTGGATTTCTGACTTTTTGATTCTTCGATAATTGCAAGCAATATATGTTCAACTGAGATGTATTCATCGTTAAATGCTTTTGCCTCGTCTTCTGCTTTAAGCATAGCTTGATTAAAGCGCTGGGAAATGTATATCTTTCCAGCTTCGCGTCCTGGTCCCGTTACACTTGGACGTCTTTTCACTTCTTGCTCAATAGCTTGTTGAAAGCTTGTAACCGAGACACCTAGCTTTTGTAATAAACGCGGTAATAACCCATTTTCCTGCTCTAAGAGCGCTAGCACCACATGCTCTACATCTACTTCCATATGGTTATAACGTAGGGCCTTGGTTTGCGCTCCCTGTATTCCTTCCAGTGCTTTTTCTGTAAATTTGTTAGCATCCATAGTACTAACCTCCTTTATAAATTGTTTTGTAATAATAAATAATCGTCTCTATTGAAAACTAATTATTTATAATATTAGCATTTTTGTATCCTTTACTCATTATAAGTCAAAGTTGGTCAAAAGTCAAACAAGGTCAAACTTTATGCAAAAAAAAACGCGACATTAAATTTGTCGCGTACACGGGGAGTTATGGGAGGGTTATGCTCCATTATATGCACTAATCCCCTAGAGGTTCCACCTATAATTATCCGTCTTTGAGCTGTGTCTTTTTAAGTTTATAAGCTTTTGAATAATGTAATAGTATTTTCCCACCTACAAGCTGCCCTATAATAGCAGCAGTTACAAACAAAGGAATATATAAATAACTTATATTGGCTTCCGTACGCAAGAAAAATATTAACGGTACGCTTAAATGGATTGCTACAAACCACTGCCAAGAAAACTTAGGCACCTTCACACGCCACATACCCATAGGTAAGTTCACAATAAAACTAACAAATGTCATTATAGCTAGCATCAATCCCAGACCCATATTCTCACACTCTCTATCATTGAACATTAATTGTACGCACAAGTATGTTTGGTTAATATTATAGATTTATGCTACTTGTTTTCAATTGAAGCGTCAATGATTTCTATCACAGCGTCACAAAATGTCTACATTTGCTTACAAGATAAAGTAGTTTACTTATATTTTTTTATCCCAATTAGATTTGGTGAAAAAATCCTTTATCTTCTGAATCTCAGATTCAATCTGTTGCAATAAATTAACTGCTTCCTCTTGGTCTAGACTCTTATATTTCCCAAGTTTTTCAAGCTCATATGCTAGCTCATATCCTTTTGTAACTCCTAGGTTACCCAACTCACCTTTAAGCCCATGGGCGACTGACCTTAATAATTCTGCGTCATTCTGCTCTATTGCTTGCTTAAGAGACTCTATGTCTTGTGGGTAATCCTCGAGGAATATATTAATAACTTCTTTCATAAGTTCTTTGTCTGCTCCCATTTGCTTAACCATTCTATTTAAATCTATTGGCAATTCCTTCATAGGCAAGAACTTCTCAACCGTTTCATACAGTTTATTTCTATCTATAGGCTTCGATACATATTCATCCATACCTGCTTCAATGTATTTTTCTCTATCTCCTGACATGGCATTAGCTGTCATCGCAATTATTGGCGTTCTACGACTTTTGTTTTCAGATTCTATCTTCCTTATATACGCTGTTGCCTCAATACCATCCATTTCCGGCATAGAAATGTCCATCAGAATAACATCAAACGACTCTCGCCCATACCTTTCTACTGCTATCTTGCCATTTTCAGCAATCTTTACATACCAGCCCTTACGTTCTAGAATCTTTTTTGCAAGTGTTTGGTTCATCTTCTTGTCTTCTACTAGCAAAATTTTCACAGGGTCATCTAAAGCTTCAACAGTAGCTGCCATATGATTTACGATGTCCGCCTGATCGCTTAATAATACATCTGGTATTTTAGGATTTTGTATATGTGTTACAATTAATTCTTCAGCCACTTCAAGGGCCTTCTGCTTTTGTTCCTTCGATATCATACTGATAATTATGTCATAAAGCTCAGATTGTCGTACTGGCTTCGCAAGATAGCTATCCAACCCTAATGCTTTACACTGCTGAGCTGTTTGATAAATATTTGCTGAAGATAGCATGATAATTTTAATTCCATTAAGTTTTGGATGGTCTTTAATTTTCTTAGCTACTTCAAAACCGTCCATATTCGGCATTTGCAAATCAAGTAATATAATATCAAAACCACTTGTCGCATCGTCGATGCTTGCAACTAATAAGTCCAGACCTTCTTTGCCACTTGCTGCTGTAGTTACATCTATACCCCAGCTTCCTACCATTTCTTCTAATATTTTGCGATTGAGACGATTATCATCAATAACAAGCACACGAAGCCCCGTGATTTCCTCTAATAGCACTACCTCTTCATCCTCTTCAACTTCCTTATCCACAACCTCAAACGGCACGTTGAAATAGAAGGTAGTACCCTCACTCACTTTACTATCTACCCCGATAGTGCCGCCCATATTCTCTACTAAATATTTAGAAATAGCTAAGCCCAGGCCAGTTCCTTCGTATTGCCTTGAAAGAGACCCATCTACTTGGCTAAAGCTCTTAAATAGCCTATCCATCTTATCTTCAGGAATACCTATGCCAGTATCGCGAACCTCAAAACGCAGTTCTTCTTTATTATCCGAGCGTGTTTGAACGCACTTAATACTGACCTCTATTTCACCTTTATCAGTAAATTTAACGGCATTACTAATTAAGTTTAAAAGAACTCGCTGCAGTCTCAAGGCGTCCCCAATTACATATCTTGGTGTGCCTTGATATATATTATTAATAAGCTCTAACCCTTTACCATGGGCTTGCACCGATTGAAAGCGTAGTGTTTTCTCTACTAGCTCAATTAAATCAAATTCAACTGTATCTAACTCAAGCTTTCCAGCCTCAAGCTTAGAATAATCTAGTATATCATTGATAATATCTAACAGTGAGAACGCAGAATCTCTGACCATTTTAATGTATTCCCGTTGTTCTTTTTTCAAATCAGAGTTAAGCACCAATTCAGACATACCTATAATTACATTCATTGGAGTGCGAATCTCATGACTCATATTTGCAAGAAACTCACTTTTAGCCTTTGAAGCATCCTCTGCTGATTGTTTTGCTTGGATTAATTCCTGTTTTATTCTATCTTCATTGGCGATAAATTTCTCTAGGTCTACCGCCATTTGGTTAATAGCAGTAGCAATCTCAGATAGCTCATCCTGTGTTGTCAATTCAATTCGAGTAGACAAATCACCCCTACCCATGCTTGCCGATCCCTTTTTCAGTGTGGAAATAGCTTGATGAACGGAAACGTAGGAAGCGAGATACATATAAAGTCCTATAAAGCCTACAAACATCGTTAGAAAACTAATAAACCACTTATCCCCTTGAAGCCGTTTAACATTGCTCTCTAGGTCATCGTATAGTTCTGTAACTATTTTTTCATACAACAAGTAATTATCCTGCATCATACTAGTAGTCTGGTTGTAGTATGTTTGAGAATCAACATCTATATCTACTGTTGTAATAAACTCTCTTTCAATTGCTTCCAGAAAACTCTGAATCCCGATACCTACTTGGCCCATATGAGCATTAATATCTTTACTAAATTTATCGCACTCTTCATTTAAGAAAATAAAGTTTATGTTTATAAATCTCCATAAGTCATCTGCTGTCCTAATATGTTCAATTAGCCGCTGCTGTTCAATAATTGATATCTCATTAGCTTCCGCTACTTTAGTTCCAAGTGCCCTTAGTTGTCCCAGCTCTTCTAATAATAGTGGATATTCGTTGGTAGTTATCGCTGACAAATAATACCGGTAACGATCGTCATCTAAAATCATCATCGATCTGTCTGCTGTGTATTTGATAAACTCTATAACACTATGAACCAAAGCGTTTGATTGGGCAAAAAACTCTTCTCTACTGATATTGCCAATTGAATTATTTAATTGGTACCAGTCCTCTTCAAGTTCTGTTAACATATTATCAAGACCAAGCTGATCCCTGCTTTTATCCATAGCTAGCCACAGTTTTGCAAAGGTCTCCTCGACTAACGCTTCCTGTAAAAGAATATCATCCTGGAAGCGGTGCTCTACCTGTCCATATGTAGCATAGCTCATGCCGCGGAACTGTTGTATGTGATTTAACAATTCCTTAGTTTCTGTAATATAAATTGCTCCCAATTGACGCTGTTTAGCATCTTCAACCTGTTGATTAAGGTCAAGAAACAAGTATACTACTATTGAAATAATCCCTATACCAACAGTTAAACCTATGATCAAAAATTTATAAAAATATGTCAATTTATCCATGATGTCGACCATAGGCCTTAATAAAAACTTCATCATAACCGCCCCTAATTTCTCACTAATAATTCCTCATCATGTTACAATCATATTTAAAATAGCAACATCATCCTGGAACTCTTTAGAACCCGCATAATTCTCTAGCTCTTCTATGATATTAGAAATCAACTTCTGCTTTTCATTCTCTGGTATATTGTTGATTATATCTATAAGCCTTTGTTCACCAAAATGATGCTCTAGGCTATTGTCTAATTGCTCTATAATCCCATCCGTATAAAATATTATTGCTTCTCCGTCTTGTAATGTAGTCTGCATTTCATCAAAGCCATCTTCAGTCTCTAGACCCATAATTAGTTTGCCAGGACAAGGAAGCTTGCGTGTTTCTCTGCCATAGACAATTGGAGCCTGAGCAAATCCCGCTGAGGAGTACGTTAATGTTTTCGTAGGCACATCATATACAGCCAAGTAAATCGTTATAAAAATTTCAATTGGAAATCCTTCCTTCTTAAAGGCTTTATCCAATATATCTAAACAATCCTTAGGACTGAAAGCCGCATCCTGCATAGTAACCTGTCTTGCATAGCTAGATATAACTTCCTTAATAAATACCGTTAGCATTGCTGCATCAAAATGATGGCCTGTTACATCAGCAATATATAAGCATATTTGGTTCGGGTTTAACTGAAATACATTATAGCAATCTCCTCCAATATACTCTGCAGGCTTATAATAAGCATCAAAAACAACCCCTTCAACCTCAGGAAATTTCTTAGGAAGAAGCGCACGTTGGATTCGTTCAGCTTTTTTAATACTATCTAGTAATTGATAATTTAATTTCTGAAGCTGGTCGAAATAGTTTTTCACATGAATAAGAGAACGTACCCTTGCCGTTAACTCTGCTGGGTCAACTGGCTTATTCAAGATATCGTCAGCACCAATATTGATACACTCTAGTTTTGATTCTTGGTCATTCAATGCTGTCACCATAACAATAGGTAGCATCTTTGTGTCTGGGTTTTGCTTTACCCGTCTACAGACCTCAAAACCATCAATCCCAGGCATAACAATATCAAGCAAGATTAAATCCGGCAGCTCTTGCTTAATAATATCTAATGCCTCTTGTCCATTTTCGGCATGGATAATATTACTATAACCAGCTTTCTGTAGATGACGTTCAAGTATTACTCGGTTTACGCGCTTATCATCCACAACAAGAATCCTTGCTTTTGCATCTCCCATCCAATTTCCTCCTCATATATCTCAAAAAGCTAAAATTGCAGGAACTTGCTCTGAAATTCTTCAGCAGTTATCGGCTTGCTAAATAAATATCCTTGCATCTCTAGACAACCCTTATCTCTGAGAAATTCTACTTGTTCTGGAGTTTCTACACCTTCAGCTACCATGTTTAATTTCAGTGTTTGACCAAGTACTAGTATCATCTCAACAATTGCAGCATCGTCTTGGTCTGTTGTAATATCTCGAACGAAGGAACGATCAATCTTCAATTCACTTATTGGCAAGCGTTTTAAATAGCTCAGGGATGAATAGCCTGTTCCAAAATCATCAATTGATACTTTAACCCCTTTTTCTTGTAGTGCATTAAGAGTTTTAACTGTATAGTTAACATCCTTCATCGCAACTGATTCCGTAATCTCAATTGTCAGGCAGTTAGGCTCGAGTCCTATTTCCGATAGTATTTCATAAACCCTATCAGAAACACCTAGTTGTCTAAATTGCAAGGCAGAAAAATTCACCGATAGCGACAATCTATGACCTGCATCATGCCATTCTTTCATTTGCATACAAGCTGTCCTTAGTACCCATTCTCCAATCGGTATAATTAGTTGATTTTCTTCTGCTATAGGGATGAACTCCATCGGTGGCACCATCCCTCTCTCTGGATGCTGCCACCGAATCAAAGCTTCTACGCCTGTAACTTTGTTCATACAGGACTGAAACTTCGGTTGATAATGTATAATAAGTTCGTTTTTATCTATTGCATGACGCAGTGCATTCTCTAATCCTATTCTTTCTAGCGCCTTTGTATTCATATCATGATTATAAAAACGATATGTATTTCTATGCTCTAACGCCGCTTGCTGCATCGCAGTCTCGGCATTTTTTAATAATGTTTGTACATCTTGACCATCATCAGGGTAAAGAGCTATTCCTATATCACTATCGATATAAACCTCTTGACGATTAATCGACCAAGGCTCGTTAATAGCTTCTATTACCTGTGCGGCTATCTTAGCTGCTTCTTCCTCGTGCTCAATGCGATTTAAAATAAAAGCAAAATCATCTCCACCCATTCTAGCTACAGTCACATCCTGCCCGACAGCTGTCTGTAGTCTTTGAGCGACTTCTCTAATAACCATATCACCAGCATCGTAGCCAAAAGCGTCATTAATTAAAGTGAATTTTTTTAGATTTAAATACAATACTGCAAGCTGTAACTGCTCGCTTGCTGCATAAAATATTGCAACTTCAAGGCGATCCTTGAATAATAATCGGTTAGGTAAATTAGTGAGTGAGTCATAATACACTTGACGTTGAACTTTTTCTTCTACAGAACGCAAATGAAGTAAGCGCTGGACACGATATCGAAGCTCTTCCCAGTTAATAGGCTTATTGATAAAGTCTGATGCTCCCGCCTGAAATGCAGCCTCTACAGACTTGCCATCATTAACACCTGTAAACATTAATATTGGTGTGCGATTGCCATCAGGTAGCCTTCTAATTTTTTCACACGCTGTAAGCCCATCCATCACCGGCATCACTATATCTAGCAAAATTAATTCTGGTGACTCTATCAGAAACGTATCGATAGCTTCCTGCCCATTCTCAGCCTCTAATACCCTATAACCGTCTTGTATTAAAACGTTTCGAATCAATATTCTCGTTGCCCGCCGATCATCTACTACCAAAATACAAGTTTTAGTCAAGATACTCACCACCTAACTGTATTATAACAAACAGTCATCTGTATTGATGTGACAGAAGTCATATTAATACTAATAATATCATAATTTATATAGGTTAGTATATTGATTCATTAACATTGCCACATTATTTATTTAGATTGATTTTATTTTTATATGTTTTTAGAATACAAAAAATGCTTGATAGACAAACACCAACCAAGCACTCTTTTTACTATTAATATTATATATGATTAGTCACTCATATATAATAACAGAAAAGCTTCATTTTATATTTAATATGCTAGACAGTCTTAATGCATTAAATAGATTTTGCACATGTGCGCTTCTAACGTTTTCTAAATGTATACTCCCATTTAAACGCTTTAGCTTCTTATGAAAGGCTATAATAACACCAATAGCTGAACAATCAATCATTTTTACATTTCGGAAATCAATAGTTATATCTTCATAACCTCTTTTAATACATCCTTCTAATTCACAGCGTAAACTTTTAACGGTTCTTAGCTCCATTCTTTCGTCGGCTATTAGCCGAATATTCTTGCTGTTGCCTTCTTTTGTATAAATCATAATAAGCATCTCCGTTCAGCAATACTACTAATTATATATAACGCGATGCCATTTACTTTATACTTTTTCGTTTGCAAAGTCTGTCGAAATTCGCGCCTTTTTTAGTTTCCATAGACAACGTGCCCATTTATAATTGTCCGTTCTACTTTACTGCGATAATCCAACGGATATCCGGACCATATTACTATATCTGCATCTTTACCTACCTCAATAGATCCGACTCTATCAGCTATCCCTAAGTGCTTTGCGGGGTAAATGGTGATTGCCTTTAATGCTTCCTCTTCAGTAATTCCTTCCTTTGCAGCCAGCGCCGCACATATTGGTATATATTGTACAGGTATTACTGGGTGGTCAGTTAATATAGAGACCTCAATACCTGCTTCCATAAGTATTTTAACAGTTTCAAAGCCTAAATCCTGCAATTCAATTTTTGAGCGGCTTGAAAGGGTTGGACCAACAGCTATATTTACCTGCTTCTGCTTTAAGAATTCAACAATCTTATGACCTTCCGTACAATGTTCAATTGTTATGTCCACATTAAACTCATCAGCTATACGAATTGCCGTTACGATATCATCCGCCCGATGGGCATGAGCACGTAAAGGTATTTCTTTCTTTAAAACTTTGACTAACACTTCCATACCCAAGTCTTTGTCTGGCATTTTCTCTGGGTCTTGTTTGCCTATCTGACATTTTTCTAAATACCCTTGAGCCTTAGTAAGCTCACGACGCAACACTGCAGCAGTACCCATTCTTGTAGATGGTAGCTGCTTGCGATCACCATAAATGCGCTTAGGATTTTCACCAAATGCGACCTTGATTCCAGCTACTGCTTTTAATACCATATCTTCAACAATCGTTCCAGCCGTCTTAATTACAATTGTCTCGCCACCAATTACATTTGCACTTCCAGGCATAGTATGAACTGTTGTTACGCCACCTTTACGAGCATCGACAAACGCTCGGTCAAATGGATTTATAGCGTCTAAAGCCCGTACATAAGGGGTTGATGGGTCTGTCATCTCGTTGGTATCATCACCTTCCCAGCCCATTCCTTCTTCACAAATTCCGATATGGCCATGTACTTCTATTAAACCTGGAGTAACTACTTTACCAGTAGCGTCAAATACTTCCACATCTGCTGACAATTCCAGCGCTCCCTTGGATATTTGCACTATTTTATCCCCGTCTATAAGTATTGTCCCTTGTTCTATTGTTTCATTGGCTACTGTAATAATTGTACCGTTGATAATTGCCTTCATTTTATTTGCCATAATTTTTCCTCCACTGTATTCCAAATAATTAGTTACCCTTTTATTTTGTCTTTTATTAATGCTTGCTGCTGTTGAGTTAATTGAAACAATTCCATGATATGCCTATCTATTTCTTCAAATATCTCAGTGACAACGGCTGCATTATCTATTTTATCCCGTTGTTTTTTCTCATTCTCAGCAAGTAGGTGGTTAACCAGCGAAACTATTGCTGTCTGTTTTCCATCGTTACATACAGGTATAGGCAAATCCTCAATGTATTTCCTCAATACCTTAACACTTGAAAAACTACATGTATAGTAAAATTGCGTGGCCCGGGCATTTAAAATCGCTAGCACATATTTCATATCATATCCAGGTAATTCTGGAATTACTATATTTGCACTATTAAGTGTAAGTCGCTGCCGATTGTCATAAGAGAAAATCAGCTTCTTGTTAATAAACCTATATATAAGCTTTTCAGGAGCACGGTAGATAGACTCTGGTGCAACCTGCTGGTATTTAGTAGGCGCATATTCTATAAACAGTTCTTCTTCGATAATTTGATATTTATTAATAGCTGTGCCATTTAAGATAACCTCTCCAAGTGGCGGACAGGTTTTATGTAAGTGCCGCTTATTATTGCCTGTCACAATCCCCAAGCCAAAACTAGCATTACCAGCTAAATATAAGTTGCCTGGCTTTTGTTTCATATGCTGGACTATTTCATTCTCCTGACAGCTAGTAGCTATATTTATAATGTAATGAGGGTTTTCCAAATAGCGCACTTGAGTTATATTGCTTATATTGTTTGTGTTTTTATTATTTGTGCTTCTTGTAGCTACCAGTGTAATTACTGAACTGTAGACATTGGAGAAGCGCTTGCTAGTCTGTTCAATATCATCAAGTCTAGTATTAGTTAGAAGTAGTTCTCTAATTTTCATATGACTTGTTACGTTTAGAATTGACTCAGGCAAAACAAAACCGAGCACACCATTTTGCCTTAGATTGGCTATTGCCCACTCAATAAACAAACAGCTCGACTCTACAGAGCCACTATAAGCCTGATACCTCTGTTTTAATTCAGTTAGCTCCCTCTTACTAAAATGATAACCCCAAGGTGGATTACCGATGATTAAATCATAGGATTTGTCGCTTGTGAAATCTAGTGTATCAATTGTTTCTATCATAAAATTAATCTTACCTGCTTCTAACATTAAACTTCTATTAACCTTTTCTGAAGCTGGAAATCCCATTATTAGGAACATATTGATAGTTGCTATAGCTGTGGCGATTGGGTCTATATCAAAGCCTGACAAACGCGCACTTATATTCTTTTTTTTCAATAATAAATAAAGGCGTATTAAGAAATTACCTGAACCACAGCACGGGTCTATAATTTCTATAGAGTCAGTAGCTTCCGCATTCTTAATAAATTGCTCCAGGGCGCGTTCTGCAAGGATGTCAGTAATATGTACTGGTGTATAATAGCTGCCTTTACGCTTGCGTTCCCCTAGCTGACTAAGAGCCATGTATAGTAGTCCAAGAAAATCCTCACCTTCTATATAAGGTATTTCTAGGTTTTTAACATTTTCTAAAAGCTGCTGTACTTCGGGCGATAGCTTCAAACTTGATAAATTCTCGCTAAGTGTCTGGATAGCATGCTTTAAGTTATTATTATTATGTGTTACCACTCTGTCACGAAGGAATTTAAATGCAACCTCTAATAGTACTAGTCTGATTAAATGAGTAGAGTCATAATTGCTACTAGTTAATCTTGGCTCACTATTTACCCAGCTTATAATTTGTTTCGCCAAGTCTATATAAGGTTTATAGGACACATACTCCGTTGCTACGAAATGTCCTTTAACTGCACCTTTGTTTCGACGACTTTGTAAGAGCTTTATACTGCCGTCATCTATTTGACTCTTAAGTCTTAGTATTTCATTTTTAGCGAATTGGAGATTACCTTCATCATTTTCAACTACTGAGATTTTACCAGTATGCATCCAGTTGCGTACAGTAGCCTTGGAAATAGATAGTATGTTACATACCTCATCAATGCTTATCGTCTCGATTGTCTTTTTCACCACTTCATCCCCAACTAATTCCTATTTCATGCTTAATCCTACCCGTTGACGCTTATGGTCAATGTCTATAACCTTCACTTTAACGATTTGACCAACCTGTACAACTTCAAGGGGGTGCTTAACATATTGCTGACTAATCTGCGATATATGGACTAAGCCATCATTTTTCAAACCTATATCGACGAAGGCTCCAAAATCTACAACATTGCGAATTGTCCCCTGCAGTTCAGTGCCAACCTCTAGGTCTTCTAGTGATGTTACGTCAGATTTCAGCATTGGCTTCTGCAGTTCATCACGCGGATCACGTCCTGGCTTTAATAGTGCCTCCACAATATCCTGCAATGTTGGCACTCCTACCTCGAGCATATTAGCGACCTCATTGATTTTCAACTCACGAAGATTTTGGTCAAACTCCTGCTTGTCCTGTTTATTACCATTAAGCACTTCTTTTTTATATCCGTAGTGCTGTAATAATTTCTTTGCCACGTCATATGATTCTGGATGGATTGGTGTATTATCTAATGGCTCTTCGCCATCACGAATGCGCAGAAAACCAACTGCCTGCTCATATGTTTTACCACCTAGCCTTGGCACTTTCTTGATTTGTTTGCGATTATTAAATTTACCAATTTCATCACGATAGGAAACAATATTACTAGCTACCGTCTCATTAATCCCTGATATGTATTTTAATAAAGACGGAGATGCACTGTTAATGTCTACGCCGACGTTATTAACCACCGTTTCAACGACAAATTGGAGGCTTTCTGTAAGCCGCTTCTGACTTACATCATGCTGATATTGTCCTATCCCAATAGACTTTGGATCAATTTTCACTAATTCCGCTAGCGGATCCTGCAGACGTCTAGCAATTGAGGCTGCGCTACGCTCCGATACATCTAGCTGCGGGAATTCCTTTTTGGCAATTGGCGAAGCAGAATAGACACTTGCACCTGCCTCATCAACGATAATATACATAATTTCTTTGTCGATTATTTGCTTCTCCTTGCCCTCACGAATTAAATCAGCAACGAATTGTTCCGTTTCCCTTGATGCCGTACCATTACCTACAGCGATGATATCGACATTGAATTCCTTGATATAGCTGTAAAATACTTCCTTAGCCCGTTGTATATTAACTTTGTCTTTGTCAGAGTTTTTACTAAGGGGTACTGGGTAGGTTACATCAATCTTTAGTAGCTTACCTGTTGGGTCTACGATAGCCAGCTTGCAGCCTGTCCGATATGCAGGGTCTACACCCATAACGACCTTATCCTTCACAGGAGCAATCAGTAGTAGACTCTTTAAATTAGCCTTAAATACTTCAATTGCCTTCTCCTCTGCTTGCTCTGTCTTCTCTTTGCGTACCTCACGTTCAATTGATGGCTCTAATAGGCGCTTATAGCTGTCCTGAATTGTCATTATTAATGCATCATAAACGACACTTCCATGCTTTAAATTCCAAGCCTTATGTATGCGCTCCAAAATCCGCTCTTGATCTACTTGCACGGTTACCTTTAAAGCCTTTTCCCGTTCGCCACGGTTCATAGCAAGGACACGATGGGGTGGCAGTCTTTTAATTCCCTCTTCAAAGTCAAAGTACATTTGGTATACATCACTAGCGTCATCAGCTGCTGCAACAGTTTTCATCGTAGCATGCTCTTGAAAATATTTGCGCACTAGCTGACGTATTTCTGCTGTTTCTGCAATTTGCTCAGCTACTATATCTAGGGCACCCTGGATAGCTTCTTCGATTGTTTCAACACCAAGCTCTGAATTGATGAATTTCTCTGCCTCAGCATTTAAATCACCTGTTGTAGGCTGATTATTAATCCATGCTGCCAATGGCTCCAAGCCTTTTTCCTTAGCAACACTCGCCCTAGTTTTACGTTTCGGACGATATGGCATATAGATATCTTCAACAACCTGTAGCTTCTCTGCTTTTTCAATTGCTAGCTTCAGCTCGTCCGTCAATTTGCCCTGCTCTTCAATAGAAGCAATAACTTCCTGCTTGCGTTTATCAAGGGATCTCAAATACTCTAAGCGTTCAGATAAATTCCTTAGCACTTCTTCATCCATTGAGCCTGTCAGCTCTTTACGGTAACGAGAAATGAAGGGAATTGTGTTTCCTTCATCAAGTAAGGCAATAGCCTTGTCTATGTACTCCTGTTTTAATCCCAGCTCTTTGGCTAGGATTTTATTGAAATCAGCCATTTTTTGGTTTCCTCCTGTTAACTCTAATCTGTTTTCTTATATTATCAGATTTTTTTAAGCATAGCATAATCACTAGCTAACGTCTATTAGAGCGAGAATTCGTTTCAATTATGCATAAAGTCAATAAATCGTGTATAATTAAAACCATGGAAACCTGTGAATGGAAGTGATAATAATGAATTATAGTCAGTTAGAAGCCTTTATCGATTTAGTAGAAACAAAAAGCTTTTCCCACACAGCCCAACGTCTATCAGTATCGCAGCCAGCGATTACTCAACGTATTAATGCTCTAGAAAAAAGCCTAGGATGTGCGCTTTTCAATCGTAAGGGCGACGATTTGATTGTAACTCAGGCAGGTTGCTATTTATACACACAGGGTAAAGCTATAATAGCTATGTGGAAAGCTACATACTTACGTATTCAAGATATAAAGAATTCTCCTTATGGAAGCTTACATATTGGTGCAAGTACCATTCCTTCACAGTTTTTTATATCACCAATTATTAAATCATTTCGTAACTCTTATCCACATATTAAGCTGCAGGTACAAGTAGCAGGTACTGAACAGGTTGTAGGCTGGCTGCAGGACAAAAAGGTAGATGTCGGAATAATTGGCTCTAGGCCAGATAAGCAGCAATGGTTAACATCATTTCCAGTAGCCAAAGATGAATTACAACTAATCGTTCCGATGTGTCATCAATGGGCCAGTAGACAAGCAATCACAATAGATGAACTCAAAGATTCAACTTTTATTGTGCGTGAAAAACATTCAGGGACTCGTAAAATTTTAGAAAAAGCCCTAGCTGAACATGAGCTTGAGCTTGAAACACTGCCTATACTAGGCGAATTTGGCAGTACTGATGCAGTCATCGCAGCCGTTGAAAGTGGTTTAGGTGTGTCTTTCGTATCAAAATTCGCCGCAGAGCGTTCAATATACTTACAAAAGGTGCGTTCGATTCCAGTTACCAACTTACACATCGAACGTGAACTATATTGTGTCACGAATACAAATAATATTACTCTATCAACTACTAAGTTTATAGACTTTATAAAGGAGCATACGCAAAATGCGCTCAGCGAGGTTAAAAGCTAAGAAAAAAACTAAAACAAACAATAACTTAACACTGCTTTTTCAAAAGTATCAGCTAAAAAACTCAAAAAAAATTGAAACTGAGATATTTAAACAGACATGTTATCTAGTTGAAATAATTGCAAGAAAATACGTTGACCGCGGGGTGCATATTGATGATTTACTACAAATCGGAAACCTTGGATTAGTAAAAGCTATCCGTAGGTATGACGCAGGTGTGGGCGTTCAATTCGCAACATACGCAACCCCTACCATTGAAGGCGAAATCAAACGATATTTCCGTGACCGTAGTTGGGACGTAAGTGTGCCACGTAGAATTACTGAGCTTCATCCAAAAATAGATTATGCCTATGAATCTCTAAGCCATCAATTACAGAGACATCCAACAAATGAAGAACTAGCCGACTATCTTGGTATATCATTGGATGAACTAATCGAAGCAAAGAGTGTGAAGTCGTTATACAATTCAATTTCCCTTGATACGACATACACAGACGATGATTACTCTGACTCTCTACATCATATGATTGGCAAAAACGATCCCGAGCTTGAAACCTTTATCGCGAGAAAAACCGTATTAAACGCACTAAATGAGTTAACAAGGCGTGAGCGTTTACTAATATATTATAGATACTATCAAGGACTATCCCAGCGAGCTTTAGCAGACCGTTTTAAAGTTTCGCAAATGCAGATATCGCGATTAGAGCGTAAAGCCCTTGGCAAATTGAAAAAGCATATTAATTAAGCTTCGTCTGCTTGCACGCTGCCACAAATGCTTCAAATAATGCAAACTGCTCTTTTTCTTTTTGCCACATACCTTCAGGATGCCATTGTACTCCTACTATAAACACTTTATCATCTGTGCTTTCAATCGCTTCAATAATACCGTCCTCAGATTTTGCCGATATTGTTAACCCTTCTGCCAACACATCAATCGCTTGGTGATGATAGCTATTTACTACAATGCTTGGCTGCTTACAAATTGCATGTAGCTTACTGTCTTTAACAATCTCGATAGCATGCGTGCCATACCAACGTGGAGCATTCTGACTATGCTTAAGTACATTAGGCACTTGACTAACAATATCCTGATAAAGCGTGCCGCCACAAACTACATTTAAGACCTGAACACCTCTACAAATTGCAAAAATTGGCATGTTTCTTTTAATTGCTAATGGAATTAGCGTACATTCTAACTCATCACGCTCTGGCGAAATCCGTCCTTGCTTTAGCTGTGGGCTCTGCTTATAACGCAGTGGGTTCACATCTTCACCACCACTTAGTAACAACCCATCATATTGCTCAATCCATTCCTCATCTATCACCTTAAGTTCCGTTAGCGGTAAAACTATCGGGATTCCACCTGCTTTAATAACACCGTCGATGTAGCCTTTATTGATATACGTACCTGACCCGTATTTAGTTTCCATAGAAGTTCCTGTCACTGCTATTCTCGGACGCACAAAAAAACCCCTCTCTTTCATATCCTACTACAGGTTATGTCAGAAACGGGTTTACAGTTACTGTATATGAATTGTATAAGTTACATGTATGTATTATATTCTATCGATGAATGTAACTAGCGTATACTAACAGGCTGTTTACAGTGCCAAAAAATTCGCTTCGTAAGCTCTTGCCTGTAATAGGTGTTCCATAGAATTGAACCCAGTCGCCAGTATTCAAATCCACTACCGCTGGATAATAGAGCAAGTAAACACCACCATCAGGCCCTACCACATTAACCTGCATTTCTTGTATACCTGTGGTCCCATCAACTGTTTTATCTAATACTACGCCTGTACCTTTGATAAAGCCTTGCCGATATCTATCAATACTTCTATATACTTGATCAAGGTTCCGCACTTCCTGAGCTTGATTCCTTACTTGAGCCTGGGTATCACTAGTACTGGCAGGAAAAAGCGTGCGATTCTGCATTAGCCAATCCCGCTGTTCTGCAGTAAGCCCTTCTAGCTCACCAGAGTAGCGTTTCGCAAACAAATCTAGCAGCATAATCCGTGCTACCCTTGAGTCAGATAGTTCGCCATTTCCATTTCTAGCACCATCGTTGCCATTAAACTGCCCTGAGTCTCCATTAGATTGTCCTGAATTTCCATTAGATTGTCCTGACTCTCCAGGGGGGTATACTCCCTCAGAATTGGCATTCACTGGAGTAGCAAATTTATTAACATCTCTAAGTTCAAGTAAATCGAAGGAGTCGACAATGAAAATAAACGTCGTAGTAAAAACTGACGCCGTTGCGATTAAAGCCCAAAATTTGGCCAGTGCCGTTTTGTTTAATGCGTTCCCTACGGTCATAATTATACTAATAAAGCTAACCAGCAGAGCAAGCAATAGCACAATTGTAAGCATGCTCATCGAATCCTTTCGAAGTCTATCTTTCCTGTACTTCTATTTACTTTACTTCCTCATTGTATCGTTTTCTGACCAATATAACAATCAATTACAAGTAAAAAAAGCCTCCTATAAAAACTTTATAGAAAACTTTTATTTAAAATTCTATTAATCCTAAACTAATACTTATCGCATCATCAACTTTAGACATTAAATCATCATTTAAGTGCGTTATCTTATCCGTCAACCTCTGCTTATCAATCGTACGAATTTGTTCAAGAAGAATTACTGAGTTTCGCTCTAATCCATATATTTCAGCGTTTACTTCAATGTGTGTAGGTATCTTTGCCTTTTGAATTTGAGCAGTGATTGCTGCTACGATTACTGTCGGGCTATACTTATTGCCAATATCATTCTGAATTATAAGAACAGGTCTCACACCGCCTTGTTCTGATCCAACGACTGGGGACAAATCGGCATAGAATACATCGCCTCTTTTTATGATCATTCAACATTTACACTCCACTTACTAATTTTTCTAAAGCTTCGTCAGCTTCTTCTTCGGCGTGCATTGCTTCCGATGCAATATTCAGGTTGATATCTGCCATTTCCATGTATCCCCGTTGCATTGATTCTCGAATTTGGCGTTTCTTCCGTTCACTTAAGTACATCTTCATAGCATTACGGATAATTTCACTGCGATTTGTATTCTCAGTTTGGACGACACCATCTACCTCTTGTAGTAAATTTGCTGGAATGCTAATCATAATTCTCTTAGTATTTACCACAGAAACACCTCCACCATAAACTCCAGTTTCTATACTTTGTATTATATCAACAGTATGCGGTAAATTATTGAAAAATATACAATAATCCTAGAAACAATTAATTCACCACTTTAACTAGCTATAGTCTATAGCTAGTTCACTTACATATTATTTCTATAATTAATCCTTGATTCCTGCAAGGCTTATACTTTTAATTAATACCATTTTTCACACACTGGTGCATTTATTAAATATTCGAACTCTACCACACTGTTTTAGACTCCAAAAAGTTTTAAAAGTTTCTAGGTAAAAGTTTCAAAAAACTCTGTGAAAAATCCATTTGAAAAAGTATCACTTTACTTTGATTGAATTTAAATATAAATCCTTGGTACTCTACTACTTATGGCACATACTACCTCATAGTTTATTGTATTAAGCTGTTTCGCTATGTCATCGACAGTAACCTGTTGATTACTCTGCTTACCAAATAATACAACCTCGTCACCCCTCTGTATATTAGGAACACCAGTAACATCTATCATGATTTGGTCCATACAGACACGACCAACTACAGGCACCTTCATGCCTCGGACAATCACCTTTCCTGAATTGGATAGCAAGCGGTTATATCCATCTGCATATCCTACTGGCAAGGTGGCTATCAGGGACTGTTTATCAGTCTTATACGTTGCACCATAGCCAATGCAGGTGTTTGCTGCAACTTCCTTTAAGTATACAACTTTTGTCTTAAATTCCATGGCGGGTAGTAATTTAACTCGCTCTTTGTTAACTTCAGCAGACGGATAGTAACCATATAAGCTTATGCCAGCACGCACATAATCATGTGCATACTTAGGCAAATCAATTATTGCGCCACTATTAGCCAGGTGCACGCTCGGTTTATTAGTCCGCTTACCGACATAATCAATATAAGCTTTAAATCTCTCATACTGCGCTATCGAATATGCTTTATCTACTTCATCAGAACATGCAAGATGTGAGTAGATAGCTTCTAGTACTACCCCTTGATAGCTGTCAAGCAATTCTATAACTTCCTTGAATTCTGTAAAATCTAATAGTCCTAATCTTCCCATCCCTGTATCTATTTTTAAATGCACCTTAGCCTGACTATTATTTTTCAGGGCAGCTGTATGCAGTTCTTTAATCATTGCTTGCTCTATTACTGTTATTGTGAAATTATGCTTTACAATCAACTCAGCAGCACTAGTTGGCACATAACCAAATATCAAAACAGGAGCGGTAATTCCAGCTTCTCTAAGCTCTAAGGCTTCTTCCAAGCTAGCTACAGCCAAATATTTTGCGCCGATTTCCTCCAATGTCTTAGCAATTTGTATAGAACCGTGTCCATAGGCATTAGCTTTAACTATAGGCATGACTGCTGTGCTACTTCCTACCTGCCTTTGCAATTCAAAAAAATTACTTTTAATTGCACCAAGATTCACTTCAGCCCACGTAGGTCGATATAATCCAATACTCATTGTGTCACCTCAAACCCTATTTGTATCTATAATAATATCATATCAATAACAAAAGAGAAAAGGGCACTAACTTGAGTGCCCAGCATCTATAATAACATTATTTTCTTATCAATACTTTTATACATAGTTTTTTATACTTAATATTATTTCCTTAGATTTTATGCTTAGATTTTATGCTTAGTTACTTCATAGCAGGGCGATATACTGTTGCTGCAACTTTCTGCATTTCAGCCATCGATAAGTTTCCAGATAACGTGAATTCAATACCGTTATCATGCCACTGCAGTGTCGGCGTTGCTCCGCCTGACAGAATCGCTACAGTCCCATATATCTCCACTAGCTCTCCATCTGCTCTAGCAATCGTGTCGAAGGTTATATCCGGCTTTTGAATTATTGTGAAATTGCTATCTGCTCCAGCATATTGAAGTACAGCATATTCCATATCACCTTCCTTCAATACACTTAACGAAGTCATCGTCATTCCCGCAGGTACATATTCTGGTTGCATCGGAGTCCAATTTTCTTGTAATTGTGCCATTGCTGCCGTTGCATCCATACCTTCTGTTACGCTGCTCTTTAATTGTTCATCTACATCAAACTCTAACTCGGATATAGCAATATTAGCTTCGAAATTTTCGAAATTCACAGTAATCTTAACCGTTTCTGCTTCATCAGTCATCATAGCTGTTTTCGGATAAAATCCTTCCTCAAGTACAACTTCTTGCTTAGCAATATACTGCCCATTTTCTACCTCATACGTGAAGTAATAAGCTTCGTCCTTATATTCATAATCTAAGCTGTCTGCTTTAGTAATGTTATTTAATAAGGTCTGATATAGATAAAGCTGCCCTTGTGCATGCGGCCAATCCTTGCTGAACTTAAATACTTTATTCATGTACGGGTTAACTACATGTACGCCTTCATTGTTTTTAATAATAATCTGCGAAACTTCTCTACTATCATTTTTCAGTGCTACTTTATATAGCTCCGGCTGTTGATACCATACTTCTACATAATAAGTCTGGGCCAATCCATCGTGATCGACTACCATTTCAGCCTCTAAATGGTAGTTTTCAATCTCTTCTAAGATTTTTCCTAACTCTTTCATGACATCCTCTTGCTTTGTAATCGTACCACCGCAAGCTGCTAATACCAAAGTTATTATGGTAGCTAATATTAGCCCTAGTTTGCGTTTACCCTTTAGCACAACACCATCTCCTCACTTATTCGACAATCTTTATGAATTAATTGTCTATTTCCCGGGAAATATGTCATAGGTTATGCACGATTCGCTATAGTTTGCAATATGGCTCCTACGTTGCGGGAAACATCGGATGCCATTGTTGATACATAATTAGTCTCAGCTAGCTGTTTTGCCACTCGACCATGACAGTAAACAGCCACGCAGGTAGCTTGTTCTGTGGAAATTCCCTGGGCAAGTAACCCTCCAATAAAGCCTGCTAAAACATCACCACTTCCACCCTTTGCCAATACATGGCTCGCTGTAGTATTGAAGTACAGCCTACCATCTGGTGTCGCAATTGTAGTGTGACAACCTTTAAGCACGAGCGTTACTTGGTGCTCCTTTGCAAAATCCAGACAGATATCAGCACGATTTTTCTCTACTTCTTCTACTGATATTCCGAGAACCTTTGCGAACTCACCAGGATGAGGGGTCACAATTATGTTCCTTTTACTTTTCAGGTTCGAAAACCGATTCCTAAGCAAAATAATCGCATCCGCATCAATCACCATTGGGCACTCTATTTCGTTCACCAGCTGTTCAACCCACTCTTCTCCCCAAGGAAATTGATCAATACCACATCCAACTACGATAGCATCTGCCGTTTTCGAGACCTCGATTAACGACTGTAAGCTCTCGCTAGCAAAACATCCTTGCTGGGATGGATGACTTGTAAAAATCAATTCAGGAGTTTGGCCTTGCCACATTGGTGCAATTTGTTCAGGAGCATCCCAGAACACCAGCCCAGCACCTATATGCAAACTTGCCGTAGCTGACAACAGTCCAGCTCCGAAATATTTACTTGAGCCGGCAATGCAGCGAACTTTCCCATATGTGCCTTTGTGACTATTGGATACTCTTTTAGGAATCCAAGGGTAAATGAGTTTTTCTGTTAGCACCTGCTTATTAAATGCATATTGTTGTTCGATCATTTTAGGAATACCAATGTCTAGTACGATAACTTTTCCTGCATAGTCTGCCGCTGGATAGGTAATTAGGGATTGTTTTATATAACCTAAAGTCAAAGTAACATTTGCATTAATGGTTTCACTAGCTACCTCTCCGTTATTACCGAAAACACCAGTCGGATTATCAATACTTATAACTTCAACCTCTTCATCGAGCATTTTGCGAGCATTTATCATCTGTACGACTTGCCCATAAAGTGTTCCTAAACTTCCTCGACTGCCCGTTCCTAGCAACGCATCGACAATAATCTCACATTCATCAAGTCGAATGCTTTCGTATGGGTCACCTGTAGAACTAATGCATTCAACAGCTAAACCTATCTTGTTAGCAACGTAATATTGTGTTTTCGCATCTGGAGAAAGTTCGTCAGCTTCCCCTAGCACATATACCTTAACAGTAAACCCATGGTTTATAAGATGTCTTGCTATAACAAGCCCATCTCCACCATTGTTCCCTTTTCCACAAACCACCCCCACTTGCCTCTTGTTACTATACTGCGCCTGAATCCAATCAGCCGCAGCTTTTCCCGCATTTTCCATCAACACCAATGACGGAATTCCAACTTCTTCAATCGTATAGCGATCGATTTCACGCATCTCCCTATTTGTAACCACAAACACAATATTCCCTCCTGCGTGTACTAAAGTGTATGACAAGTTTCGCTCAATCATTACACTATGTCCGTATTTTTTCGAGAATTACTTGCGCTATTGCATAGGTGCTGCTATGGGTGATACTAACCCAGGTTTGTTCTACAGCCATTTCTGCCGCCATTTTTTTTGCATTCCCAGTAAGATGTATCCCTGGTTTGCCCTTAGCGTCTTTAAATACACAAACATCCTGAAACGACACCTCTCCAATTCCAGTACCAAAGGCCTTTGCTGCCGCTTCTTTAACAGCAAACCTTCCAGCTAGAAATTCTACTTTGCGGCCTTCGTTGGATATCTCTTGCCATTCCACTAACTCAGATGTAGTTAAAATCCGCTTACTGAATGCATCATGATTTTTATCTAGTGCTTTTTTTATCCGCTCTAATTCTACAATGTCTAATCCAATTCCAAGTATCAAACCCACACACCCTTTCACTTTCCAATTTGTCCGATGTCTAACTACTAGTCTTCCGATAGCCGCTCTATAATTGCATTTCCCCTACTCGAAATTCTCACATAGGCATAATTGGCCGCCCGCTCTACCTCTAACCCTGTACCCTCTGGCACAAAATATGTTTCAATGCCATAAAGTACTCGCCAGCCTCGATATGTTCCATTTATAACTACTTCATCTACTGCAAGCTGTTGCCCTGCATAAAGTTCTTTATATTGATGTACGCCATCTTCATCAGGAGCAAGCACTATTCGCAGGCGCTGACCATGCCGGAAATCTTTATCCCATTGTTGCTCTCGCTCCCATTGCCTTTCACGTTCGGCTGTGGGCTGAGATATTGTGTAGTTAAGGATTACATAATCTCCCTGCATCAGCGAACGGGGGTCTACCGGCTCTAATTGCAATTTAATCTGTTGCCCATTTGCTAAGGCATGCTCACTGACAGCAATTTGAACTCCTAAAAAGAGTAGCTGCAAAATAATCAGGCTAATAATTAGTTTCTTATTCACTCCTGACCAAATCATTACTTGCGATTTACCATCTGAGGCATCAGTATTGGGATTATCAGTATCTGGAGTTTCTGCTTTTAAGGAGTATTTACGCTCTATCCAGTTAACAGCTACAACTACTATAACCCCTAAGACTATCATAGCAATCGATTTATGCAGCAACTGCCATATTAGGTCATAATATTTATAAAATAAAAATGCAAACCAAAATCCTAGGGATATTCTAAACTCGTAAACTTCGTCTTTATTTTTTGCCCAAAACAACAGCGCTGTAATCAGTATAAAGAACAATATATTATAGATAAGATTAAGGCCCATTAGTTGCCCACTAGTATCGACAAAGGTCAGCATAAAGAAAAACAACAACACATAAAAGAAACTATTCCTATAAACTGAGCTTTTAATGCTTTCAGTTAAGGACTGTGAATTGCTATTTTTCATCACCAATCTAGATTTCGTTATCAGGATAGCGACTAAATTGATTACTATAATACTTATGAACACAAGATCAAATTCCCTAAATAAATCTGCATATAATTTAATCGTCAGTGCGATATGCACAAGTATATAAAGTAGCATTCTGATACCGTTGCTAGAAATAGTAATTAAGCCTACAAAAACTAGAACAAGCCAGATTGCAAAAAATATATCAGCTATTTCTAACAAAGCTATGGAGCTCATTAGGTAACCGATACACATCAGCGTGCCACCGATGATTTCATTTCTCTTGTTAATTAAAAGACCCGTCAACAAAAAGCCAATCAAACCTAAAAAGAAGAAAACTAAAGCTATTCGCTGAAAATTACCAATCGTATCTGATATTAGGAGCATTAAAGATACCGTAGCTACGATTGAAGCAACTATCGTTAGCATTATTGTTATGACATTCTTCGAGCTGCTATAGGAAGTCGAAATCACTTTAGCTTTTAAGCGCTTTACTATTAAGACATTAATGTAAACTATAGCACCAGCTAAAACTATTGTAGCTATAAACACTGGTGGGCCAAAATGTACGGACAAGAGCTCAATATATTTGATTATTGCATATGCTGTAGCTGCTATACCAGTTACCGTTATGTAGGTTTTTTGTTGTGCTATAGTAAAGAAATAGTAAAAGCATGCCGCTAACAGAAGCACGTACAGACTATTCGTCAAAAAGAAATATGTCTCCAGGAAAAATCTCATACTAAACAATAACGCCAACGCATGTCCTAGCATATAGCTTAGTAATTTAATGTGCTGTGACACTAGTAGCTTCTTTTCTGTAGCTAAAAATATGAGAATATTTATGACAATCATTAATGATATAGCTAGAAAGATATAGCTATCATCAAATGCTGATAAGCTTCCCTCAGGGAAAAAGTAAGACCAAAATGTTAACATTGCTAAAGTATAGCTCAAAACATACAACGGTTGATAGCGTGTTACAATTGATAACAGCAATGCTACGATAAACCAGGTTAAGAAAACTATATAGCTATTAGCATGAGAATTATAGATTTGACCTACTAATGCTATGCTTATACCAAAAGCAACACAGCCAGCAAACAATAACAGCCTGCTTAAAAACTGGTGCTCTGAAAACAATTTATAAAATCCATACGATAAACCATAAAACAACAGCATTACTCCGACACTCAACACTAATTTAGTAGCCTTTGTGAATCCTTGCCAGTTTGCCGCAAAGAAATAGATTAAACCTGCTAATATAAGAGCTATACCAAGTATATATGCTAGCTGGATTAGCTTCACTTTCATAGAACTACCTCCCCCCATAATTAATTGACGTAATCCCTGATGTCATAGTTACAGCGAATTTATGTAATTATTATAATTTTTCATTTAATAGCACAGTGTTTTACATGTAATTCTTGTAAACGTACCAACGCATCTTGCTTATCAAAACTACTATACCAGCGTCTATCCTTATTATCTAAAATTCTATAATGCTGGCTGATAACATTTTGTTGCAAGCGGAAATCTCCCTTAAAATCTATTTCCTTCCACCAAACCCTACCTCCTAAGGTTTTTTCTTTAGGGTTATCCAGTTGCTCATGGGCTATTGTCTCGATAACCTCTATTGGAGAATCTCCAAGCACAGACTCTAGTACTTCGCTATTTCTAAACAAAGTAACCAACGTAACAATGTGTGCCCAGCTAGCTAGCAATCTTTGTTTCTCTATTTGCACTAAGGTTTTTTTTGACATTCCTAAAACTTCTGCCATTCTATCTTGGGTATAGCCCTTTTCCGTTCTTATTAATTTAATTTTATTTGAAAGTAGTTCTATAACATGCTCTTTATTCATCATTTAGGCCACCTTTACACAATATTTATCATCATTAAACTTATAGTGTAATTTTACACTATAAGTTTATATAAGACAAACAAATAAACTTAAAATGGTATAAAAAAACCACACTTAAAGCGTGCGGCGATCTTTCATAATTGTTTGATAACTTAGGTTGTCCTTACCTTTTTTCTTTTCTGTATTCAATTTGTTTTGACCCACTAATGAATCTTTGGCGTTAGCTAATTCATTGTAAAGACGCTGCTTTTCCCGTTTCATCTGCTCTTCATATTGTTGATCTAGTACTAAATCTACTCTTTTCTCTTTGATAAACTTCTTCAGCATATCATAAGGTATCCCTGTCTCATTA
The DNA here is from genome assembly GCF_001730225.1 of Desulfuribacillus alkaliarsenatis. Taxonomy (NCBI): domain Bacteria; kingdom Bacillati; phylum Bacillota; class Desulfuribacillia; order Desulfuribacillales; family Desulfuribacillaceae; genus Desulfuribacillus; species Desulfuribacillus alkaliarsenatis. The sequence continues at coordinate 76,666 of NZ_MIJE01000034.1, read as the reverse complement.
ATTACAACTGCGACTGGAGACTTCGGATGTTCCTTTAGATATTTCAATACTTGCTCTAAATATTTTTGCTCTTTATCCTTCTCTTTACAAGCACCGCAAATAGTTTGATTTGCGTCGGCAAAAAATGGGTTTTTGCACATTTCGCAATATTTCTCCAGCATAACAATACCAACCTTTGCTTTAAATTCCAACCCACATGTACTAAAATAGATTATATCAAACTTCGCCATCTGCAGGAATAGTATTTCTAGGAATTTAATTAACTGGATTTTAGGAGGGTTAGTATGAGTGGCACAGAGAGATTTTCAAAGTATAATGTAGATAGTTTTTTCTTAGAACGCTGGTCACCGAGGGCATTTAGCAATAATGCTGTTGATGATAACGACCTGTTAGCAATATTAGAAGCAGCCCATTGGGCGCCTTCATGCTTCAATGAACAGCCATGGAGATTTTACGTAGCTCGTTCCGATAGTAAACGGGCACAATTTCTTAGCTTTCTGACAGAATCAAATCAGGTGTGGGCTAAAAACGCACCTATTTTAATTGCTATTGTATCTAAACTAACTTTCAGTCATAACAATAAGCCAAATCGTTGGAACGGATTTGATGCTGGTACAGCTTGGGGTTATCTAACCATGGAAGCTTATAAACGTGGATATATTACCCACGCCATGGGCGGCTTTAAAAAAGATATCGCAGCTAGGGAATTACACTTAACAGAGGATTATCAAGTTCAGGCTATTGTTGCTTTAGGTAAGCACGGCGACCCGTCACTATTGTCAACGGATTTACAAAAACGTGAAATCATTTCCAGTCGAAAAACCCTTGAAGAGGTTATTAGCATAGAATAATGCACTAGACATTGTTATTATTTGATTCGCAGCTTGTAGAGCTACATCCAGTACAACGGCTTGATTCATCTTCTTTTAGTGTAATTTTTCTTAAATTACTATAAGTCCTATATACAGCATAGCCCAAAATTGAAGCTATAATCGCTAAAGCAATTACATTTCCTGAAAGCATATTTTCTCACCCTAACTATATTTCATCAGTCAACAGTCGATAATCATTATCACTTCTTGTTTCTTCATATTTTACTCAAAATTATCGTTTCAGTCAATTGTTTCTACTGCTTTTCACCGAAAAACCCCGATGTATAATTTTTATAATCGGGGTTTTTCGGTGATCTTCATATTCTATTCTATTTTTTCACTTGCTGCAGATAAGCTCCCAGTGCTTTATCGACCTTAGTTATGTGCTGCACTAGCCAGTCTACTACAATTTGATTTATTTTAATTGCCGTATGCGGTCCCACACCGTCCTGCTGCATTTCTTGCTTTAGTTCAGTAAATATTTCAATGAATTTAGTATGTTGTGCTTTATGCTTATCGTATTCTGGGTAGTTATACTTCTGCATTTGCTCTTCTTCCATACCAAAGTGGTTAACTACATAATCTTCTAGAAAAGCAACAATCTCATTAACAGTAGCTTTTCCTTTCCCTTGATTACAGGCCTCTAATAGCTGATTGATTTGACGAATAAGCTCCTGGTGTTGCTCATCAATTAAATCATGACCTACAGAAAGAGCTGGATTCCACGCAAGACATAATTCTATATTAAAACTAGAAACCGCTTTCGATAGCTTATCAGCCATAGACGCTAAGTGATTTGCGCCCTTTAGTATTGTATCAGTGGCATGTGCTTGCTCAGAGCTTGCAGCCGCCACCTCTTCTGAATGTGCTGAGAAAATCTCACTAACACTGGCTATGTCTGCAATCGTCTGATTTACACTGTCACTGCTAGACGCCATTTTAATAGAACTCTCACTTACATCTTGTACGTATGTTAATAGGTTTGTAGTCTCATTACTGATAGAATCAAAAACCTTACCTGTCTCCTGTATTGCCCCTGAGCCCTGACGTATTTGATCCATTCCCTCTTCCATAGTCTTAACAGCCTGCATGATTTCATTACGTATCTCTTCAATTAAGTCTGTAATTTTATCTGTTGCATCTGCGGAGCCTTCAGCTAGCTTTCGCACTTCTTCTGCAACTACAGCGAATCCCCGACCATGTTCACCAGCTCTCGCTGCCTCAATGGAAGCATTTAATGCTAGTAGATTCGTTTGTTCAGCTATGCCATTGATAATAGTTACTATGTCGCCTACCTCGGTTGACTTGTCCTCGAGGGTTTTAATAGAGCTAGCAGAGTTTCCTACTCTTAGTTTTATCGTTTCCATTTGTTCAATCGCTTTACCAATTGAGTTGTTACCTGCTGTGATGTTATTAGTTACTATTCTTCCGATGTCCGACATCTGTCCTGATTTATTACTTACCTTTTGTATTTCCTCTATTAGACTATCGATAGTTATTGCAGCGTCGTTTATCTGCTCTGATAATTCGACGGCTCCAGATGCTACATGTTCAATTGCATCACCTACGGTACGGGCATTATCCCCTACACTTCTGCCAGAGTGTACTAATTCTTGACTAGATGCCTTTACCTGCTGGGTAGCACTAGTAATCTCCATTATCATATCTCTTTGTTTTCCTATTATATCGTTAGTCAATTCAGCCATTTCTTTAAATTGACCTTCCCCAGAAACTGTTAATGGCTCAATCGAGTAGTCCCCAGCAGCTAAGCTTTTTTGTGCAATTATGATATTTTTCATAGGCTTACTTATTTCAGTAGTAATAATAACTGCCGCTGCAGCAACCAAAAATATCGTTAATATTACACCTACTATTGCAATAGGACCTGGTATAGTCATGCTAAAACCAATTAATACTAGTGCCGCAAGTAATACGTTTATAACAATTAACTTGTTTTTATAGTTCATAAGCAAACCCCCGAAACCATTCTCGTATTGTCAAATCTATTATACATTATAAATTATTTCTAGTAATTATATCAAATTATTATGAAACCGATACTAATTTTCTTTCTCCACAACCTCTATACCTTCTCTGAGATTATCAAACCTCGGGTTTCGGATGATTCTATCCCCTGAAACCAGGCCCGTTTCAATAACTACACGATCAGATGTTTCAAACCCAGTATTCACCTTTTTTATCTCAGCAATATCATTATTAATAACCCAAATAGCATCTGTACCTTGATATTTAAATAACGATGTTTTTGGTAGTACGATGCGGTTTTCTTCCCGATGGGTTACAAACTTCACATCAAACCGATAGCCAGGTCTTAGCTCAACTGTATCTGGGATTTGCTCCTGATCAATCCCAATAGTAACTTTAATCCTTGATTCTCTTAGCCCTAGTGCTGATACTGTTTCTACAGCTACAGGTGCTATGCGAACTACTTCCCCTACAAATTCAATATCCCCTCTTGCTCTCTCCTGGATTATTGTTACTGGCATTCCTAGATAAATGTCAATCATATCTTTAGTTAGGATGTAGGTTTCTAGCTCATACTGATTGTCAGCAAATAAAATTGCTGCCTCGAAGCCAGGATGTACAACCATATTGTTTTCTATCCGCTTTTCTTTAACGACCCCACTAAAGGGTGCGTACACTCTACTTTGTGATAATAGATATTCTGCCATGGCGATTTGTGCTTCTATTGATTCCCTTTGGCCTGCAAATTGTTCAGAAATTCCTGGTAACGGAATGAATTCATCCTTTAGTGCTTCAAGTGCCTGTTCTTGTTGAATTACTGCATGCCTTAATGTTGTTACTGCTCTATCGGCTTGCTGATACGCCTCATAGCTAATTGCCCCTGCTTCATATAAGGCCTTAATACGTTCATAATCCTCTTTAGCTATTTCATAACGCATTAGCGCATCCTCAATCGCAAGCTCCTGCTGTTGAATACGACTTGGTCGCAGCTCAGGATACATCTGCTGCTCTTGACCGTCTAAGGCAACCAACTGTGCCCGCAGCTGAGCTACCTGAAATTCCAGCTCCCGATTACTTATACTAAACAGCAACTGCCCCTGCTTTACAGGCTTACCAACTTCGAAGCTGACATTCTCAACTTTACCCTGTGCTAATGCAAACACGGATTGCTCCCTGATAGCTGCTACAACAGCCTCCTCTTCTATCACCTGTTCAATATCTTGATAACTAACTGCTAATGTCTCTACAGCCAAAGGCTGTATTGATTGCCAATACATATAACCTGCTCCAAGACCTAAAATCACTATAAAAAATGTCCATTTTATAAATTTCTTCATCTGCCTGCCCCCTTAATCCCGTTCTTTTAGTACATCTACTAAGGACAACTTTGTAACTCTTCTATACACTGACAATTGTGCTATTAATATTGAAGCTACCGTGCCAGCGGCCGCTAGCATAAATGTGTGTGGTTCAAACACAACAGGTATAACCATTATATCTGTATCTATCGACTGAGCAATGCCCGTTACCATACCATAGGCCAGTGGTATACCAGCAAGCATGGCAAAGAGCGATATCGTCCACTGTTCAAAACTTAGAACTTCAAATACCTCCTTTGACGACATACCCAACACTCGTAGTGATGCTAATTCTCGCTGACGTTCAGAAAGAGATATTATACTCGTGCTGTAAATGATTGCAAATCCACAAGCTGCTGCAAACAACACAAGTATCCACGTAGTATAACTAAAGGTTTCAAGAAGCTCTGTGATTTGACTCATAGTTTGCTCTTTATCTTCTATACTAGCTACCATAGTAGCTTCCTGATAGCGCTCTTTCAATAGCCGAATATGCTCCTGGTCTATGTTCAAGAGCGCCGATGTAACAATCTTCCCTTGACCCAACAGTTCCGTCAAGTATTCATAACGCATATATGCTGTTGAACCAATATTTTGGCTAATTACTCCTGCCACATATATGGTGAGTGGTTCACCTTTTAAAAATGGACTATCTAATTCTAATGAAGCTCCTACACCTACTTGTAAATCCTTTGCTAAATGCTCCGATAGATAGATTCCATTATTGTATAATTCAACCTTATTCCCTTTATCATCTATGACATTATATAGTACTCCACCATCTGGCAAGCCCATAAGCAATATGTCTTTAGAGCGCCACTCCTTTTCTAATGAGACTGGTGCTTCTAGTATGGTTTCTAGATTTTTGACCCCTTGGGCACCCCAAAGCTCGTTCTCGACTTGACTCTTCTCTAATGGTGAACTGAAAACGACCTTTGCGTCATAGGTTTGCACCTTCTCAAACTGCTCCCCTATTATTAAGTCACCAACACTAGAAAAATAGCCAGAGACGGCAATCATCGCAAATGAGAAGCTAACACCTATCAGGATAAAGAAGGCCCTTAACTTATTACGGAATAAATTTCTCGTAGCCATCTTCCCTTGAATAGATAAAATCGCCCACAACGGTTTAATCTTTTCAATGAAAATCCTCTTGGCTACTGGCGGCGCTGGTGGCCGCATTGCTTCTGCTGGCTGTAGCTTCAAAAGCCCTTTACTCCCTTGGTAGGCTGCTATAACACTAAAGCCTAAGGACAATAATATTCCAAAGAATAAATAACGAATGGAAAATTCACTTTCTAAACCTGGTAATGCAAAAAAGCTCTGATACAAAATAGTTAACGGATAGGCTAAGGCTATGCCCGCTAGCCCCCCTAACAGACCACCAGCTATTCCTAGCACTACACCATACGCCAGATAATGAAATAATATTTCCCTACTCGTATAACCAAATGATTTAAGCGTACCTATTTGACCACGTTGTTGTTCTACCATTCTCCGCAGCATAATATATACAACCATCGCTGCAATTCCAAGGAAGACAATTGGTATCGTCGCAACTGTAGCCTCTAGCTGTTCAAGCTCCTGCTGTAAGATAACATTACTAACCTGTTTATCCCTAGGAATAATATATTCTAGTCCATATCTCCTCAGCGTCGGCCTTAGCTGCTCTTCTACATCAAGATAGGTAAAACCTTCCCGCACAGTAAAAACTATGTCATTTACGTTAGCACCCGAACTAAACATATTAGATAGTACATCAAATGGCAGATAGGCGATTCCAAATGTCTCAGGTGACGGATATAAATCCTGTGCTGTGCGCATCGCGTAGACAAACTCAGGATTCTGTGCCGTTCCAGCAATCGATAAATCAACCTTTCTCCCTTCAGCTATAACTGAAACTACTGAACCTAACTGTAGCTCATTCGCTTCAAAAAAGGCTGGATCTACGAGGATGTTTCTTTCTTTTCCCTGTATTGGTACTCCGTCCACAATGCGTACTTGGTTAATAGCCACTTCTTTATTCGGATCCACTGACACTAATCTTAGATAAACGTTTTCATCCCTATCAGGTGCATAAACCCTAACGTCTTTAACTATTCGGCCCTGCACTTGCTCTATACCTTCAATTCGCTCTAGCTGTGTCACCTGCGTTATGGGCATGCCACGGACCTTTACGAAACCATCGGCAAAATTCTGCTCCTCATAAAAACGATTCTTAGCTGTTTCCAGGTTATCATAACAAATCGCCATTGACACATACATCATCAGGCCTATTATTATTACTGTCAAGCATGCTATATAAGCCGTTTTATTTAACCATAAATCTCTAAAAAGTTTACGCCACAGCACTACCAGCTCACCTCCTCCGGTGCAACTGGATTTTCATTGACCTTAATATCAGCAAGTCTGCCATCCTTCATCGAGAATACACGGTCTGCCATGTCTGCAATGCTTGCATTATGGGTAATAACCATAACTGTTTTATTATATTCTTTATTAAATTTTCGTAATAGCTTAAGCACGTGAATTCCAGTTTTATAGTCTAGTGCTCCAGTTGGCTCATCACACAGCAATATCTCCGGATTTTTTGCAATTGCTCGGGCGATTGCTACCCGCTGCTGTTCACCACCTGATAACTGCGATGGAAAATGATCTGAGCGTTCAGCTAGATTTACTTCCCCTAATACATCCATAGGCTTCAGCGGATCCTTTGCAATCTCCACTGACAAACTCACATTTTCTAAGGCAGTTAAGTTTGACATCAGATTGTAGTGCTGGAATACAAAGCCCACGGACTCACGACGATACTTTGTTAGCACGCGATCACTAGCCTTATGGAGCGCTAGCTTTCGGTAGTATAATTCACCAGCACTTACATTGTCCATTCCGCCGATGACATTTAGTATCGTTGTCTTCCCTGAGCCACTAGGCCCTAGCACTACTATAAACTCCCCTCGATATACCTCAAAGCTAGCATCCTTAAGGGCATTGACACGAACTTCACCCATTTGATACCATCTGCTTATGCCGTTACCTTTTATAATAACATCCTGTTCCATGAATCAGCTTCCTTTCAGCCTAAGAAACTACTCTTTCCGTATCCAATTCTTATGTTGATATATTTATATTATCAGCATTATCACAGCATGTCGACACATTTGCAAAGGGGTAAAAAAATGTACAATAATAAACTATCAATAGCTTTTCCCAAACTAGTACCTGCTACATTCATTAAGCGCATTAACCGTTTTATTGCAGAGGTAAATATAAATGGTGAACTTATTAAAGTTCATGTACCTACAACTGGTCGCTTAGATACGGTTTTGGTGACAGGGCAAACATGCTACCTACTGCCAGCAGCTAACCCTGAGCGGAAAACTCCTTATTCGCTTTTCTTAGTAGCGACAACTAGTTCAATTGATTCTAACCATACATCATTGGTATGTATTGACGCGATGGTGGCTAATCGGTTTGCTAGGGAATTACTAGAGAATAATTATATCGAAGAACTATCAAGCATAGATGCTAGTATTAGAGCAGAAGTTACCTATAATAAAGACCGCTTTGATTTTGTTGTTACTGAGCAGAAAACTGCCCAAGAGGATAATCAGATACAGCACCTTATAGAGGTGAAATCTGTAAACATGTGCGTCGATGGTGTTGCATGCTTTCCTGATGCCCCAACTGAGCGTGGTAAGAAACACCTCCGATCACTTATGCAAAAACAAGCGCAAGGAACTACGCAAACCCATGTTATATTCATTATACAAAGAAGTGATGCTAACGCCTTTTCCCCGTGCTTTGACCGTGATCCTGAATTTGCAAGGCTCTTAAAGGAAGCGCAGGAAGTTGGCACAAAAATACACGCCTGTCTGACATCAATTAAAACGGACGGTATGTACTTTCAATCATGGCTACCGATTCTATATCCATAATAATTTTCCTGCCGTGTACAAAAATTCAAAACATATAATAGAGAAGAGGGACATTGTTGCTTGTTGAAATCATTATACTTATTATCGTTATATTCACAGCCGCGTCTTTAATCTATTACACGCTGACTCTAGGAATTTCACCAGTGCCAAGTGGAAACAAAGTACGTCAGAAGCTTTTTAAAACCGTTCAACGTCATATCGTTCAACATCATACCAATCAGAAGCATATTAGAGCGCATCATATAACAGCGACGCCCACCATAAAAGTTGCCGAGCTTGGCGCTGGCTGGGGCACACTTGCATTCCCACTAGCAAAGCAGCTCCCACAGGCTACGATATATGCTTACGAAGCATCTTTAATACCTTATCTATTCATGAAGCTGCGGCTACTTGTATCACCTCAACAAAACCTTATATTGTTGCGCCAAAATTTCTACAACTGTTCTTTGGCTGATTATGATGTGTTCATCTGCTATTTATATCCTAAGGCTATGAAAAAGCTCCAGTCCAAATTCGAACTAGAGCTAGAAAAACCAGCAATCATATTCACCCATACATTTGCAATCCCAGATTGGAAGGCTAATGAAATCATACAAATCAACGATATACATCAAACAAAAATCTACATATATAAATCAAAAACCTAGTACATCCCTGCAGCGCGCTGGCGACTCTCAACGGCGAACAGCAGCTCTCCCCAAGTACGATATCTGCGCTTTAAGCGTTTCAACAGTTGGCATAATAGCTCGGCAGTAGCGGTTGCATCACCTAATGCTGTGTGCCTAGCTTCTATAGTAATGCCAAACTCACTAGCATAATCCTCTAAATCTCTACCCTGTTTACATATGTTTAAAAGGCGTAGCAAATCCAAGGTGTCAATAACCCTAGGCTTATTACATACAGCTTGCTGACGCTTTAGCTCCTGTTCAATAATTAAGGTATCGAACCCAACACAATGCCCTACCAGAGAGCAGCTTTGGTGCTCTTCTACAAAGTCTAAAAACTGTACTATCCCCTCTTCAGCTAGTACCGCACCTTGCACCTGCTCCTCTGTTATACCTGTCAGTTCAATGATTGTACGTGGGATATCCCGTTCTGGATTTATATAGGAATGAAAGGTACTAGCTGTTACTTGTAGGTTTTCTACATGTACAGCCCCTATCTCAATCAATCGATCACCTGCACCAACTTCAAGACCTGTAGCTTCTGTATCAAAAACTATAAACGACAAATTATCCACTGGGGTCAGCAGTGGAATCTCATAGTCTAACACATAATTATATTTTTTCTTTTTCCAAAACATAGCTATTCCTCCCTCTGGAAGAAGCTACAACCCAAATTCCGTTAGCAAATGGGTTTGTAGGGAACGCATTACCTTTAACGCACTATTTAGCTCTTCTTTATCCCTAGTCCGTAGTTGATTAAATGGAATCACAGATAAATTTGTTTCGTTTTTACGGTAGCGAATCCACGCCTGCTCCACCCGAACCTTCATAACGCTTGCGTAAGCAGCCAGAATATCCTCTGAGAACTCCTTGGTCATTACTTGTTTATTGACAAGCTGCTTGATTCTTTGTAAAGGTGTGCCTTCAATAATTCCATGACGCAATGACAGTATTTGAATTGCATGGTGGAATTGAAATAATGCTTCCTTCTTTAAATCAATTTGCTTACGTTCAAATCCAAATAAAGAACGAATTGGTGCACCTAGCTGAGATACAGGGTTTAATTTTTCAAGCTCTGCTAAACGGTATAGAAAAATGCTCGATCTCGAGGTTTGCTGCTTAATAACCTGTAGAAAATCCTCATATAAACGCTGATCTCCATATACAAAACGATAGGAAAAGAAGTTGTTAGCAATCATTAGCTTCTCATTAGTAGACCTGAGCATCCAGCTTCTTAACCGTTCCTCCCACCTCGATAGACTTCCGCGCCAAATAGGGTTGTTCGCCATCATGTCGCCGCGACAGCGTTTGTATCCAGCCATCTCTAAATATTTAACGATTTCCTCGCCAAGCAAGGAGAAATACCACTCTGCTTGCTCGTTTTGAGCTTCACTCTGTGGATCACCCTGCATTTCATCAATTTCTTTATATACGAGAAAATGATCTTGATCAGTTAATATGAACTGTTCACGTCTACCTGCGCTGCCCATTTGGAACCAACAAAACGGCACAGGCGGCTTACCGTTGCCTTGTCGATCTAAGGAGTTGATAGCTAAATCAATACAGTGCTTGACTAATCTATCGTATAGATTCGTTATTGTCTCTAATGTGTGTGTTACAGGTATTCCATCAGCAATCAACGAGTTCAGAACATCATAAATCGCTTTTTTGACATCTGCTAGATTATCTTCCGTCGATTCTTCGATGGTTTGTAAAATCTTGATAGTACCCCTATTCTTTCTTCTGAATAGGTCAGATAATGTAACTAAACCAATGACCTTGTTGTCTTCAACAACGGGTAAATGTCTAATATTCTCCGTCAAAAACAACGACAACGCCTCATAATAAAAAGCATGCTTATTAACTGTAGGCGGACTTAGCGTCATTATCTTATGAATCGGCTGCGAATAATCATTCCCAGATGCTATAATCCGTTTAACCAAATCTTTTTCAGTTATCAAGCCTACTAATTGTTCATTTTCCATAACAACAATAGAGCTTACCTTCGCGTCAACCATTTTTTTCGCTACATATTGAATATCTTCACTGTGATCTACTGCAACAACATTATTAGTCATGAAATCTTGTACTCGTTTTGTAAATGTTTCACTATCACCCCATTGCTTCGCTAGCTGTATGTGTTCAGCTAGCGTAGCATATACATCCCTAATCCGCACAGACAGCTTACGTATCAGATAATCCCTGACCGATTCCTCTGCCCAACGAATTTCTAGGACATTAAAGGGTATTTTCAAACAAACGGAATCCTCTACAGCTCGCACTTCAACGTTATTTTCTAAATGTATACCCTGCTGCGTCTCACCTAGAAAATCTGCAATACATGAAAGTCCGAAAATATCATTGGCATAAATAGCTTCGATTACGTCTTCCTTGCCAGTTTCATCATGCTCTACAAATACCTCAACCATCCCCTGTAGCAGCAGTATAATACCATCCCTTGGGGATTTTGCGTATAATACCTTCTCCGAACGGCTATAAGAACGCACTTCGCAGTATTGTAGCATTAGCTTTAATTGCTCTATTGACACCCCTATAAATAAGGGGTGTTTCAATAGAAGCTCATAATCAATTTTTGTAGCTATGTTACTATTATTATTACTTTGATGGTTCATCCATCCACACTTCCCCATCCTTAAATGTCATTTGCTCAGGGTAACGTAGGTCCATAACTTCTTCTTGTAAACGTTGTGCTGGTGGTGGAGTCATTTTTGATACTACATATGTTACTAGCAAGCAAACTGGTGCTCCAAATAATCCAGCCCCTGTATCGATAATCCCGAATAGTGAGAAATCGAAATATCTTGCTGCTATTATATACGAACCACTTACAAGCATTCCACTAATCATACCTGCAATTGCACCTTGTGCATTACAACGCTTCCACCATACCCCAAGGAATAAAACTGGGAAGAAGGTTGCTGCTGCCAACGAGAATGCCCATGCTACTATCTGTGTAATTACACCAGGTGGGTCTAAGGCAACTATACCTGCAACTACTGTTGCAACTGCAATCGAGATTCTAGCAACTAGTAAACGCTTACGTTCACTGGCCTGTGGGTTTAGTAGTCTATAATAAATATCGTGTGCAAAGGATGACGATATTGCAATTAACAAACCACCGGCCGTCGATAATGCTGCGGCCATCGCACCTGCTGCCACTAAACCGATAACGAATACACCAAGCTCAGCAATTTCAGGTGTAGCCATTACTACAATGTCATTACTAATTTGAATCTCATTCCATTGAAGTATACCATCATTGTTTAAGTCAGCTAATTTCAAACGTCCTGTATCAATCCACGACTCTGTCCATGCTGGTAGGTCTGTAAAAGGACGACCAGCTACTTGAGTTAAAAGAATAAATCTTGAGAATGCTGCGTATGCAGGAGCTGAAAGATATAATAAGCAGATAAACAATAGCGCCCAAGCCCCACTCCAACGAGCTGCCTTCATAGTTGATACTGTATAAAAACGAACGATTACGTGTGGCAATGCTGCCGTTCCTGCCATTAGACAGAACATTAGCGCAATAAACTGTGTCTTATCCGAAGAGGCGAAAGGTGCAAAGAACTCTGATATCCCTAAATCTCGATCTATTTCTCCCATCTTCGAAACTACTTCACCATAACTCATCCAAGGTAGTGGATTACTAGTTATCTGTAGTGACATAAAGATTACAGGAATTAAGTAAGCTACGATTAAAACTAGATACTGGGCAACCTGTGTCCAGGTAATACCCTTCATACCACCAAATGTAGCATAGATTGTTATAATTACTACTCCAATAATTGTACCAACGGCAGATGGTATTTCGAATAAACGACCTAGAACAACCCCTGCACCTGATAACTGACCAATAATATATACAAAGCTGATAATCATCGTACCTATTGCTGCAATTAATCTTGCAGTATGGCTATCGAAGCGATCCCCAATAAATTCAGGTACAGTGTAACGTCCATATTTCCGTAATTGTGGTGCCAGTAAGAATGTCAGTAATAGATATCCACCAGTCCAACCCATAATGTAGGCAAGACCATCGTAGCCAAGTATCATTACCGTACCAGCCATCCCAATAAACGAGGCTGCACTCATCCAGTCTCCAGCAATCGCCATTCCATTCCATACAGGCGGAACACCGCGGCTAGCAACATAGAAATCCGACGTTTGTTTCGCTCTATTGTAAATTGCGATTCCTATATATAAAGCAAACGAAGCAATTATTAATCCTAAACTAGTCATAAATTGTAAATCCACAGTCTTCCCCTCCTTTTATCTTAGTGATCTATTGATTTTCCAGAGCTTAAGCGCTCATTCTCATCTTCATCGATGCCAAACTCTTTATCAATCTTGTCACTTTGAATTGCGTTAACAAACAGCAGTATGATAAAGACAATCAGTGATCCTTGAGCCCCCATAAAGTAGTGAAACGGCATGCCGTTTACTGTGAAATTCGATAGCGGCTGAGCAAACATTACAACTCCAAAAGATACTATAAACCAAAGCGTTAAATATACAACAATATTCCTAACTCGCTTGTTAAAATAAGCGTCAGCAACTGCCTTATCAATTTTTTTCATTGCCATTCTCCTCTCATAATTATTGCTTTGTTTAATAGACTCTAGATACCCTTAATTACTTACTTAAGATTACTTAAGACTAAGAATTAACTGTATAGTTTCAAAAAATCCTAATGGTACCATGGCAATCTGTGCTATCACATAGACAAACATTGTAAAGAAAGGTACAGTTAATAGCAGTGGTTTTTGTTTCCTAATCGCAAAATACAGACAAATAATTGCTATAGAGACAAACAAGTATGGTAATATGATAATCTCCTCCTTCAGAAATCTTTGTTCTATATACAGATGCTCTTTTCTTTTTCTGTACTATAACAATACACTGTTTTTACGTTTTTGTGCAGATATTTGAGTGAACGGTAGAGATCTATGATTGAAATGCAAAAAACCAGAACCGAATGGTCCTGGTTTTCTCATAAAAAGCAACATCAAAAGTTACATCTGAAGTTGTTGAAGTACATCCTTTGCTGCAGCTCTACTAACTGGAATTTTCGTGTCTTCTTTTCCCCGCAGGATTATGTTATATGTTCCATTAAACCATGTTTCAACTTCTTTAACGTAGGAGAGGTTTACTAAATAGCTTCGGTGGGAGCGCACGAAAGGATACCCTACCAATTTTTCCTCTAGCTCCTGTAGCGATTGTTTTGTTTGAATTATTCTAGAGCCAGTATAAATGATTACCATACGGTCTTCTTTAACTGCATAATAAATATCCTCAGGTTTTACAACTACGATTTTGTCGCCTTCCTCAATTAACAGGTTGGAAATCTTTTTGCTTGTCGCACTCCCTCTATTAGCAATTAACTTGCGAACCCTAGCGAGAGCTTGCTGAAAACGTTCTTCATCGTAAGGCTTTAATAGATAATCTACGGCATTAACACCAAAGGCTTCGACTGCATAGTCTTCGTAAGCCGTCGTAAATATGATACATGGCGGTGTAAGCTGCTCCATTAATTGTTTGGCAGCTTCAGTTCCTTGAATCTCAGGCATTTCTATATCTAAAAAAATTAACTCTGGCTTAAGCTTAGGATACTGCTCCAACAGTTCTCTACCATTAGTTACGCTACCAACAATGGTAATATCCTTTTCCTTCATCAGTAAAAACTCTAACTCTTCCCTTGCAAATACTTCATCTTCAGCAATCATCACCCGTATCATACTAATAATTACTCCTTTCAGGCTGTCTATCAGGTAGGAAGAATGAAACCTCACAACCACCCTCTGCTAGATTTTTTATATGGAGCTGGGATGTTTCTCCTAACAATGAAATTAAGCGCTGATTTACATTATAAACACCAATACCATTTCCTTTGCGGCTTGTGATTTGTTGTTTAGCTAGTGTTTCTAGCCGTTCTTCTGGTATCCCTGTACCATTGTCCTTAATACTAACCCTTACCCCGTATTCTACTTTATCAATAGTAATTACTACTCTTCCGTTTTTCGGCACCTTCTGTAACCCATGTTGAATACTATTTTCTACTAAGGGTTGTATGGTGGCTGGCGGTAATTTGAAATGGTAGAGATTGTCATCAATATCGAGGTTAATTGTTAGCCTCTCTGAAAAGCGAACTCTGATAATTTTAATATATGATTCTAGCAGGCAGAGCTCCTGCTCTAATGATACCAATGGTGCAGCCATAAGTTTTAAATTCATTCTCATAAAGTTTGCCAAATGAACCATCACATTCCTAGCCTCATCAGGCTTTGTCCGAATGAGTGTGACAATTGTATTCAGGGTATTAAATAAAAAGTGCGGATTTATTTGCGCTTGTAGCGAACGCACTTCCGTGTCCTTAAGTAGAACCCTTAATTTCTCGGTTTCTACTAGACTCAACTGATAGGAAATCAGCTTGCCTAAGCCTTCAGCAAGTACAAGTTCTGTAGTTCGTATTTGATTAGGTCTCTTAAAATATATAATAATATATCCAGACTTCTGCGTCGAACGATGATATGGTATTACGATATTTGTAGCATCTTTAAGCTCCATAAAATTCTTCGTTGTCTCTATAGTGTATAAGACCGTATTATCACCAGCCTTGGCTATTATCTCATTACTATCAACAATGGCTACTGCTTCAGCATGTAGCTCCTTAATAAGCATTTCGCCTAAAGCCTTTGCCGTTATATGATTTAACCCTTCCTTAAAATAACCTAGTACCTTTTCGGAAATATCGAAGGCCCTACCAGTTTGTACCGCAACCTCCTGTTCCTTATCATGTATAGTCATCCTTAACATATTTGCTAAAACCATAATTGCAGCACTAATTACAGCTACTATTGGCACAAACTCATTTATAGCTATTTGTACCAAAGGGGTTTCTTGCATGCGCCACACCAACATTATACTAGCGTACATAGAAGCTGAAATCACTCCTATACTCAGTGAATATAACGGAGTTAATATTTGTTCACGCTCTAAACGTATTCTAGCAGAACCGATGCCAAACCCCAGCATTACAAACGTAAAACTAGCAATCACTCCTACTACTTGACCCCAAGTAATAAATAGCAAATGTAAAGCTATTATCAATACAATTAGCAGAAAAACCTTTGTACTGATTAAAGCTCCTGCTAAAAAAACAGCTATAATCGATATGGGAACTAAAAACGACTGATAGTTTACAACTATTATACTCATATGATTACCGATGATGCCAATGGTAACTATGACCAAAGCACATATAACATTAGCTTTCCAGCTAGTGTCCTGTTCAGTTATTAGCTGTCTAATCCTAGGAATATTCGTGAGTATATATATTAAAATTAGGAGCAATGCTACTCGCTCTGCTGAAATTATTAATATTGCATCGAACAATTTTGACCCTCTCCCATTAAGCGTTAATGATTAGTGCTAGATTAAGCATTATTTATACTACTCTTAATGATAATACTATTATATAACAGTTACTAGTTATCTGCTAAATTAATTTAATTGGATTCGGTTATACAAAAACAGGAAGCTCACGAGCTTCCTGTTCCATCATCATAGGCATTTTGTTAATCGTTTTACTTTTTACCGAAAAGCGCTTTAATTAAGCCGACAATCTCTGTTATTACATGTATGTAACTTGCTGCTTCTGAAGTTCCTTCACGGATAGTCGCTGCTGTTTCCGTTAAGCTTGTACCGATTGAGTCAATTGCTGAGTCAGCTTTATTGACACTATGTAGTATCAAATCCGTAGTATCATTGATATTCTCAAGGATTTCTGGAGCTGTCTCGAGAATTCGATTAATGTTCTCTGTGTTCTTATCTAACACCGCTTCTGCTTGTTTCATTACCTGACTCACTCGATATAAAACTATTATAGCGTAGACCATGAACACAGCCAGTAGTGCAAATAATATAAAATAGCCTAATGTCGATAGTGATATAGTAATTTCCATAAAAGTCCCCCTACTTGTAATGCTTGTTATTTTCTGTTTCGTTTATTATTATTTTTTATTTGATGCCTTAGCTTCTTCTTTAGCTGTAGCAGCTTCTTCCTTTGCCATATCTGAAACCTTCCCAGCATAACTAGCTACTTTCTCAGCTGCTTTGCCAGCTTTACCAGCTGTTTTTTCAGCTACTTCTTCTACAATTTCTGCAGCCGCATCGGATGTTCCAGCAATTTGAATTAATTTTTCAGCTTTAAGTGCCAAAAGCTTTGCTCTTTGCTCATCTGTCATCGTAGATATCTTTTCTTTTTGCTCTTCAACATATTCCATCAACTTCTCTTTTGCTTCTTGTATTTGTTCTTTTGTTAGCTCAGATGCTTCTTTTGCTTTTAGAGCTATCTCTTCACGTGTCTCTTTGCCAGCCTTAGGTGCAAATAACACTCCTACAAGCGTACCAACGGCAAGTCCAATTGTAACTCCCATAGTCATATTCTTGCAGGCTTCCCTTTTTTGCTCCTTTAATCTTTGCTCTCTGCTTAATAGTAATAGGTCTCTTAACATAGTAGTCTCCTCCTTATTATCTGAATACTAAACATTGTCTAGTATTGTTAATCTAGTATTGTTGGTCTATCATTAATAACATTATCTAGTAGCAGCACTTAATCTGTCAATAAATCATATGCTTCGCGTGAAATCTACAATTTCCTGGAACCTATTCGCTGCCTGCTTGTACCCCTGCAGATAAAATTCTTCTAGCTTGTTCGTGTCTTTATCTAAGCGATTTACTGTTACTGGTGCTTTAGGTTGAATAATAAGTACCTTACCCTGCTTTTCCAGTTCTTCTATATAGTCCAATGTTTCATTGTACCGTTGGTTCCTTAATTCCAGTGCTTTAATAAGGTTTGGATAGTTATGATAATATCGTTTTATTAGCCATTTCTTGATAGAGCTAGATTGCCGTACTGGCTTACGATAGCCCCGTTCCCTTGTTAAAATGATGATGTTTTTCTGATTGCCATCTGCAATCGATTTCCGAATCGGTATCGAGTCAGCTACACCACCATCTACTAAAATCATTCCATCTAGCTCAACGCTAGGAGTAACAAAGGGTAAGCTACTAGATGCACGTACTGCTTCATCATAGTTCGAGCATACGTCTTTATCGAAATAAACGGCGTTGCCAGTCTCACAATCTGTTGCGACGACAATCATTTTCTCTACGGCGCTTTTCAACGCTAGTCTGTCTAGTGGTACAAGCTTATTCGGGATTTCATCAAATAGGAAATCCATTCCTAGCAGCCCTTTACCACGCAAAAAACTCAAATAGCTTATATAGCGTGGATCTCGAACATAGCCAATGGTAACCTGCTTGTTCCTGCCCCGCTGTCTAGATACATACGAAGTGCCACTGCAGGCACCTGCGGACACACCAATTACATATGACACATAAAAGCTTTGCTCCATAAAATATTCTAGAACTCCACCCGTAAATACGCAGCGGAGTCCACCGCCTTCTAAAACTAATCCAGTTGTCAATATCTCCACCTGCAATATTTAAATTTTCACTGGCTTACATAGATTTTTTTGTTTATTTGCCAGCCTACCACATTTCTTGCATATATACTTCGGATCGTTTACAAGCTCTACATATTCTTCGAGGCATTTCTTTATACAATCATCTTTACATAGCTTACACAAGACCTTATCCTGCATAGACTTTTTCTTATCTCCCATTAGATTGCCCCCTTAATCGTCAAAAATCATTTTGCTTCGTGTCGTTCGACCTCGAAACGGTACATCTTCACCCGCTCATCAGCAGCAATACCAGCTTTTTGGCGAGCTATTGCTACCTGCTCCTCGATGCTGTTAATACCATCTATATTAGGCAATAATAATCCCCGCTTGTCTCCTGATTCTACGATAACCCCATAGCGTTCAATATCTAACTGGCTTTTTCTATCTATTGCCTCAGGCGGATGCAGAATGTCCACTTTAATGTCTAATAGCTGTAGCTCCTGGGGCTTTACTGGCGCAAAGCGCGGATCCTCCGAGGCAGCTGCGATTGCATTACGAATCATTTCATCTGCTAGCTTAACCGACGTTGGCTCAATCGTACCGATACAGCCTCGAAGCTGCCCCTGCTTATGTATCGATACAAAGACTCCAGCCTGCTCCTGCTCTAAGCGTTTGACAATTTTTTCGTCTTTAATAAGCTCTTTATAGATAGACCAATCTAGTTCTTGTTTATTATGTACCCACTCCGTAATGACAGCTCTCGCAAACTGTACATAGTCATCCTCGGACTTTTTACGCGCATTATAGCGCTCCTCTATCCCCTGCTCTATTACCTGTAATATGCTGTCACTTTGAATGTCAGCACCTGATAAGATAGCATTCATATAGCCAACACCAAAGGGCCCTTCATAGGAAAGCACATGTGCATCAACTTTCTTCCCTTCGAACAAACCTAGGGTTATTACAATCGACTCCATGGCGCAGGTGGCTGCAGGCTCTATTACATCCTCTGAAATTGAGAATATTTTTTGGAGCTCATTGGATCTAAAAGCTTCCACAATTTTATTATCAAACTCAGGCCCAGCTGGCTCATATCCATAGGGTCCGTCTTCCTTAAGTGTATGGGATAAATCTCCACTGGCCATGACAACTGTTGGGATTCCTGCATTATCGATTGCCGTCCTAAGGGCCATACCTACTTCATATAACTCTTTAGTACTCATTTTACCAACAGTAATATGTACGATTTCATAATTAGTATACTCACGGTCAATATAGTATAGCGGCACTAGACAGCCGTGGTCGAGCTCTGTGCTCACCTGATATTGCTGGGCGTTTTTCTCATCCATGAATACGCTAGGAATCTGTTCAGCTTGAAACGTGCTTTTAATCGTAGCTAAAAACGGCTGATTTACAGCTTTAGTTAATTTCAAATCTGGGTTTCCGAAGTTCGCAAAGCTACCTGATAGCTCTGCCTTATCTAATACACAAATTCCATCAGAAAATACATTTCCGTGGGGTGTAATACATATAATTACTTGAGGCTTTAAGACACTAATATGTTTAGCAATACCGACAAGACCATCTACGGTTATCTGAGCTTCTTTTTCTTTGCCTTTGCCGATTTCTGGCACAATTATAGGTGGGTGTGGCACAACTACTGCACCTAAGTATTTACTCATGATTTAATAACTCCTTTTAAAATCAATATAGTGTTACATGTTTCCAAGATAAACGTGTTGCAGGTGTTTTTTTGCTACTTGCTCAGCCTTATACATTAGCTGTAGCTCCGTCGCTTGTTCATCGTATTTGTAGTTAGGGAAGTACCTTGATAGGTGTAACGGTATGTCAGATCTTATCGATGCCAGCCAAGCAGCAAGTTCTTCTATTTCCTCAATGTTATCGTTTATCTTTGTCACAACGAGGGTGGTTACCTCTACATGAATTCGTTTGGCTGCTATTTCAATTGTCCTTTTGACTGGTTCTAGCATACCACCCATATAGTCTGTATAGCAATCATTAGTAAAGCTTTTCAAGTCAATATTCACAGCGTCAATATAGGGTAGTAATTCCTTCAGTGGCTCTTCTTCTATATAGCCATTGGACACTATTACATTGCTTAGCTGTTTTTCCTTTGCTAGTTTCGCTGTATCTAGCATAAATTCATAAAAAATAGTCGGCTCATTGTATGTGTAAGAAATAGACGGTGTGTCATACTCGAGCGCCAACCCAACAATTTGTTCAGGTATCATATGGCTTGTAGGAGCAATAGACTTAATATCCTTCTCCTGTGCGATATGATGATTTTGACAGAACACACAGGTAAAGTTACAGCCAAAGCTGCCAAATGATAATGTTTTTGTTCCTGGCAGGAACTGATATAGTGGCTTCTTCTCAATCGGGTCAATCTGCAATGCTGCAATTTTGCCATAGTTTAAGGAATATAGTATGCCTTGATTATTCTGGCGCATGCCACATTTGCCAATCTTTGTATCCTTAAGGTGACAATGATGCGGACACAGCTTACATATAACATATGTGGATTCACGTTCATAAAATAGAGCTTCCTTCATCGTGTCATCATCCTAGCATATTTTAATTAAATAATATGCCCCTGCGACATATGTATTAATTATACGACTAGTATTTACCAGCTTCAAGTTTTTAACTCAGAGAAGTATGGGAGGCAGATATATATGAAAGTTGATTATAAGGCTTGGTACAGCAAAGAACTAGGCCAAAAAATGGAGTTTAAAATCTATGGTGATTCTGGGAAGCCTGTGTTAGCTTTTCCTGCAACAAATGGCCGCTTCTATGATTTTGAAAACTTCGGCATTATAGATGCATGTAAAGACTATATAGCTAACGGTCAAATACAATTATATACATTAGACAGCGTAGACCAGCAATCGTGGTTAAACAAGCATATATCAGCTCAAAAAAAAGTAGCAAGACATAAGCAATACGTTTCATATATTATGAAAGAAATTGTACCTTTCATACAGAATAATAGTACGCACAATGGTAGCTTTATGGTAACAGGCTGCGGCATGGGTGGCTATCACAGTGCTAATTTTTACTTCCGTTATCCAAATATCTTTGATAGCATGATTTCCTTAAGTGGACTTTATAGTTTAGATTTTGCAGTTGGTGATTACGTAGATGAGGATATCTATTTTAATTCTCCGATAGCATACCTAACAAATCTAACCGATGCTAATTATTTAAATAAATACTGTGGCGGCTGCATTGTCATTGCCACTGGACAGGGAGCAGGATACTGGGAAGAGCAATCATTGAAGGATGTCTATGCATTAAAAGGTATTTTGGAGCAGAAAAACATCTTTGCCTGGGTAGATATTTGGGGCCATGACGTTACCCACGATTGGTATTGGTGGAGAAAGATGCTGCCCTACTTTTTAAGTCATTGTGGTATGAAAAAAGAGTGTCGCAGAACTACTTAATTCAAGTAGTTAGCGGCACTCTTTTTATAATTACCTACTTTACGCTATCAACAAATCTCTTATCTGTTTCATTAATATGCTCTACTAATAATTCTACAATAATATATTTTAAGTCCTCTGCAAACTCTATGTCATAGCCCGTTTCTTTTAGTTTTTTATTTAATTTGCCGACTTTTTTAATAAACTGAGTATGCTCTGCTTTATGGCTTTCAAAATCTTCGTAATTACATTGCTTCATCAGATTTTCTTCTGCATTAAAGTGTTCAAACATATAAGATATTAGAAATTTAAAGTCCTTTAGCAGCTTTTCTTTACTATCTTGGTCTATATTTTCCGTTGCCGTTAGCTTAAACACTTCATCCGCCTTTCGAAATATTTCCTTATGTTGGTCATCAATTTGCTTATTCCCTGTCGCCAGCTGCTCCGTCCAGATGAACACTACCATCATCTCCCCTGCGATTATTATAAATATAAATGTATTATAACATGATAGTAGGTGTTTTTATTATATAATTGTTACAATCCTATTGAAAAAACCCCAGGCATTATGCTTGGGGTTGTGATTGTGTTTGGTATTGTGTTTGTGCTTGAGTTTGAATTTGTGCTTGCGCTTCGTCTGTGGGCACTAGTTCTTGTATGTCCTTACTATCTTCTGTAATTGGTGGTCTACGGCCCGTATTACCAAGGGCAAACTGAATAGCAATTAAGAAGAAGCTATAGGCCCGAGGATACTCGTTAATCGTACCAGCAAAGGCCCTCATTATTTGTTCGGCCTCCTGCTCGTACTCTTGCTTTCCAGTAATCCTTGCTAATCGAAGGGCATTATACACTGCTACTGAATTGCCAGACGGAATTGCACCATCATATATTTCCTTAGGACGGCTAATTAATTCCTCGCCATCATTGCCATAGAAGAAGTATCCGTGCTTCTGCTCATCCCAGAATAACTCCTTCATCTGCTGATGCAATTCAATTGCCTGCTCTAAATAACGCATCTCAAAGCTGGCTTCATATTGCTCAATAAGACCCCAAATTAGAAAAGCATAATCATCTAAGTACGCTAAATACTTTGACTCGCCATCACGAAATCTAGCTAGCAAACGTCCATCTGAACGTCGCAAATACGTCATTATGAAATCAATCGACCTACGAGCTACGTCTTTATAGATTGGTTTCTTTAAAACCTGGGCACCTTTAGCAAAAGCGGCAATCATTAATCCATTCCACGCTGTTAGAATTTTATCGTCTTTAAGGGGCTTAATTCGTTTGTCTCTTGCATCAAATAACTTTAGTCTAATTTGCTCAAGCCTTGTACGTAACTCCTCCTGAGAAATTCCGTACTCATGGGCAATCCGTACATAGGAAGTATTGATTAAATTAGGGATGCTTTTGTTTTCAAAATTCGCACATTCGCTAATATCGTACACCTTGCAATAGAGTGCAGCATCTTCAAAATCCAAAATATCGTTGACCTCCTGAGGTGTCCACACATAAAATTTACCTTCTTCTCCTTCAGAGTCTGCGTCTTCGGCAGAGCAAAACCCACCCTGTTCGTCAGTCATATCACGCAAAACATAGGTGAAAATCTCGTCAGCAGCACGGGCATAGTCGTCCTTCCCTGTAGCTTGATATGCCTCTAAGTACGTATATGCTAGCAGAGCATTGTCGTATAGCATTTTTTCAAAATGAGGGATTAACCACTGCTGATCGGTAGAATATCTTGCAAATCCAAAGCCTATATGATCATAAATGCCACCTCGATACATTGAGTCTAACGTCTTTTCTACCATGTTTAATGCCTGCTCATCGCCAGTTTGTTTCCAGTAGCGAAGTAGGAACATTAGATTATGGGGTGTCGGAAATTTAGGCGCCCCACCAAATCCGCCAAACTTAGTATCATAATCAGCGGCAAACTGTTTATACGCACGCGTCAATGTTCTATACTCGACCTCACCTGGCTCAAACTTACTATAGCGCGGCTCTACCGATTTCACCATCTGTTCACTTGCTGCCAACACTTTGTCGTGCTCATTCTCCCACTTCTCATGTAGCTGTTGAATGACTTCTATAAAACCAGGTTTACCCCATTTGGATTCAGGCGGAAAATAGGTGCCAATATAGAATGGCTTTTTGTCAGGTGTCATAAAAACCGACAGAGGCCAGCCTCCATGTCCTGTCATTGCTTGACAAGCAGTCATATATATATGATCTACATCTGGTCGTTCTTCGCGGTCTACTTTTATTGAGATATAATGCTCGTTTAAGTATTTAGCTATCTGTTCATCTTCAAAGCTCTCCCGCTCCATGACATGACACCAATGGCAAGTCGAATAGCCTATACTTAAAAAGATCGGCTTATTCTCTGCTTGAGCCTTCTCGAATGCTTCATCACACCAGGGATACCAATTTACAGGATTAAGTACATGTTGTAGCAAATAAGGGCTTTTCTCATTTTTTAATCTATTAGGCTGCATATTATTGTTCGTCATTTAATCACACCTTTTGAATTGATATAACTTGCAATTGAAATGATTTGAAATCAAAATAAAAAAGCAGAGCGCTATACAATATATAGTGCCCCACTTTACCAGCTTTATTAATAATTGTCTTCTTTAGAGAATCAATAGGTTTTTCGTTAAGATAGTACTCCCGCAACAAGTTTTGCCAATGACGTTGCATCTCTATCTGCAGTTACATTAACCACATTCGATTCCTTTATTACTATATCATCCATGCCCAGGCTCTTTGTTATTTTATCTAAAACAATCTTAGTTCCTGCTTCATCAGTTAACGGTAGTATTAGTAATATAGCTTTGTTTTTTCGAATTAATATTTGATCGATTTCCCTTAATACTTCAGCCATTTTTACAACAGCTCTCTGAATTAGATTGCCCTCAACCTTAACCCTCATAAAAGCAACTGACTGTTTCCCACGAATTGCTCGACTATATTCTATACTTAGTAGTTTTTCAATTTCCTTATCATCTATATACGGAACTCGATTTTCCTGCTTAAGAAGTTGATTTTTAAGGATATTTTCCACCCTTTTTATTAACTGCTTTTCCTCAAAGGGTTTGACAATATAGTCAACTCCACCTGCATTGAGTGCGTTTTTCACTGTAGGTATATCACTCCTACTAGTTAGAAATATCACTGGAATCGTATTATATTCACTATGATTTCTTAACCAATGTGTCGCATCAATTCCGTTTGTTCCTGGAAGGCCTATATCCATAATAATTAGTTTTACGTTTTGCAAATAGAGATATGGCGAGTCAATCATTAAATCTGCTGTCTCTATTGCTACTACATCTTCGTACCCATTATTTTGTAATGCGCTTTTAATATGCGTTCTAAGCATGCTTGAATCTTCAATAATTAGTATCTTGTGCACCTTTTACACCACCATAATCAAACTCTCAACAATAATTATAGCCTTTAGCTTTTCATATCTATTGTATTCCACTAATCGATGTATAAATCCTGCTTTGAAACAGTTTTTGTCATTTAGGTTTTAGCACAATCTTATTAAATCATAGCATACGCCTAGTCCGTTTTGTTTTCTTTATGCATTTATTGTTAGTAAAAGGAGGCGATTAATATGAGTGGTTGTTATCCTGATAAACACACATTACGTTTTTATGGCTTTATCCTAATTGCTATAGGGTACTTTCTCTTAGCATACTCACAGTTTTAATTTTGGCTTAAATAAGCCGCATACGAAGACCCCTGGGAGACTATTCAGGGGTCTTAAACTTAAATAAAGCTACATTTAGTGGTAGCCTATTTAAAATTGTAGTCACTCTTAGCTCTATTTTGATAAGCCTTCGCTAACAGCACGGAAGCTAGAATAATTATTAAAAACACAGCAATCGCTATCCAAAACTGTTGACTTCCCACATCTAAGACATTAGCACCTAAATAGGAGTATGCAAATATCCTCGGTGTGACTCCTAGAATTGTCGCTAATAAAAATGTTTTCATCCTTATTCCCGCAAGGCCACCAGCATAGCTTACTAAATCGAAGCTCAGCATAGGTATTAAGCGGATTAATAGTATATTTCGAAACCCTCGATTATTTATCCTCCCCTTAATATAAGTGATTCGTCCTATCCATTTATCAGAAAGAAAGCTAGTTCCTGTTTTGTAAACAATGCTATAAGCAACAAGAGCACTAATTGATGCCCCTGTTAAAGCAATTACTCCTCCCCATAATGGCCCAAACGCCAAGCCGCTTGCAAGATAATATATTGTAATAGGGAAAAATACTAACGGACGTATTAAGGCCAGCAGCAAAAAAACTAGCGGTGCATACCAACCGAAGGATAGTACCCAACCTTGCAATACTTCAGGTGTTAAGTGCTCATAGGTTTCCTGCAGTGAACTAATGACCATTATCCCGATGATAAACGCTAGAACTAAATATAATGGTTTTTTACTTGCCGTTGCCGCCATATCTACTTCTCCAATTCTTAATGATAACATTTGTATTATTATAATTCACAATTCGTATATAGTAAATGTATGGAGTTGAAAGTAAGGATATGACAAAGTATCACAGCCCGATAGCCGAACGAAAATAATTTGCTAACCTTTTCGAAATCGCTTGATAACCCTCAGCATTTGGATGAATATTATCATAGGATATATACTGCTCTGTGTTCCATTTAAACAAATCATATGTTGGCAGGTATATAGCTAGCTTGTCCTGCTCAATAAGCCGCTGTGCCTGGTAGTTCCATTCTAAGAAATAGTCCATATATTCTGTATCAAGCATCATCATCTCCATTAAAAAATCATTGAATGGATTATATAATCCGACTAATACAATATGGCAATCTTCGTTTTTGTCTCTAATAGCTTGTAAAGTCAGCTCTAGATTATATATGTACTCTGACAACCGCCCCTGAAATCCTGAGGGTTCTAAAAATGTCCCATCCCGCCTTAGCAGGCCACGAAGATCATTGCCTCCAATAGAAATAATCGCTATGTCCGTGTTCTTTAACAATTCCTGATTAGCTTCTAATTGAATTAACTCTAGTAGCTCCTCGGACACGTAACCATCAACTGCTATATTTTTCACTTCTGTTTCAATGCCTTGCTCTTGCAATACATTTACAAGCTCTTTGGTTAGTCCGTAGCCAGATTGGTCTCCCGTCCCTCGGGCAATTGAATCTCCCATAACTGCAATATTAATGACATCTTCACGGTTTCTAAAATCTACTTGTTTATTATTTTCTATTGCTTGCAGATTTTGCCCGTTGTCATTACTTATATCCGTTTGGTTCAAAACTGTGACCTGAAAGGCCTGTATTATGCCGATTGCAAACACAACCACACCTACCAGAGACGTTCCGATAATCACAAACCATAATTTGCGCACCATACCACCTGCCTCCTCTATGCCAGTACATCCTGCTTATTAAATACATAGAAACTAATTACTATTGCTGCAAAAGCCCATACAACTAGGACTGTAAATGAGAATAAAAACGTCATTCCTTCAACTGGTTGCATAGAACCAGACAAATAATTAGTGATGTTTAGATTTAGCATAAATAGGTATTTAATAATTGGCCAATCATTTAGAAATACACGCATAAAACCGCCAGCTATAAGCACCGACATCATCACACCAATAGCAATTCCTGTATTCTTAACTAAGACTGAGACCATTAGTGTAAGGGCGCCTATTGTTATACCTACTACCCAAGCTAATCCATACACCATAAATATTAACTGCCATTGTGGTATATTTACAACATTTGTCGTATCTAAGTGCCCGTTGATAACAGTGAATCCTGTAGGCACAGGTGCATTCCATCCACCATAACCAAAAAGAATACTTGAAATCGTCGCGGCTACAGCAGCAATCATTATAGCTAATATTGTAACTAAAACTAGCATAGTCACTAGTTTACTCATAAGAATTTTCCACCGTGGTATTGGTTTCGTTAGCAATAGCTTGATTGTTCGGCTTGAATATTCACCAGAGACAATATCTGTAACCAAAACCATAACAAGCAGTGGTAGAAACAACAGAATTGACTGCTCCATAAATGAGCGGGTAAAAGTAGCACTACCCATAACTAAAGGATTGATTCCTTTCTCCAAATAATATTCATATTGCTCTACTTCTAGCTGTATGCTCGCCCTTCGAGAATCTGTGATGTACGGATTATCTAACCTATTCTGATGATCCCTTAGCTGTTGCTCAACCATAGGCCGCCAATCGCCTGTATGTTCAATTCCTAAGCGCTCCGCCATTCGCTCCATCGTCCGTTCTGAACGATAATGCTCTCCATAAGCAAATAATAATACTAGTAATGTAATAATAAGAAAAACAATCCCGAGCTTCCTTCTATATAATACCTTCACTACTTCATTCTCAATTAAAGACAGCAACAGAAACACCCTTTCCGATAATCATCAATTGGTCATTTCTAAAAATATGTCCTCTAAGGTCTTAGAATCCTTTTGTACGTAAAAAACTTGTATCCCCGCTTGAAACAATGAAGTGTTTATATCCCCTAGTAAGTTATTGTCAATTGCCGCTGATAGATGTCCCTTTTCTAAAACTGCAACATCTATATTCCATTTGCTCTTAAATATCCTAATAGCTTGTTCAGCATCCGATACTTGCCAGTAGGTTTTTTGGTCTTTTGTTAGCTCAGCTATCGAAGCTGTTTTAAGTAATGTACCGTTCCTGATAAAGCCTACCTTATCACACATAAGCTGGATTTCAGATAATATATGACTAGAAACAAAGACACCCATACCTTCCTGTTCAGCTAACATTCGAACTAACTCGCGAAACTCGCGAATTCCACTAGGATCTAAGCCATTAGTTGGCTCATCAAGAATCAATAGCTTTGGCTTACTCATAATTGCCTGCGCCAAGCCTAGACGCTGACACATACCTGTGGAATATTCTTCAACCCTATCATGTATGCGTTCTTTCAGACCGACAAGTTCTACTACTTCATCAATACGTTTTTGCGTAACCCCTTTATGCATGTTAGCAAAATGCTTTAAATTAGCCAGCCCAGACATATATCGGTACATATCAGGACTTTCTATTATACATCCGACATGCTCCATCGCTTTAGTAAACTGCCTTTGCACGTCATATCCACCTATCCGAACAGTCCCTTGTGTAGGTTTAATTAACCCTACTATCATACGGATTGTGGTTGTTTTTCCAGCTCCGTTAGGGCCTAGGAAGCCAAAAACCTCAGCTTCATTGACTGCTAAACTGACGTCCTTGACAATTTCTTTGTTTTTTATTTGCTTTTTCAGGTTTTCTATTTCTAGAACTTTTGATACCATCAGCAATTCTCCGTTTCCTAATGCAATGTAAACTTGTAAATAATTCCTTTCTAGTATAACTGTTTTTTACACTAAAAAACCCACTAGCGCAAATTCTTTTGCGTCTAGTGGGTTTTAAGTTTTAATTTAAGATTATTCTACTATTCAGCAGTTAATCTCTTTAGTGATTCGTTTAATAATGCTTTTGCATATGGAGGGTTATGAACACCATATGTTCCATCATATTTAACAGTATCACTACGTTGCCCTGCTACTAATTTGTAGTTATAAGCAGCAATTAGTTGTTCTTCAGTCATAGCACTGAATAACTCTGGATCAGGGTTGTTAGCAAAGATATCATCGATATCAAAGCCTTCTGGTAATCCAGCTTCAACTGCATTTTTAACTTTATATGCTAGTTCTTTAATCTCTTTTTGGAAGCTATCAATGTATTGACGATCAATACCTAAGTGACAGCTACCGCAAGAAGCTTGTAAGAACTCATCGCTCATACCATTACCCTTAACACCGAAAGCATGTGATGCATAGCCTTCGTTAGTTTGTGGCATATGGCAAGTTACACAGCTATCCTCTAGGTTACCATGTGTTCCTGATGGATAAGATGCATCAGCATACTTCATACCACCAAGTCCTGTAATAAGCTCCATAGCAGAACTGTAGTGAGGTGTTCTAACACGCTCACCAGCGTTAAATGCTGCTAATTTTTCATCTGGAGTACCATATCTAAGATCATGGCAGAACATACAAGTCGCACCTTTACCAACATTATCAATATAACCCATACGCTCTGACTCATATCCACCAGCATGCATTAAATCTTTACCAAAGCCAGTGTGACACGCTTGGCAAGTAATTCCAATAACATGTGGTCTTTCTTCAGATAATTCATTTCTTATATCTGGAAGCACTACATCAGTTCCATTTAGTGTAAAACCTAGTCCATCATGGCAACTAGCGCAGCTAGAAGAAGCACGTGCACCGTAACCAGACCAACCAGCAGTAAATTGCTTACCGCTATCCATCCACTCTTGCGTAATTTGAGTTGTTACTTGTAATCCATTTAGCTTAGGCTGCTCCGAAGCAGTAGCTTGAGCTCCCACAACTAGTGCTAGGGCACTCAATAATAATAACATTACGACTAATGTTTTCTTCATTTTTTAGTTTCTCCCCTTTCTTTAGAATTTTTACCACTCTAAAGTTTGACCAGTGATTTTTTCGTAAGGTACATTTAATAATGATTTTGTGTAAACTGGGTTATGAACTCCATAACTTCCATCACGATAAATCATATAATAGTTATACATAGCAGCAAATACTTCTGGTGCAATATTTTCTTTATTTGGAGCAATCGTTTCTCCACTTGCGTCTACAAATGTAATACCTGCACCGCCACCAAATCTAACTTCAGCAGCTCCACTAGCTTCAAATGCAGCATCGTATACAACCTTTAGATTGTCTTTAACTTTGTCTTGGAAACCTCTGAAGTTAAAGTCTGTTGCACTAGAGTGACAATCTTGACATCCTTCTACAGTTGCTTTAAACGTATGGCTCTTATAACCATCACCTGTTTCAGGCATGTGACAACCTACACAGCTCATATCAGTATGCACTGGAGATGTAGCATAATCTACATCTGGGAATTGCATTCCACCCTGACCAGATACTAATGCTGCTGGTCCATAGTGGTTGTACATAAATCCTGCTTCACCTTCAATGTAATTAGCAAGTTTTGCACTTGGATTACGTCTTCCGTTGTGACAAGCGATACATAATGCAGATGAGTCAGT
Organism: Desulfuribacillus alkaliarsenatis; assembly: GCF_001730225.1. Classification (NCBI taxonomy): domain Bacteria; kingdom Bacillati; phylum Bacillota; class Desulfuribacillia; order Desulfuribacillales; family Desulfuribacillaceae; genus Desulfuribacillus; species Desulfuribacillus alkaliarsenatis. The sequence goes on along the minus strand of NZ_MIJE01000034.1, from coordinate 45,776 downwards.
TTCAAAACTCTCTGTAATATACGTATTGTTAAAGTACGGTAGGCTTGCATCTACTAAGCCTGTCTCGATAAAGTTAGCACCTACACCACTGTGACAAGCCGCACAGTCCATTCCTGTGAAGTGGCTTCCAGCTAGCTCCCCTGAGATTCCTGCAGCAAATGTTGCTCCATCATGACAATGTAAGCAGCTATTTGCATTCGTAGTTTCACCATAATGGCGCTCAACGATTGAATACGTAGCAAAAACTTTACCAGTTGTTGCCCACTCTTCAGTAATCTTCTCAGCGATTGCCAAATCACTTGGACCCGCTGGAACTACTGGAGCATCAATTGCGTCTTCACAGCCTGTAAATACAAACATCGCTGCAATGAAGACTAACATTAAAACTAATGCTTTTTTCATAATTCTTTTTTCTCCCTTCCTTTTTATGTAATACAAACCATCAAATGCAATGCAAGTGTACACTTGCATTACATTTGTAATCATTATATATGACGAATATCACATAATCAATACAAATATGAACTATTTTTGAAATATTTTTGTCTAACTTATGTCCGAAATGAAGAATATGAAGACCCAGCAACTAATCAGTGCTGGGCCTTCATATTCTATTTATTGTTATATTATAACTGCGTAATATTAAGTGTTAATTCTTTTACTTTCCGTTCATAAGTTTATTATAAAACATTTCTACACATTCTTTTACTATAGTTGCTTTATCTACTTGCATGATATTTTTAGCTCCCGACATACTATAGTTGCTAATTACATAATGATATAAGACACTATACATCATTTGGCTCGTCAAATAAAAGTCATTGTTTGGTATAATACCATTTTCATGTAACTTGTTGAGATAGTCAGCTAGAAAACCTGTAATCCGCAGCGCTATTTGCCCAACTAGACGACCCATCTCTGGATCTCTAGGTCCGTCCATCAATCCTAAATTTAAGAGCATAATTCTCTCACAGGCCGACTCTATGTAAGTATTGGCAAAAAGTGTTAAATCCTCTCTCAGATTTCCTATGAATTGCTTTTCAAATTCATCATTAAACACAGCAACCGTTGTTATGCTGCCCATCACTTCATTGAACAGATTTTCCTTACTACCGAAGTGTCTAAAGATTGTAACTTCATTGACATCAGCCCTGCGGGCTATCTCCTTAGTTGTACTATGGACATAGCCTTGCTCTTGAAACATCTCTTTTGCTACTTCGATTATTTTTTCCCGAGTCTTACTCTTTTGCAAAACTATTCCCCCCAGGCAGCTTAGCCAATCCAAACCTTAAGCAATATATATTTTTTATCATATATTTAATAAATTTTCTATCCGTATTTTATACCTATTATTTTTCAACAATAATCCTTCGAAAGGCAAAAAAAAGAAAACTAAGCTCCTACTTTAAAGAAGTTAGTTTTCTTATGCAACTTATATTTACAGTTGTTCAGCAATGTCTTTGAGACTTGTCACTACGTCCTGAACGGAATCTGCTAATCTTGCAATGTCCTGCAATGCCTTCGATTGTTCATTGGCAATTACACTAGTCTGTTGTATATCATTAGATACCCTTTCAATAACATCCTTAAGCGTCCCTAAAATCTGTACTATTTCTTCCGATGAATTGCGGCTATCTTCCGCTAGCTTACTTACCTCTTTAGCAACAACTAAAAAGCTACGTCCATATTCCCCTGCCCTCGACGCCTCAATTGCTGCATTTAAACCTAACATCTTCGTCTGTTGCGCAACCTTAGCCAATAAATCTAATATATTATTCGTATTTTGCACATAATTCGTGGCTTGTACTGCTGAAGTTGCTACTGTTTCACTAGTTGAAGCTAATTCTTCTGATGAAGCAGTAATTTCTTCAATCGCAGCCACCGTGTCTTGAGCAACATCATTTAAGGTAGAGACATATCCCTGCAACGTTTCCTTAGTAGCCTCGTCACGCAAGCGGACAGAAATAAGTTCTGCAGCAATATTGGCAATAGGAAGTGTATAATTTAAATCCCCAGTAATTCCGAATGTACCAATAATTTGTCCACTGAATATAATCGGTAGACTTGTCCCTTCTTTCATTGTTCCATTGGAATTAGTAGCCATTTCAGCTGTCACTTTAAAAATTTCCAGTTTATCTTGAATAATTTGTTTTGCACCACCATGTGTTTTGCCAATACGGGTGCCCGCAGAATCTGCAATTATCACAGCTTGTTCGTTACAAACTATTGAATGAAAGCCTGTTTTATCGTAAATAAAGTCAACAATATATCGCCCTATTCCCGCAGAAACCTCCATTACAATATCACCTCTCTATCTTTCACGCTCTAAACTTTAGAGTTGCTAATAATTAAACATTATATATGATAATTACTAGATTTCCAGTAGTTTTTCTACAATTATTTTATCACGTTTATTAGAGGGCTCTAAAGTTGTTCAGCAATGTCTTTAAGACTCTTTACTACATCTTGAACGGACTCTGCCAGGCGGGCAATATCCTGTAATGCTTTCGATTGTTCATTGGCAATTACACTTGTTTGCTGTATATCCTTAGATACCCTTTCAATAACTTCTTTTAGCGTCCCTAAAATCTGAACAATTTCTTCTGATGAATTGCGACTGTCTTCGGCAAGCTTACTAACTTCTTTGGCAACAACTAAAAAACTACGTCCGTACTCCCCTGCCCGTGATGCCTCAATTGCCGCATTTAGACCGAGCATCTTAGTTTGTTGGGCAACCTTAGCCAATAACTCTAAAATATTATTCGTGTTTTTCACATAGTCCGAGGCTTGTACAGCAGCAGTTGCTACCGTTTCACTTGTTGAAGCTAGCTCTTCAGAAGATGCAGTGATTTCTTCAATCGCAGCCACCGTATCCTGAGCTACGTCATTTAATGTGCCCACATATTCCTGTAGCGTCTCCTTAGTTGCTTCATCACGTAAGCGTACAGCAATAAGCTCTGCTGCTATATTTGCTACAGGTATAGTAAAATTTAAGTCTCCAGCAATGCCGAAACTACCTATCTTTCTACCCTCATAGAAAATGGGTAGATTTGCCCCTTCCTTCATTTTCCCATTAGATGCTGCCGATTCTTCTGCAGTAACCTTATAAATATCTATACCAGCTTTTAATACCTGTTTAGATCCAATATGTGTATTGCCAAGTCTTGTCCCTGCTGAATCGGCAATTATCACTGCCTGGTCATTACATACAATCGAATGAAAGCCTGTCTTATCATATATGAAATCTACAATATATTTTCCAATGCTCTTAGATATTTCCATGCTCATTTCCTCCCATTATCTAAATACAATCTTTTTCTATATGTTTCATTTAGCTCTATATATTCCCTAGTTATATTCTACTATATATGCCCATCTGTATCAGTCATTATTAACTACTGTTATTATACCATAAAAACGCGAATCATCCGCATATTTTTTTGTTGAACACACATAGGCAATTGTGAATACAATACAATATCCTATTTAGACTTAATTCACCTAAAAAAATTATAAAACTATTTTAAAGGAGTGATTTATTCATGAGGAAAGCGCAGTTTATATTAATCATGCTTATATCGGTAGCATTGTTGTTGCCAGCATGTGGAGGTAGTTCCAGCGATTTAACAAAAATAGAAGTAGCTGAAGTTACACGTTCAATCTTTTATGCTCCTCAGTATGTAGCCGTGACGGAGGGTTTTTTTGAAGATGAGGGATTAGACGTTACAATCACAACTACCTGGGGTGGAGATGTTACAATGACCACATTAATCTCTGGTGGAGCAGACATCGCCCTTGTCGGAAGTGAAACTAGTATTTACGTCTATCAACAGGGCGCAGATGATGTAGTTGTGAACTTTGCGCAGCTCACACAAACTGATGGGACATTTCTTGTTGCCAGGGAGCCTAATCCCGATTTTACCTGGGACGACTTAAAGGGTAGTGTGTTCTTAGGGCAGCGAGTTGGCGGTATGCCACAAATGGTTGGGGAGTATGTTCTTAAGAGCAAAGGAATTGATCCGCACAACGACCTTGATTTAATTCAAAACATTGATTTCGCAAATATCGCAAATGCCTTCGCATCAGGGACTGGCGAATATGTACAATTATTCGAACCTCAGGCAACTATCTTTGAACGGGAGGGCTTGGGTCACGTGTTAGCTTCCTTTGGTACTGAAAGTGGCAATATCCCTTATACAGTTTTCATGGCTAAGGACAGCTACATTCAGAAGAATCCTGAGATTATCCAAAAATTCACTAACGCTATTTATAGAGCACAAACATGGGTATATGAACAGCCAGCAGAGGTCGTTGCTGCGTCTATTGCACCATTCTTCGCCGACACAGAAATAGATATAATTACAGCAGTTGTTGACAGGTACCGAGCGCAGGAATCTTATGATAGAAATCCAATACTAGATGAGCAAGAATGGAATCTCCTTCAAGATATTATTGAAGAAGCAGGCGAACTACAGCTGCGTGTCGAGCACTCAGTTTTAGTAAATACTAGCTTTGCAGAGAAGGCAATGCAGTAATGATAGCTATGGATACTACTAAAATTCAACTGCAAAATATAACCCACGTCTATGTCAATTCAACCGAGGCTAACACTGCAATTGAAAACATTAATTTAGACGTAAAAACAGGTGAATTTGTTAGTATCGTCGGTCCCAGCGGCTGTGGAAAAAGCACAATCCTATCTTGTATTGCAGGGCTACTTAAGCCTACTTGCGGAAAGATATTAATAGATAATATAGCAATAACTAAGCCTTCATCAAAGGTTGGTTACATGCTTCAGTCCGATTATTTGTTTGACTGGCGCACAATCTTTAAAAACGCCTGTATCGGCCTAGAAGTAATGAAGCAGCTAACGAAGGAAACAGAAGAGTATGCCTTACACCTGTTGAAAGAGATGGGCCTAGCAAAATATAAGGATCATTATCCGAGTCAGCTATCTGGAGGTATGCGTCAACGGGCAGCACTCGTCCGCACACTAGCTGCCAAACCAGATGTGCTACTGCTAGATGAACCATTCTCCGCACTAGATTATCAAAACAAACTTAAGCTCGAAGATTTAGTCTCTATGACCTTAAAGAAACATAACAAAACAGCAATCCTTGTTACCCACGATATTGCCGAAGCAATTGCAATGAGTGATCGCATCATTATTATGGATAACTACCCAGGTAAAATTAAGGAAACCGTTATAATTCCTGATGAAATTCGAAATACTGTGCCCTTCAGTGCCAGAGAGGTTGAAGGCTTCTATGATATCTTCCATAAAATATGGAAGGAGTTGGATGTCGATGAACAATGATTGCGATAAAATATCTAACATAGACCCTAAGACGATACACGCCAATTACTTAAAAAATGAGCGCAAGACAAAACTACAGGTCTTATCGGTTCAATTAACAATCTTAATTGGCTTCTTTGCAACCTGGGAATTAGCGTCTGTCAATCGTTGGATTAACCCATTAATCTTTAGCTATCCATCGAGAATATGGAATCTGTTTTTAACAAAAATCAGCGACGGCACTCTACTGCCACATGTTACGGTTACACTAACAGAAACAGTCCTGGGATTTTTATTAGGGACGATTATAGGAACTATTGTTGCATCGACAATCTGGTGGTCACCGTTTTTAGACCGTGTACTAGAACCATACTTAGTAGTCCTAAACAGTATGCCTAAGGTTGCCCTAGGACCAGTATTCATCGTAAGTCTTGGACCGGGATTCTTATCAATCATGGCGATGGCCTTGTCTATTACCGTAATAATCACAACAATCGTAGTCTACAACAACTTCAAAGAAGTGAATAAGAACTATATCAAAGTTGTCGATAGCTTTGGTGGACGCAAGCAAGACACTTACACCAAAGTAATCCTACCAGCTTCATTTCCAGCAATCGTATCGACTCTAAAAGTTAACGTTGGCCTCGCTTGGGTAGGTGTTATAGTAGGGGAGTTTCTAGTTGCTAAAAAAGGGTTGGGATATTTAATCATCTACGGTTTCCAGGTATTTAATTTCACCCTTGTTATGCTTAGCCTACTTATCATAGCTTTAATAGCAACTATGATGTATCAAGCTGTATATCGCTTTGAAAAGTGGCTGCTTAAAGGCCGCGCATAAATATAGCTTATCGACTAAAAGACATTTAAGAGGGGATGTGCTTTATCGGCACATCCCCTTAATCATTTTCACCCTACACTTTGCTCTTGAAGAATTTACCAAAGAAGTTCTTAGATGTGCTCACTACAAACTCCTTACTAGCTTGATACGATTCCTCACCCGCTCGTTTAGCTGCCCTAATAACTGCTTTGCTAACTACAGCTGTCGATTCGTTAACAACTCCCTTTAACATCCCCACAGCCTCAACGGCTGCAAAGTGGCGTAGGCCTTGTTGCTCTACTTTTGTTACTGACGCACAATATTTTTTCGTTAATACGCCTACACGCAAAGTTAAATAGGCATTGGCCGACCCCTGCAAGACAGAGTTAATAATCACTGTAGCTACGGCATTACTGCCCGCGAGTACATTAGATACAGATCCACCTACCAGTGTACTTCCTAATACAGATGCAATTACAGGCTCGATTTGTTCTTCCATTAGCTCTATATCTTCAACCTGATTGACAAGCAGTGCCGTAGTAAATACGTTAATATACAAATAGACCATTTCCCTAATCGATGGACGCTGGTGAAAAATTCGACTCACTTGCCAAATCATACGCATTTGCGCTAATAATACAATCAGTCCATCAAGCCTTCCATGCTGCGAGATTGCCGTAGCGATAAACACCTGTGAAGCATTTGCTTTGATGCTCTCATCGGCTCTCTCCTGCAAAAAAACTAGCGCTTCCTCAATACTCTTTTTATCTGTTGAATCAACAACTACACCATGCTCTATTAAAATCTTATTGGTAGTCAGTCTTTCTCCCAATAGCTTTATATATTCTTGGTACTCTTCTGTTCCCTCCGCTTCAGGAGGCACTAGAGATTTAGGCATGCGATAGAACCAAATCAATGGCGCTATGATTGCCATTAGCGAACCAATAACTAAAACAAGCAAAACAGCTTGTCCTAATATCGGATGAAAATTAGCAGCTAAACCAGCTAATTGCGCTACCTGATTTAGCCATATTATAGCTAGAAACACCGCTAGAACAACACAAATGATTGTCACTAGTTTTTTCAAATCATTAAACATCCTGCACTCTCCTATAATAATTTGACACAAGAGAACCGTGAACTGCCCCCTTGTGTCTTTTGAACTAAGTTTTCTTTATCTTTATGGTCGATAGATTTTGTCGAAATATCCTCTGTCACTAAAGTGAGTCTCATGGGCCTTTGTCCAGCCACCAAACATTTCATCATCAATCGTAAATAGTTCAACATCTGCAAAAATGTGCCTATACTGATTTAATACTTGTTCATTTCTTGGTCGAAAATAGTGTTTAGCAATAATATGCTGCGCTTCTTCCGTATATAAATGCTCGAGATATGCCTGTGCTACCTCGTAGTTACCTTTTCTTTTTGCGTTTTTATCCACTAGAGCAACTGGTGGCTCACAGAGAATACTAACACTAGGGACAACAATTTCAAATGCCTTATCTGCAATTTCTTGTATTGCTAAATATGCTTCATTCTCCCATGTAATAAATACATCTCCAATGTCTCGTTCAACAAAGGTCGTAGTAGCACCACGCGCTGCCGCATCTAGTACTGGCACGTTTTTATAAAGCTTCGTAATGAATTCAAGGGCCTTTTTTTCATCATTGCCGTATGCATTCATCGCATATCCCCAGGCCGCCAAGTAATTCCAGCGTGCCCCGCCAGAAGTTTTCGGACTTGGGGTAATTACTGCAACATCATCACGAATCAAGTCGTCCCAATCTGTTATATTCTTAGGGTTACCCTCCCGTACTAAAAACACAATCGTAGATGTATATGGGGTTGAATTATATGGCAGCCGACCTTCCCAGTCTGATGGTAGTAAATTAGATAGCTTGTGAATCATATCAATATCATAGGCTAACGCCATTGTTACTACGTCGCCAGCAAGTCCTTCTATAACTGCACGGGCCTGACTTCCCGCCCCGCCATGTGACTGCAGCACATGCACCGTCCCACCAGTCTCTTGCTCCCAATATTCTATAAATAGTTGATTGAAATCACGGTAAAATTCCCTTGTAGGATCATAAGAAACATTAAGTAAGGTATAATCTGTATTGCTAATCTTCAGTCCGCAGCCTACTATTGATACACCAATAATACCCACTAACAGCAGAAAAATTGTTCGCACTCCCCACACCCCCATACTACTAATCGTAACCTATCTATAAATCAAGCTTGCATACCAGCAATTGAAGCTTACATACAATGTTTATGGGGGATGTTATGCATATATACCATAGCTACTAATTAGGAGAAGTATTTTTGAAGCTCTCATATAATTCAATAACTTTATTGCTATAGGTAGAGCTTGTACGTTGATTGTTTTCTATAAATCGTTCCAGTCCTGTAGGCCCTCTATTATAAGCTGTCAGAGCACTATGTAAGTTGTTATCATACATATCGAGTAGATAATCTAAATAATAGCATGCTAGCTCGATGTTATATAGCGGGTCATATAGTAGATCTATGGTAAAAGGTCGCTCTAAAAACTCTGCTAGCCACTCCCCTGTTACTGGCATTATCTGCATAATACCAATTGCTCCAGCATGACTGACGGCAATTGGATTATAGCTGCTCTCGACAAACATCACAGCAGCAATTAAATTGCTATTAAGTGACTCATAACGTCCTGCCTCTTCCACTATCTTTCGAGCTATTTCATCATCCAGACCTGTCTTATACTGGATAGCAGCAATCTCTTGTTTTCTAGCTACTTCTGTCAGTATCGCTTGCTCTAAAGCTTGCTGTTGCTCGTATGCTAGCTCAATAGCTAATCTACGTTGTTCTTCTGCTATTTTCGCTTCATAAATAGCTATTAGGGCAAATACTAGACTAATAATTAATACTATTAAATTAACTGTTAGATACACTATCCAATCTTTTTTCGTTAGGATTTTCAGTGGATTCATAGAATTATTATTTAGTCTAAACATAAATCACATCCAAGCTCTATAGTAAATTCATTAATATTTTATCTGGTATACTCACTAAATACAAACAATTAATACCGTATTAAAGATTGTGTGCAATATAAAAACGGTGTGGGCTTTGTTGTTTTAAGCTTACACACCGTTTTTGCTAGTTTAAAAGTTACATTTACAGGCCAATTTGCATACCTACAATAGCACTATAAAACAATTCTCTTCCTACAAGCTCGCCAACAAGTAGCAATAAGAACACAGTTATAACCACTGGTTGTGTCATTTTTTGCTGTTTATAGGCGAAATATCCGAGAATGCCCAGAGGTAATAACCAACCGACTGCAGCCCGTAGCCAAAACGCTTCGCTGGCAATTATGTTAACAGCCGTCAGGTTTTGTTCAATCACCCCTGCTTGCATTGTTGTCAGATACAGAACAAAGCTAATGATTGAGAATCCAAGTACTACAGAAACAGCTACAGGTATTTTAGGTGCCTCAATGTCGTCCTTAAATCTTAATACCATGAACGTGTATATCGGACCTAGCAAAAATGCTGTTACAAGGAAGAATAATACTGGTGAAAAGTTGTTCCATGCTGGCATTGCTGGTAAGACATAAATCATTCCTGAAAACATTACTGCTACTGTACCGATTATCGCAGTGACACAGCCGACAATTTTTCTTGCTTGCTGTTGTCCTTCCTTCCATTGCAGCAGATATACAAGTGCCGCCACGAAGAACAAGCCAAACATTAATATTTCTCTACTTAACCAAGAGTTTGCAATATTACTTAACGCTAGAAATGCCATCGCTGGGCTACCTAGATGGAATAACGAAATCACTATACCTACAGCAGTAATTCCCAAAACGGTAGTTGTCAAAAACTTTCCTGTTTCAACCTTAACTTTCTTGCCTAAGGTCTCTAGTAGCCACAGTGTAACTAATGCACCCACAGCAAGCTGTGTTAGGACCGTGAACAGAACTAAGGTAATTTCACTCATTATTTTTCCCTCCTTACTTGCATGAGAGCTTTAGGCTTAATAAATCTTGTTGTCGACTTAGTTATCTCAGGATTAGGAAATCCTGCATAATTAGTGTCCATACCAAAACCAGATATAGCATTTAGATCAATGATGTCTATCGCATCCACTGGACAACCTTCAACGCATGCTGGTTTATCTCCTCGATCAATTCTTTCGTAGCACATATGACACTTTTCTACTTTCTTCATGCTCGCATTGTATTCAGGAACATTATATGGACAGGCCATAATACACATCTTGCAACCAATGCAGCGACTTTGATGATGAACAACAATGCCATCTTGACGCTTACTATATGCCCTTGCTGGACACGCCTTCATACATGACGGTTCTTCGCAATGGTTACAGGCAACTGATATATATTCTCTTAGCGGGATAGTTGAATGAGCCCCTTCTTTAACTGCATATACTTTTCTCCAGCGAATTTCAGGATCTTGCTGATAATAGTTCTTGCATGCCATTTCACAGGAATGACAGCCCACACAACGATCACTATTTACTAGAAACCCTAATTTTTTCGACACATTAATCCCTCCTTACACTTTTGTTATGTTTACGAAATTATCATGGAATGCAATACCTGGCATACCTGTTGCTTTTGCACCCATATCTGCTGGTATCGCTTTAACAGTATAGTTGATATTGAAATTCTTGTTTTTATACCAAGCTTCATAAACAACTAAGGTATCTTCTGATATCGTACCTGTGATTTTAGCAGCCAGCTGGACATAACCTAAGTCGTTATAGACCTTAACCGCATCACCCGTTTGAATTCCTAGTCGTTTAGCTACATTAGGATGAATCTCTACAAACGGTTGATCATTGATTGCTTCCATCCAGTCAATATTTTGGAATTGACTATGAATATTCAATTTCCAATGTGGTGAAATGCAACGGAATGGATACCCACTAGGTGCTTGCATTTCTTCTACATACACTGGCAGCGGATGATTACCAAATTTCTCAGCTTCTTCTGAATACAGCTCATATTTTCTTGAAGGAGTACGGAAGTTCCCTCTTTCCCATGCGATTAAACCACTTTTAGCTTTTACCGTACCTTTTTGCTTTAACTCATCAAAGTCTTTTAAGCCAAATTGTTTTAAGATACCATCATTAAATTCTTTTTCTACCCATTCGTCTAAATCACCTGATGTTGGATAGGTGCATGAACCTGGTGATAGCTCGTTCATTTTTGCTGATAAGCCCATAGCGATCTCAACATCGTTCTTGCATTCACCTATTGGTTTTATTGCTTGTTCGTTTAAGTTCAACCAATAATGCCAATAGCTTACGTTAACTCCAGGTGATTCAAAAGGCGTGGTAACAGGAAGTACAATGTCTGACATTTTAACAGTATCATTCATGAATAGGTCTGCTGTTACTACAAAGTCCATAGCTTCGAATGCTTTTAAAACTACAGAAACTTCTGGGTCCTGTGCCACTGGATTACGGGCTGCAATCCACATCATCTTTATTGGTGGATCCTGTGCTGCCAAAACATCTGCACCAAAGTTATTCATATTTATGCCTCTGTCGCCATCACCTGTAGTACCTTCCGGTTGAGGTTTGACCATAGCATGGTAGTTAAAGCCCCATGTTTCTAGCTGAGCATACTGAGCACCGCCACCTTTTTTACCTACGTTTCCAGTAATAGCTGCTAATGCATCAATCGCGCGTACGTTAGCACCACCATTTGTGTGACGTTGCATACCATAACCTATCCAAATGTTTGCAGGGTCTGCAGTTGCATATTCCCTTGCAAGCTGTTCAATTACCGCTACTGGAATACCTGTTTTTTCTGCTGCCCACTCCAAAGTAATATTGTTGTTCACATAACCGAAAAATTCTTCGTACCCTTTAGCATTCCTAATCAACCAATCAGCGTCATAAAGGTTATTATCATAAATATATTTAGCCATTCCTAAGGCAAGTGCTCCGTCCGTACTAGGTTTAATCTGAATAAACATATCTGCCCTAGAAGCCGTAGCCGTTAAAATCGGGTCTATAGCAATGATTTTACAGCCATTTTTCTTCGCTTCCTCAATAATATACATGGAATGAACAGCGCACCAAGCAGGGTTTACTCCCCATAAAATTAAATACTTAGAATTTAAAATATCCTCTGGATCATTGTTATAGATTGTTCCAAAATCAAATGTCTGAGCGTCTATCCCCGCTGGCCAGCATGGTGTGCCGATTGCCCTTGTAGTGTAGCCAATGCTAGCCATTGTACCTTCAATACCATAGTGCATGATATCGAAGTTTCCTGAATATTTATTGAGACAAATAGGTAGTGTACTACCATAGGTTTCTTTGATTTTTAGAATATTCTGTGCGATTTCTGTAAATGCTTCATCCCAAGAGATTCTTTCCCAGTTGCCAGATCCTCTGCCCTTTTGACGCATTGGATATTTAATGCGATCTGGAGCATATACCATTCTCGTATAAGAGTTTCCTTTTACACATAGCTTTCCACGTGTATAGGTATTATCTGGATTACCAGTAACCTTTGTAATTACGCCATCTTCAACCGTTGTCAGAATGGCACATGTATCATAACAATTTCTCGGACAAGCATTTCTAAAAGTCTGCGCATTTACGTTGTTTTGAGCTTTGGCTTGTTGCAGTCCACTGAGTTCATACCCGGCTGTAAGACCCAAGCTTGCAAGCGCCCCTGCTGCCGCAGCCCCTTTTACAAATGTTCGTCTAGAAAGTTTGCATTGTTCGCTCATCATGTTTCCCTCCCTGTAAATCTATAAATACGTTCCTATCTGAATTTTCTACTTCCATCATACCTTTTAACAACAAAGCCATAGCACGACATATTACACTGCCACTATTCTCTAAAACCTGTTCACAATGTTTAGGCACCCACTGCAATATGTGCTGCTCCAAGAACTCTTTATAGACTTCTAAATACTGACTCTGCAAATTCTGTTCTTTTAAAATTTGTTCTTGTGAATTCTGTTCTTGTGAAATCTGTTCCTGTTGATTTTGCTCCTGCAATACACAGTGTAATAAGTAACTCATAAACTCTAATTCTAACCCTAAGTGATCATCAGGCTGACTTCCATTATCCTTACACTCAATACCGAGCTTTCTATAGAAATTTCTCACAGCTAAAGTCTCTTGCTGCATTAATAATCGTTTTGGATTCCTGTATACTGATTCATATGGAGGTGCTTTGACTTTTCCAGGACCTACAAATAGCTTGTTATAGTCAAATTCTGTCTGTTCTAAAGTCTTAGCGTCAATAAGACTGCTATCTTCTAGCATCTTTATAGCTGTGAGAATATGCTGATTATCGAAGTCTATATTATCAATAAGCATGCGTATTCTGTCATCATTGATTACTTTAACCCCATCTTGGTAATACATTGATGCCAGCTTATATACAATAATCCGCTGTTCTAATGAACTTCTATTAAATGTTTGGTCTGGCACGTTCCTCGCCCCCATCATCTTCTTCGTCTGATGATTGTTCGTCAGTATCTTCTTCATCACTACTATCTTTGTCATTACTTCCTTCAATTGTGACTTTTTGCACACCATTCTTCTTCTCTTCTTCTGTTAATTTGAATTCCATAGGAATTTGTGGATTTACTACCCCTTCGTATTCCTTATCAATTACCCCACTACTTACCGAAACTTCAGAAGTCTCAGAACCACAGCCTACTAAGGCGATTAACAACATGAATATACTAAGTGCTAAAACAATTTGCTTTCTTGTAAACATAAACATCCCCCTTTCAAATTTAGGTTTGTTAGACTAGTCTTGCTTATATTATATTTGAATTTTTTGTGAAGCTGATTGTGATATTATTCAAACCTTTCTATTGTTTTTTGTATTTTTTACAATCAAAAAAAAGCTCCACAGGGAGCTCATTTATTTTGATTCAAATTATGAATTAACGATGCAACATATAAATTTACAAAGTCACCTGGTTTTTGCAGGTCTACTTTTAGAATCTCTTCAGCTTTTTTTAGTCGGTAGCGCAGTGTGTTTGTATGAACATATAATTTTTTTGCTGCCGCCTTTAAGTTTCCATTTTCGGTAAAGTACACGTTTAATGATTGCAGGAAATTCGTGTTGTTTTCTTCATCAAACATCAAAAGCTCTTCTAAATATTCCTTAAAGAAATCCTCTAACTGCTCGTTCCTAATATTAGTTAACAGGCGCATTACACCCAAATCCTCGAAATGCATAATGTGTACATCTGGCATATACTTGCTTAACTCTACAGCAGTCTTGGCCTCTTGATAAGCTCGACATAAATCATCAGTTGTTGGGTAAAATCTGCCAATACCTACTGTGACTTTACTTTCAGGGAAAACATTTCTAATTTTTTCTTGGATTGTCTCGGCAATCGCCAATGCAGATTCTTTACGTTGTTTGCGGACTTTAGCTATGCCAATACTGTCTGAGTACATTACAACGATTTGTCCATTTAACTCTTCTACAATTGCCACTTTAAAACTACTAGCTAATAGATTTTTAATTAGTAATTGAGTGTGCTTATATTCCTCATGATTCAATTTAGTTATATTTTGCCTTGAAAATTCAATAAGTAGTAGCTGGTACGGCTTTGTTAAATCCCAGTCCCATAATTTTCCCTGGCTTATAACCAGGTCCGAAGCCTCCTCTAGGTTATTATGCAATAAATCATATAGAAAGCTTTGTTTATAGGATTTTTTAGTTTCAGTAATTTCCCGTTGTTTTAATAGCTCTGCTACTATTAACGGCAAAGCTCTTTGTACATGGGCTACATCAACTGCCTGTAATTGTCCGTTTTCTTCAAGTATTCCGACATACCCCTGTTGCATGTCAATTTCTATATTTAAGAGCTTCCAATTTTTCGTTTTTCCAGTTGCTGCACTTTTAGCTGTTAGTTCTATATGTTCCTGCTTAGTTCCTTTATACATTTGAAAAGCAGATCTTAATTCAGTCCACTCTTCTTTTTTTGCTGCTATTTCATCTACCATAGAATCCGTTAATGCTAATGGTTCAAGTCGTGAGTTGAATAGAAATATTGATTGCTGGATAGTCTGCTCCAAAAACGACCAGAGGTAGCTTATACCGTGCTTGTTTAATAATGAATATAGATAATTGTTTGAAGCTCTTATATATTCTAGTAGCATACCGCTTTCCTTAAGCTGCTTTGCAAATTGATAATAGCTTAGTAACTGCTCAAAGGTTAACTTCTCTAAAAATATTACTGGTATATGTACTTGCTTAATTGCTTGATATACGATTTCTGGTATAGCGATATTATTTTCATGTAATAAACAAAGGGCTTTTATATTGTCCTCTAATATATTTCTATGCATCGATTCTTGCTTCAAGGTGTCTATAGTATCCAATAGCGAACTGTTGTCTAATTCTAGAACTAGCATTGATTTTTCAGCTAGTTGTACATCTTTTCTGGCAGCCTTGTTGACATCTTTACTGGCAACGTTACTATCGAAGCATACTAATTCCGAGATTGAAATCTCATTAGTAATTACACCATTTAACAACTGGTACCTTACGAGGGGTTCCATAAATAACAGTTCCCGTAGTAACAATGAGTCTACTTTCATATTGAATCCTCCTTGCGCCGACCGCTTATGTTCGCTAAGTAGCGTTTCGGTTTTTCGGGCAATATAAAACGAACAGACGGTTCCGTAAATTGTGCCATTTTAATTCCCACTGGTAATTTACTATACTCGTTTTCCATTGAAGGTATGTCAACATGTACTAATGCTTTTGGAATGCATGCACTTACACAAGCAGGTAATAAGCTGGCTTGTTGACGATTTATACACATATTACATTTATCTATTTTTCCAGTTAATGCGTTAAACTTAGGTGCATTAAACGGACATGC
The DNA here is from genome assembly GCF_001730225.1 of Desulfuribacillus alkaliarsenatis. Classification (NCBI taxonomy): domain Bacteria; kingdom Bacillati; phylum Bacillota; class Desulfuribacillia; order Desulfuribacillales; family Desulfuribacillaceae; genus Desulfuribacillus; species Desulfuribacillus alkaliarsenatis. Next base: position 29,767 of record NZ_MIJE01000034.1, on the reverse strand, counting down.
TCCTATGCAGCTTTTGCAGCCTGAGCAGCGACTTGCATCATGTGAAACAATTCCATCACGCCTTTTTTTGAAACATTTATTAGGACAGATTGCCATACATGCAGGATTCACGCAGTGGTTACAAGACATCGATAAAAACCCGATAACATTTTCCCTTTCGCCTAAGGAGGTTACATTTCTCCGTTTATGGTCTTGGAGTCGATGTTCATTCTGGCAAGCCATCTCACACCCATGGCAACCTATGCATTTTTGTAAATTCATTAAAAATCCAAGTTGCTTCTTCAAATCTCATCACTCCACTATAGTCAATAGTATGATATATTTTGTAGAAAGGGGTGTATTTATCATGGCTACAGAAAATCAATCATATCGTATTACACGTCATGCTTGCCCAAGGAATTGTTATGATACTTGTAGTATACTTGCTTATACACAAAACGGCATTTTACATAAAGTAGAAGGCGACCCCTCACATAGTTACACCAACGGGAAGCTGTGTACAAAAGGGTATAGCTATACCAATAGAGTATATCATCCCGAACGTCTACGTACACCAATGCTGCAAACCCACAGAGGTTCTGGGAGATGGCAAGAAATATCATGGGAAGAAGCAATGAAGATAATTGCTGATAAAATCCTTTCCCTTAACCATCGTTATGGAAACAATCTTGCATTAGCATTGAATAAATACTCTGGTAATTTCGGAATTTTACACAATGCTGCTGAAGGTATGTTTAACAGTTTAGGACCAACGACGCAGGCTATTGGCTCTCCATGTTGGTCAGCAGGTTTAGACGCTCACACCTATGATTTTGGTGATTATTTGACATCTGACCCCGAGGAAATGGTTCATTCTCAGCTTATTATATTGTGGGGAGTAAATCCCGCATGGACTGCTGTCCATAGTATGCCTTTCATCTATAAAGCTAAAGAGCAGGGTGCAACTGTTGTTGTTATTGACCCTATATATACTACGACTGCTAGAAAATCGGATATTTATATCCAGGTTAATCCTGGTAGTGACATATATCTAGCACTTGCTATTGCCAAAGTAATCATAGAACAAAATTGGCAAGATACCAAGTTTATTAAGCAATATACACATGGCTGGGAGCACTACAATGAAAGCTTAAAAAATTACGACTTTAACGATTTATTAAGTCTCTGTGGTCAAACAATCGAAGTTATTACAGAGCTTGCTGAGCTAATGTATCGTAAACGGCCAATGATGATTTGGACTGGTTTTGGTCTTCAGCGTCATTTGCAAGGCGGCCAAACTATACGAGCAATCAATGCCCTTGCTGCAATAACTGGTAACATAGGAACTATCGGAAGTGGTGTGCAATTCGCCCAGCAACAAACATGGCAGTTCAACTATAATATCTTAATGCGTTCCGCACCGCATTCATTTCGAGCCGTTGATATAAATACCTTTGATACTGCACTGCAGGAATTAGATAATCCACCTATTAAGCTACTGTGGATTTCATGCAGAAATCTACTCACCCAATCACCTGCTCGTAAATCATTAATGAAGTCACTGAAAAATCTCGAATTAATCGTAACCGTTGATCAGTTTCTTACGCCTACGGCGCAGCTCTCTGATATAGTCTTACCTACTACCACTCAATTTGAGGAGTGGGATATAGTAGCGAGCTACTGGCATCATTGGATTGCTATCAACGAGCCAGCTATTAAGCCATACTACGATAGTAAAAGTGAGTTAGAAATAGCTCAATTGCTGTCTAAAACGCTAAATGTTCTTCAACCTGGATTCTGTCGTTTTCCAACTGATCTTAGCTCAGAAGACTTTATTGATAATGAATTTAATAATGAATTATACCAACAATTAGACATTAATAATTGGCGTGAGCTACTAGACGGTCCAAAAAAAATCAAGCTACCTACTGCTTGGGAGAATTTATCCTTTAAAACTCCGACTAAAAAGTTTGAGTTCTTAATGGCTACCCTAGATAAAAAAAGCAACTCCCCTAAATATCCTTATTGGCTTTTATCACCACATGCCCAGTTTGCGATAAATTCACAGTTCCAAAATAATCCTTGGATTCAAAAGCTGAAGCCAGAGCCTGAGGTTGTTATTAATCCTATAACAGCTACAGACTTGGCAATCATCACTGGTTCCATGGTTAAGGTTTTTAATCAAAATGGAAGTATAGTCGCTAAGGCTAGGGTCTCAAATGATGTTCCCGGTAACTCTATCGTCTTCTACCAAGGCTGGACACCTAAGTCGAATGTATTTGTAAATGATCTAGTCGAAAATCAACCTACAGACATGGGCAATTTTGTCACAGGTAGTCCTGGAGTAGCCTTTTATAACACATTTGTAAATATCCAAAAACTATAGCTTTTTGTCATCGAGTGCTATATTACCGTTTAACAACATAAGTCTTTGCTAGCATGTCATGTAATCCAGTATTTTTTGATGTAAAGGCAATCATTAGAAATCCAATATAGAATATGATTCCTGATAAGATTGTACCAAGGTACCTCCCTACAGAGCGTCCTACAGTTAGGCGGTTTCCATCTTGGTCAATTATTTTCAATTTGAATATATACTTACCAAAACTCGCTTGATATTTCGTGGTAGGCATATAGATAAAGTAAAGTGCGCTTAATATAAACATCAATTGTTGAAAGAACGGCGTTTCTTGCATTTGCTCTGTACTTAAAGGTATTGGCTGACCCATCATCATTGTTATTGCCGACGCTACAATACCTAAGATTGCCGCATCAATGATAAATGCAAATAACCTAGTGAGAAATCCACCGTATTTTTGTGGATTTTTTTCTTTATCTTCTTTATCCTTTGCAGTTTTTTCGATGATATCTTCGTTATCTAAAAGATTATAATTCTGATTATCGTTTTTCACCAAAGCGCCCCCTAACATTTTTTGAGATAATTGTGTGCTATTTTATATTATATTTTTTCTCTAAATACTACTATACTTCTTTTTTAGTTTTTTGAAAACGGTGACAATCTAGCACTTTGCCACTATAATACAAGTTAAGGTAAAAATTTCGGATATAAAGGAATTATAACTATGACCTTAAATAGCTTAGATGCAAAAAAAATCATATCAGCTTTAAAGAGTGGTGTCGTTCCCAACACTTCAGTGGAGTCGCTATTAGTCAGCCGAGAACCTGAGCTTGCTGAACTAAATCGTTGCTTGCAATTAACACAAGCAGGTAACGGAGTTACTAAGTTCATAAGCGGGGCATATGGCTCAGGAAAAACCTTTCTACTTCACTCTTTGCATCAGCAAGCCATAGATGACAATTTTATCGTTGCCCGCATGCAGCTTAATCAAAGCTTTACGATGAATAAATGGGCGGATTTATACAGGCAGGCTATGCATAATCTTTCAGTAGAATCAGCAGAGGTAATAGACACAGGCTTTGAGGAAATGTTTAAGTGCTGGCTCACTAAGCTGCAAAGCTATGAAAATCGCAGCCAGGCCTTCGAAGAAATCTCCCATATCACAGCACAATTAAGCCAATACCACGGAGATTATGCACGTGCTTTTATCGCCTATATTAGAGCTAAAATCCAGAAAAACCAAGACACTAGCTTGGCTGCAGCCTCATGGATAAAAGGCGAAACCAATATGCCAGCAAAGCTTAAGGCTGAATTCGGTATAAAGGGACAGGTAGATCGCTCTAATGCTTTATTATTCTTGAAAACATTTACTAGATTAGTTAATCTTTTAAAATATAATGGACTTGTTATTTTGATAGACGAGCTAGAAACTGCAATGCATCAACGCTCTGATATTAGGCACAGCATTTATGAAAATTTACGCTACATAGTTGATGGGACTAGCTCTGGGGAGTTTCCAAACTGTCTGTTTGTATTTGTCGGTACCGATGATTTGTTTAAGGACTCTGAGAAAGGCATTTGCACCTATGGACCTCTAGCTCAACGCCTACGCATAAGTGATAATGATATCTCCCTAGGATTTAGAGATTTGCGACAACCAATAATACACTTGCGTGCCTTAGAAAAACCTGACATCGATAAGCTCACACAGAATATTCTTGCGATACATAAACAAGCATACAACTGGTCACCAGAACATAACTGGGAAGCAATTCGAAATTGGAGCCTATTTAATTGCCGCCAAGGTAATGAACTTAAATTCCCTATCAATACTAGAACATATATACAAAATGTAGTTGATATATTAGATACAATGGAGCAGGGTACAAACCTATCAATATTTAAAATGCCACTAAATTTAGTGGAGAACAATGGTGGTTTTACATTTGTACCCCGCAAATAATTAACTCCCTATCAGCATTAGTTGTAATCTAATACTGATAGGGAGCTTTACTTTATTGCAAACTCTGTTCAAACTCTGTTATTGATATATCTTTTGCTTTATTCTTTACTAATTGCCTCTACTGGACATGCATCAATAGCTTCATCTACATGGGCTTCGTGCTCCTCTGGAACATCGCCTTCGATAGCTGAGGCCTTACCGTCATCATTCCAATCAAATACCTCTGGACAAATATCAATACAAGCACCGCAAGATATGCATAAATCCTGGTCTACTTTAGCTTTCATAGCATTTTCCTCCTCATTCTCATTTTAATGTCGTAGTTTTCTACAAATCTACTTTCTAATATTTCTATATTTTCTACTATACTTTACTATAGATTAAGATTTGCTACTAGACATGTCAAAAATGAATGTGTAATACAAAGGGTAAAGCTATTCTGTCGCTGCTATTTCATCTGTTGTATCTGTACCAGTGTATGATTGTTTTACCTTTGCATATTCTTCAAAGCTCATGACTCGATTAGAGTCTAACAGCATAATTATTCTGTTATCTTTTTTGGCCATAGCTTTGAGATGCTCGGTCATTACATCTTCAACAAACTCTCGATCTACAACCTGTATTTCCTCAGCATCGAAGCTAAGAATATCTGAAACACGGTCGACAATCATCCCCATTGTCTTTTTGTTAATCTCAATTATTATAACAACGGTATAGTCATCATACTCGATTTCTGGTAGTTTAAATTTCTTACGCATATCGATTATTGGTATTACATTACCGCGGAAGTTCATTACTCCCTTGATTGCAGGGTTTGCGTTAAACACCTTCGTAAGCTTCTGGTAGCGAATTATCTCCTGTACTAGCATTATATCTATTCCATATTCTTCATCGCCGATTTGGAAGGTGACAAATTGGGAGACTTGATTGCTTTTATCCAAAATAATCCCCTCCTAGAACTTTTCAAAATCCTTTTCATCAAAATCAAAATCATCTGTGTCCATACTTTGTTTCTGTTTTTTATTGTCGCTGGCAATCAACTTCTGATTCGGCGTGTGCGCTTGCTTCTTAGTCTGCTTCTGATATTGCTTCTGTTTTGATGTTGGCGCGCTAGGTAACTGCCTGAATTCTGAGCTTGCTACATCATTACTAAGCTTAAACATGCTCACCAATTTAGAAAGTTCCATTGCCTCACTGCTCATATTCTCACTTGAGCTAGCAATCTCTTCTACTAAGGAAGCATTTTGCTGTGTTACCTGGTTCAACTCATCAATAGCACGGCGAATATCTGTTGCTGCAACCGTTTGTTCTTTCAGAGATGCAGCAATTTCTCCGACAACATCTGTAGTCTTACGGGTGTTATCAACAATTGCGTGCAATACCTGCTGAGTTTCGTCCATTTGTTGGTTACCTCGGTCTACGCGCTCAATACTACTCTTAATCAGCATCTCAATCTCTTTCGCGGCTTCTGCCGATCTACCCGCTAGATTACGAACCTCTGCTGCCACAACAGCAAAGCCTCTGCCCTGTTCACCAGCTCGTGCTGCTTCTACCGCAGCATTTAGTGCTAATAAATTTGTCTGGAAGGCAATATCATTAACAGTAGAGATAATCTCAGAGATTTCTCTGCTCCCCTTCGTAATCTCAGTCATCGACTCCTGTAGGTTATTAACTACCTGTTCTCCATTTTGTACAGTTTCTAGTGTGCGTCTTGATAGATTATCTGCCTCTACAGCATTTGCTGACGACGCTTCCATAGAAGAGGTAATCTCTTCGACAGTTGATGCAATTTCCTCTAATGCAGAGGCCTGCTCCTCAGTGCGCTGTGATAAATCTTGGTTGCCCGCAGCAATCTCTTCTGCACCATGATTAACATTATCCACTGTCCGCTTAACTTGGTTTAAGCTCATATTAAGTTTATCTATTGTAGTATTAAGATCCTCTGCCATCATACCAATTTCATCGTTCGTAGTAACTTCAGCATGAACACGCAAATCGTTATTACCTACAAAGCTTAACACTTCCTGCATTCTAATGATTGGTTTAGCTAAGGATGTTGCAATTACTAAACCAAGAACTAAAACTAGCGGTATTGTAATTCCTAGTATAATATAGATAAAGCGTTGCATTGCTACAATGCCTGCATATGCCTCTGACTGATATATCTCTGCCACAAAGCCTACTGGTGTGTCTCCAAGCAGCACTACATCTAGTGCCCCAATTACTGGAGTTCCCTCATAGTCCAAGTATTCCATTCCTAGACCAAAACCTAAGTTGCCAGAACGAATCTGCGGGGTAGCCAGTTGCACTGCTTCTGTGTTAATTGTTGCGTTAAGAATCGCATTCTGACTGTATTCTCCAAACATGGTGTTAGTTAGTAGTAGCCCATCTGCATTAAACATATAAGCATCTGCTGTTTCACCGTATAATGGCAGGAAGCTATGAATCATATCTCCAACAACTTCACCCTCAACTACAACTGCTACTGCCCCAAGCAATTCACCATTAGCGCGAGAGTGTATAGGTGCAGCTGTAGCCATAAAGGTTTTGTTTATTAAATCTGAATACGCGTAGTCAGACCAAGACTGCTGTCCTCTAAAAGCATCCTGTACATACCCTCTATCTGATAAATTTAACCCAAAGAATGCTGGTTCAGAGCTATAAACAATTACTCCATCACTGTCCGTAATATACATGAGCTCATAATCAAAATCCTGCCTTGTTTGCTCCATTAATGCCTCAATTTCAGACAAGTAACCCTGCCATTGAGCGTTATTAAAATCAAAATCATTATCGGTTAGCACTTGCAGCCCTTGATAAATTTGCATTGAGTTACTTAAAGCTAACGCATTAGCGTTACGAGCCTCGAAGTAGTCATCTAATATCTCTGTTATGAATTCACTGAACATTTGACTTTGTTTAAATACTTCATCTTGGATATTTGTTCTCGCTTCGTTTAGACTGAATAATCCAATTACCAATGCAGGAATTAGTCCGACTAGTACGAATAATGTAATAAGCTTCGTCTTAATAGTCAGCTTCATGCTCTTAAACATACGACCCTATCCCCTTCCATAATATGTGATATTGTTAGTAGTGTAGTAAACTACTCTTTCTAGTTGATTATATAGTCAATAATCTTCTTAGGAATTGCGTCTAAGGCAACAACCTCTTTCACTGCTCCTAATGATATTGCTTGCTTCGGCATCCCGTATACAATCGAGCTTTTCTCATCCTGCACGATGGTATAAGCCCCTAAATCATGTAACTCCTTGAGTCCTTTAGCTCCGTCTCCACCCATCCCCGTCAAAATCGCACCCATAACATTGCCGCCCGCATGCTCGGCTATTGAAAGAAATGTCACATCAACGGATGGACGGTGACGATTATATGGTGGGTCATCCGTTAGTCGTATTTCATATTGAAAGCCGCTCTTGTGTATCTTCGTATGCTTGCCTCCAGAGGCAATATAGGCATAACCAAATTTGAGTGGTTCACGGTCTTCCGCTTCCTTTACATTCATACGGCACTGTTTATTGAGTCCTTGAGCATAAGACTTCGTAAAGCCTGCAGGCATATGTAACACTATAACAATTGGTGGTAAGTTTGAAGGCAACGCCTCAAGAATTGCCCTAACGGCTACTGTTCCACCCGTAGATGCTCCAATTGCTATAATCTTATCTGTGCTTTTTATAGCTGCCGACTGCGTAGATGTTGCTGGTAGCTCCACATAATTACTAGCCTGCCCATCTGTTTCTGATGCCTTTTTCAGAATTGGTGCTTTATGTAATTTACGCAACTTCTCCCTATCAACTGCTGCAGCTTGCTTAACCTTCTCAACGATTTCATGTTCTAACTCTTTCAGCCCTGAACCTACAGAAATGGCTGGCTTAGTAACAAAATCAATTGCCCCTAGCTCAAGCCCCCTAATAGTAGCTTCACTACCGCGCTCCGCTTTCGAGCTAATAATTACAACTGGTAGGGGCACAATCTTCATTAGCTTTCCTAAAAACGTTAACCCGTCCATCTTTGGCATTTCTAGGTCAAGGGTCAACACATTTGGCTTAACCTCTTTAATTACCTTAATAGCATGGATTGGGTCAGTGGCCCAACCTACAACCTCTATTTCAGGATCTTTTTCTAGCATGGTTTTTAGTACGTTTCTGACAAGTGCTGAGTCATCAATTATTAACACTCTAGCTATCACCATGGGCAACCCACCTTTTTAGATGAAGGTAATTATTTTTGTTAAGAAGTTGTTTTTTAGAAGAAGGTAATATTGTCGTCTTTGGCCTTCTCTTGCTCCTTTTTCTTATTCATAAACTGCATGAATTCTTTCTCCCTTGCAACGGCAGTTTCCAAAGTCTTGTTATAGCGAATCTTTTTAACATAGACTTCAAAGCTCTCTGGAAAGAAAAAGATTTTTCTTCCTACATCGGAGCCTACGTCCCTTGATAAGATAGGAATCTGCTCCATTTGCAAATAGCTTAGGGCAAATTGTACATTCGAATCTGAAACCGCCGTAACTGTTGTTCCAAGCACTTTGCCACCACCGAATACCTTAGCCTGTAAGCCATTTCTTGTAGCCCCAAGCTTCATCATGCTGTTAATTAATAACTCCATTGATTGCATTCCATAACGTGCATCGTCATTGAACAAAATGTTATCACCGCGAACGGCACTTGGGAGCATAAAATGATTCATGCCAGATATTTTAGTGGTTTTATCTCGCAGACATACTGATATACAAGAGCCTAGCAGGGTTGAGAACACCAAATTAGTATCCTTAGTAGAGTAATAATCCCCTGCAAAAATCTCACACACTGTGCGGTCTAACTGTCTGTTGTAACGCTGGTTCAAATCTACACCACCTATGTTAATCCTTTTGTATAAATCGTTTGACCTACTAAGTTCCACTTATTATCCGAGTTGAGTGAGTTAATTGACTCTGAATGACCTAGCATTAGTACACCGTCGTCATGCAGATTGTTTGCAAAACGATTTATAATTCCCTTCTGAGTCTGCTTATCAAAGTATATAAATACATTGCGACAAAAAATTATATGCAGTGGCTCAGTTATAGGGTAGGTATCAGTTATTAGATTTATTTGCTTAAAGCTGATAATTTTTTGTAAAGAATCCTTTGCCTTGAATTTTCCTTCATTTTCATTGACACCCATTTTGAAATAAGTTTTCAGGAAATTATAGGGAATCCCTGTTATTTCTTGTTTGTTATAGATTCCTGATTTCGCCTTATTTAATGCGTCAGTATTGATATCCGAAGCGAGTATTTGGATTTTCCATCCGGGATGCTGTTTGAAGAATTCAAGTAAGCACATAGCAATTGTATATGGCTCTTCCCCCGTAGAACAGGCTGAAGACCAGACCCGTAGCGATTTCTTCTGACTATGCGCAGGGTCAGCAACAAACTTAGGCAGGAATACGTTTTGTAAATAGTTAAAATGATGGCTCTCCCTGAAAAACTGCGTTACATTCGTAGTAATTTTATTGAATAATACCTGTAACTCATCGGGATCATTATTTACTAATTCAATATATTCCTGATAGCTCTTTATATTAAGCTCACGAACACGCTTTGATAATCTAGACATTACAAGCGCTCGCTTAGTATCAGTCAATTTAACACCAATAACTGATTCAATAAAAGCTTGTAGTGTTCTAAATTCTTGATCCGTTAAAGGCATATTTTCGATTGTCATAATAATTCACCATCAAGCTAAGCTTTTTATTGGCTTTGCTTCCTTTACCAGCTTATATATTGTAGGAATATCTAGGATAATTGCCACCTTACCATTACCTAATATCGTTACCCCTGCAATTCCGTCAATTTGTTGTTGCATGTTTTCCTTAAGGCTCTTAATTACAACCTGCTCTTGCCCAAGGATTTCATCGACCATCATAGCTAACTTGCGATTATTATTCTGAAGAATGACTAAAATCCCATCCGTTGGTGAATGGCATTCACCTTGCAGCTGTAATAGATCCGCCAAGCTGACATAAGGCATATTCTCACCACGCAAATGCATAAACAGTCCCTTACCTTCCGCCTTGTGCATATGTTCACTGGTCGCTTTATAGAATTCTGAAATCATATTAAGCGGGATAATGAAGCGCTCCTGCCCAACCCTAACCATCATTCCATCTATAATAGCAAGAGTTAGTGGCAGTTTAATCGTAATTGTTGTTCCCATACCTATCTCCGACTCCATCTCTACTGATCCGCGTAGCTTCTTGATATTAGTCATTACCACATCAAGACCTACACCTCTACCTGAGATGTCTGTAATCTGCTTAGCTGTAGAAAATCCAGGCTTGAATAGTAGCATATACATCTCCTGCTGCGACAGCTTTTCTTGCTCACTGACAAGACCCTTCTCTATAGCCTTAGCAAAAATAATCTGTTCATCAATCCCTTTACCATCATCAGAAATCTGAATTACAATATTACCCTCCTGATGGAAGGCTCTTAGTACTATCGTTCCAGCCCTTGGCTTACCCCTAGCCTCGCGCTCATCAGGGGTTTCAAGGCCATGGTCTAAGGCATTACGAATCAAGTGCTTAAGAGGATCTGCAATCTGTTCGATTACCGTCTTATCTAGCTCTGTTTCCTTGCCCTCAATATGCACCTTAACTTCCTTGCCTACTTCCTTAGCAAGATCACGCATCATACGCTGAAAACGGGTAAATGTACCACCAATTGGAATCATACTCGTATTCATTACCTTCTCTTGAACCACGCGGATAATCTTATCTACTTCATCAAAAGCAGATAAGATCTCCCTATTTACCGTATGATTGCGCTTTTCTCCTTGCCAGTTCATATTTGATATTACTAGCTCTTTTACCCTTGAATGAGAAATAAGCAATTCTGCTAGGTTATTCAGAATGCTCTCTAATTTGCTAGTATCAACTCGAATTGTACTGCTAGATTCTTGACTCTTAGCTTCCTCCTGCTTGCTCACAATCTTCTCTACTTGCTTCTTCAGCACTTTTCCGTCTTCTGCTAGAATGTCGCCGATACGCTTTTGCTTTGATAAACTATTTTCTATCTCTCGTTCTGTAATTAATCCTTTATCTACTAAAAGTTCACCAGTTTTTAGATTGTTATCAAAGGTGTCGCCTATGCTGTCCGTTATATCCTCTATAAGTATTTCATTATCGTCTACTACGAAAATAAAAATATCATCTATGTCTGATTTTGGCCTATCCGTTTCTAGGAACACTGTCCATTCAAGGTAAAAGCTATGGCTTACAAGCTGGTCAAGCTGAGGTAGCTTTGAAGTATTACAGTAGCATTCAACAACAGTCCCTACTTCTTGTAGCTCGCGAAGTAGCATAAGGGGATCCGTCCCCGTCTCAAGAATCGTCGTTTGAAATTGAAGGCTTATTTTAAATGTCCTTAAGTTCACTGTCGTGCTTTTAGAAACATCCATTGAAACTGCATCAGAAGCTGCTGTGTCAACCCCGTTATCCGAAAACTCTGCTAACATCAAAAATAGCGAATCTATATCAGAGGCGACCTGTTGTCCATCAAAGTCTGTCTCCTCAATCATTTTCTTTAATATATCTACGCTTAAAAACAGCGTCTTAAATACATCGTCCGATAGAGAAATTTGTCCATGACGAACTGAATCTAATAGATTTTCTACTTTGTGGGTTATTTCATTAACGCGGTTAAGTCCAACAAGACCTGCACCACCTTTGATTGTGTGCATAGCGCGGAAGATGACATTAATTGTATCCGCATCATCACGGTTAACTTCTAAATCAAGTAAACCCTCTTCCATAACCTGTATGTTCTCAGCTGTCTCCTCCAAAAACATTTCTAGTAACTCTGCATCCACTAAAGCCACCTCCTATTTGACAAACTTTTTCACAACACCTATTAGCTGATCGGGACTAAATGGCTTTACAAGCCAGCCCGCTGCCCCTGCCTTCTTTCCTTGCATTTTCTTTTCGTCCTGTGATTCTGTGGTCAATACTAGCACTGGAGTAAACTTGTAATGCATGCTTTTTTTAACCTCTGTTATAAAAGTTATCCCGTCCATATTAGGCATGTTGATATCAGAAATAATCATCCCAGGTCGGATACCTTTTTGTCTAAGCTCCTCTAGACGCTTAAGGCCATCCTGCCCATCTACAGCTTGTTCAACCTGATACCCTTCCTTCTTCAATGTGTATTCAACTGATGCCCTTACTGTCCGTGAATCATCAACTATAAAAACAACTTTACTCATTATGCTTCCTCTCTTTCTACTATAACTTTAGTCCCTGTTATATCTAACAATGCCATTATTTCATCATTAAGTTCAGTAATGCTATAGGGTATATTCTTCAATTCACAGGTCTTGTAGGCTGATAATAATAACTGTAGCCCTGCACCATCGATATCTGTTAACTCCCTGGCATTAAGAATTACCTGTTCATTCGAGTTTTGGCCAAAAATAATATTATTAATATATTTACTCAACGATTCAAGTACTTCCTCTGAATTAAATACCGTAATCGACTCTGGTAATTGAAACATATTAATCCCCTTTCTAGACTAGAATAATGTTAGTTCCCCATCCTCGCTACCTATATCAACCTGCTTATCATTCATATGAAGCTGTGCGACCACACGCTCAGAGTGAGTTGTAAAATGCTGAAGTATCTCTTCTAAATCATGGCTCTTATTCTCCCAAGTCTCTAATCCTAAATCATCGAGTCCCTGCCTATACTCGTCCTCTATTAATCCATATATATCAAAAAGTCTAGCTTCTATAGACTCAACCATTTGATAGATATCTGATTTAACAGTTAGTTTATCACCGATGCTAACTATCTCTTTATATAACTGTATGCTAGTCGCCCCTATTGGTCGTATTGCATCAATAATTAAACCTTCAATCATTGATAGCTTATCTTTAGCACTGATTACCACCTGCTTCATCTCTACAATTCTAGCTATATTGTTACCTAATACTAGCTGGAATTGTCGTAAATCATTTTGCAAGCGACCCTTTAATTGTGTTACGTATTGCTCGTTCTTATCGACTTCTTTAATAACCTGATCTGATATGCTCTGAATTTGACTGACAAAAGCTGTCCCTTGTAGATTAATGCGCGATAGCTCTATCCGACTAAGAATATTCAGCTTCTGCAGGTGTCCCACAGAAGACTTAATTTTTCGAATTCGCTTCTCTATCTCATTAATCTGTCCATAGAACGAGTCATTAATACTAGTAAATTCAGTCATCTGCTGCTCTAACTCAGTTAATTCCGTATCAAAAGTGTCTAAAAAGCTATTAACCTTCTGAAAAATCTCTTTAATAGCATTAGTGTCAAATTCCTTGCCACCAAAATATTCTGCTAATGCACTTTCGTCCTCAACCAACCCTGAGAGCTGGTGCTTCATAAGATTAATTGGCTGTTCAATTTCTTCTAATGACTCTAGTAATCTTTCTTTTATGCTCATTAGCAAATCAATTACTAATTGAATAAGAGCACGATTAAATGATAGAATATCCATGCGTTGTTCAGGTGTACACTTATCTTCAAGACAAAACTTCTGATTATTATCAACTACTGTTAATAGACATTTCTGTACATTTTCTAAACCTTGGCGCAAAATATCCTGCACCTGAATTTTTACCATAAGCTCCTGCACAGGCTCAACTGCTAAATACACTGTGGAGTTAAGCTCGCCTAGCACTTTGCGAACCGTTTCTAGCGACGAAAAGACAGAATCAAATATTCCTACAAATTCATGGATTTGTTCCGTTGTTAACCTGTTATGGTATTTCAATATAACGTCCAAGCTGTCCGTAAACTTCTGATTCCAGCTTCCAAGCCCCAAAGCATGCTCTTCCATAGAACGATATTGACTATCCACCTTGTTCGAGAAAGACATAATGTTATCTGAAATAACGCCAAAGGCCTTTCCCTCTTCACCTAGCTTACCAGAGAAGATAATCGCATTCATTGAAATAAGCTCAATGTCAGTAATCCGCTCTTTTACCTTATATATAACCTCCATCACATCTTCAACGCTTATTTCGTCCTCCGAGTCACCTTTACGTAGAAAGCTCTCAATAATCTTACGTATTTGTTGTTCATCAACCATATTTGCAGTTGTCTGACGAACTTCAGCTTCTACCTGTTTTAAAATCCTCGATAGCTGCTGCACTGACTCCCCTGAGCTTTCACGCTCATTATGATGGATAAAGAAATCTAAGAGTATTTCGACTTCCCTAGCTGTTAGGTCTATCTCGCTTTCTAAGCTAGGTAACTGATCAAAGATTGCGCCATATAAGTCCTCTGTTGTAGCTATTAATTGCTCTATATCTGAAGAAACTTCTTCAATTTTTTGATTGTTAGCTTCTATTGACATATTTCCACCTCATATAGTTAGCAAGCTTTTACACAAACTGTCAAGTTATCACTTATTATTATGGCATCTGCCACTTTTCTTCAATTATACTTCATAATCACTTTAAAATCATACAATATCGCGTTTTTTTAACATTAATTTTGCTTAAAGTTATATCATTTCTACTTAATACTCAATAATTCCTTTAATTCAGCTTCCGAAAGCTTTGAAAGCATAGTCTCACCAGATTGTATCACCTGTCCGATTAAGTCGCGTTTCTTTTGCTGTAGTTCGTAAATTTTTTCTTCAATTGTGCCTTGTGCTATCAAGCGAATCACCTGCACAACCTTCTCTTGTCCAATCCGGTGCGCCCGATCTGTAGCTTGATCCTCAACAGCTGGATTCCACCAGAGGTCATACAATATAACCGTATCAGCTCCAGTTAAATTAAGCCCCGTTCCGCCCGCCTTGAGTGAAATGAGAAATACATCTCCTTCCCCCTGATTAAAACGATTCGCCATATCCATGCGCTCTATCGCTGGCGTAGAGCCGTCAAGATAATGATAGGAGTATTCAGTTTGATCAATGGTATCTCTAATCAGCTTAAGCATACTTGCAAACTGTGAAAATATTAATATACGGTGTCCAGCAGCAATCATATCCGTTAAAATCTCCTGCAGTTGCAATAGCTTACCACTTTCGCCCTGATAGTCTTCAATAAACAGACCAGGGTGGCAGCAAATCTGGCGCAGACGGGTTAAGGCCGCTAGGATTTTAATTTGTCCTTTATTAAAGCCTTCCTGCTTTATGATATCTGTTATCTGTCCTTTAATTTGCTCTAGATAGGCCATATAGAGCTTTTTCTGATCTATTGTAAGTGCCGATATTAGTTTGTTCTCAATCTTGTCTGGCAGTTCCTGCAAGACGTCCTTCTTAACTCTTCGAAGAATAAAAGGCTTAATCCGCCTATGCAGCTTATCCAATGTACCTTCCCCGTACAAACGTTGGAACTGTTTTATCGACGGAAAAAACCCAGGTAATACAATATCAAATATCGACCATAAATCAGTTACGGAATTTTCTATTGGAGTACCCGTCAAAGCAAAATAACTACTAGCTCTTATGGTCTTAACTGCCTGTGCTGTTATGGTTGTATGATTTTTCAGAAATTGTGCCTCATCTAATATACAGGTAGAGAATTCTATCTGACGATATGCGTCAATATCTCTACGAACTAATGGATAGGAGGTAATTACAACATCGACTGTCTCTATCCGCTCTAATAGAAGCTGCCTTTCCTCTTGCGCCCCCGAAATTACAACAACACTTAGCTCACTCGCATAGCTTGCAAGCTCGCTTTGCCAATTATAGACTAATGATGTTGGTGCTAATACGAGCGCTGGCCTTTTTTCTGCTGCCGTAGTCTTTAACGACAATATATAACTAATAGCCTGCAAGGTTTTACCAAGCCCCATATCATCTGCTAGAATACCACCGAATCCGTAGTATGCAAGTGTATGTAGCCATTGATATCCTGTCTTTTGGTACGGCCTCATTATCTGCTCTAAATGTGCTGGTAACGGTACATTAATTTCCTGAGGGTGCTTAATTTTTCCTACAAGTTCTTGGAAATGCTTATCTTTACGCCAAATTGAACTGTTATTGTCAATGTCATCAAATAGCAGTGCCTGATGTAGTGGAAGCTGAATAGTTTCTTCTGCCCAATCAGATTTTCTTAACTGTAATTCATCCGTTAGACGAGCCATCTCCGCAACCTCTTCTATATCTTCAGCAGCTAATGAGATAAATGCCCCGTCTTTCAAGCGATAGTAGGTTCTTTTTTCCTTAATTGCGTTCAAAATTGATAACAGCTCAGTGCGCTCTACGCCTTCTAGCTCAAATTGAACCTCTAGCACATTAATAGAAGCATTAACAGCGATTTTCCCGCTGAATTTAGGCTTTTTCGTCCGATGTAAATTATTAAAGCGTTCACTGTAATAGATTTCTGCAAATTGCTGAAGCTCAGCAATTTGGCTGGCTAGAAACTGGTAAATCGCCCCTTCATCCTCAATAAACATCGTTTTCCCGTTATATTGGAAATCAAGCTGTTCGAAATAATCCATAACCCTTTGCTCTTGCTCTGTATCACGAATTAAAATTCTATCTATATCTTCACTGCTAGCCGCAGTATTGTTCTTAATAGTCTCAGTAAAAGGATCTATCACTATATCTCCATAACGATATTTCAAGTCGCACGAAATAACACCATGCTCGTAATCTAGGTAGACTTGCGCTCTTAATGGCGTTTGTATTAATCTCTGTTCTATGGATGGGGACACCTCAACATTCGCCCCCTGCTTAAGTTTGCGAAGCACACCTGATACAAATGGCTGTGCCTGTGTCTTAGGAATCCTAATTTTATCTGCCTGTAGTTTCCTTAAGCTCGTCAATACTGGTTGTAGCTGATGCTGCTGTTTGGCACTGACTAGATAAAATGTGTGTTGGTACAAAAAAATATTCCCGTCATTAAACAACTGCTCAATCTCACCATGCTTCTTAAGTGACAGTTCTAAGCCGTCATCTGCTTCAGATAATGCAAATTGGATAGGTAAATCCGCTTTAAACACTGGCACACCTTGATAAGGTACACCATTAACTTCGGCGTTAACTACACTTCCCTGCAGTATGTTAAACAAGCGCATAACGTAGCCTTTGGGCAAAAATACCCGTTTCCCCTGGAACACGTTACGGCTATAATAGCCCTCACGCAAGGACATCTGTTCATACTCATATATATCAAGTAATATTTTAACAATTTGCTCGTCTTTATCTGAGAAGTAGTGCTCCCAAGGAGAGTAGGTGAACAGCTTCGTAAAAGTATGCTCTCGCTGCTTATATACCGCCTCTAGAAACTGCTCTAAGCCGGTAACCACATACAGACGGTTAGTTCCTACCTTTAACGACAAATAACTATTCACATCCTGCTTGCTTCTAAACGAAGCTTCAAAATGAAACGTCAATTCTAATTGCAGCGGCTCTTTACGATTGCTTTCTTGTTCTTGATATTGTTCAATTAGTAGCCTTACCTGCTCCGCTTCCACCTTATCTGTAATAACAACATTCTCCACATGGTCTTTAATAGCAAATAAGGCAGCAACTATGTGCTTACAGTGACCTGGGAAACTAGAAAAAGCAGGACAGTCACAGCTAGATCGCATTAGAACACCATGTCTATTAAATTCAAAACGTTGATGATAATCATGCCCGCCAGCAACAATCGAGTGAAACAACTTACCAGGTAATAACTCTGCTATATCTTTAACTGCCCTATCTGCATAATATTTAAGTCCTTTTTTAAATGTGCTCTCCGCTACGCATCGATTACGTATTGATTCTTCCGTTAACTCTATGTTTGAATTCAAGTCCCTAAATCTCCTTTGAAAAAAGCAAAAGTGTTATCCCCTTATTGTACTACATTTCACTTGGGAATAACACGCTTATTGGTTATTATAGATTCTTCTCTATCTGCCATCCTTGCTGTTCACAAACTGCTTCTATGGCAATAGCTATTTTCTTAATCCATTTCTCCTCGGCTCCTGAATCTAAACGTAGAAATCCTACCCTACCACCGCCACTAATAATGTCTATCAATAAAGTTTGCTCATTTACTAATTTCACTATTATACACGCCATAACCTGACTGTTATTTCGCAGATAAAACTCTTCCGCTGTAAATACATACACATCATCCGACGGCTTAAAATTATAAAACTGCTCATCTTCTGCGAACATACTGACTAGTTCTGCCGCGTTCGTTCCAGTAACTTTTACTTTAACATATTTCATCTTTTCCTATCTCCTCTACCTTTCTCTTACATATTACATATGCTATATTACCTTTCTCATTATAGAACAACTGCTCACTCATTAATCTACTCATTGCTATGCCGCGTCCACGTTCTTCAGTTCCTTCAAGGGTCAGAGGTTTTTCAATTTGCTTCTTCCAAGCAAAACCTTCCCCCTCATCCCCTACTTGGGCAAATATATAATTATTGCATACACAAATTTCTAGCATTACTTTTTTAGCAGTATCAAAACGATTTCCGTGTTCTATCGCGTTCCCAATAACCTCTTGTAATACCATATACGTCATTTCAACATCTTCATGGTTTTTTAATTCTGTACTAAGCCAACTATACACTTCTTCTAATGCACTAAAATCGCTAGCAAAAATCATTGACTTACGTCGCACATCAGGCTCTTCAAGCTTTATTGCAAGCAATGTAATATCATCTTCCGCTTCAGCCCGACCAAGATTAAATTGATTGAAATCATTGTTAATTACTTGTATCAACGCCTTCGGCGGCAAACAACTCATCTGTTCAAACAATGCATTTAAACGCTCCATATACCTAGTATCAGCGACCTCTTGTTCAACTAGCCCATCCGTATTCATCAGCAATGTCGATCCAAATTGCATAACAATCTTACTCGCTTTGAAATCAAGCATCTCTGTCGGAACCGCTGTTGAAATAGGCAGACCTTTATTCTCTAGTGTAAGAGTATCGCCATTATTAAGCTTAACCAAAGGTGGGGTATGAAAACCCAGGCTAGAATACAACAACTCTTTACTATCTATATTTAAAACCATTAAACAGATACTGATAAAATACTCAGCCGTATAATCCATTATTTGATACTGGGTACTTAAAAATCGCAGAATATCCTCTGGATTTATATTTTCATCATCTGCTAAAGCTACAAAGCTGCTTATGGTATTTTTCACAAACATACTCATAATCGCGCCATCAAGCCCGTGACCCGACACATCCGAAACATAGAAAACTAGTTTGTTTTCTCGCTTTATTACATCATAAAAATCTCCACCTAGCTTCTTTGCAGGCTGGTAATAAGTTGCCACAGAAACACCTTCCACTATTGGCATTTCCTTCGACATTGTCTGTTCGTGAATACGCAGCGCTTTATCAATTTCTTCATCTAAGTGTCGATATAGTTCTTCCATTTCTACGTTTTTTAGCTCTAGCTCCATAATATATTCAAATATTTTTTCCTCGCTAACCCTCAGTGCCTCTTCTAGCTCTTTTTGCTTGCTAACATCTTTGGCAATGACGAGAATTACATCTTGATTGTTGTAGTTAATAACCTTGGTCTTGATTTCTGCAGGGATAATCACGCCATCTTTAGCCTTATGGGCAACTTCAAAAACAGCTTCTCTCTCTTTGAAAATCTTAGCTAACCGCTCATGAGCTAGCTTTGCATATTCAGGAGTATCTAACTCAAAGATTGATCTCCCACGCATTTCTGATTGTGTGTACCCTAGTCGATCACTCATTGCTTTATTCACTTCTAAATAACGTCCATGTCTATCTACAATCATAACGCCATTATCAATTTCATTTAATATTTCATTAAATTCATTTATCGGAATACTCAAATTGTTTTTCATAAGCATTCTCCTATACACATCCAATATAAACAAAGCAATTGTTCTACAGCTATTGTCCAACATTTATCAGTATTAGTCAACGCAGATAAGCACCCTAAGTGCTAGATCTATCTCTACCTCTCAGAGTGCTATTTGAATTTCATTTAATTTATTAGATTCTTTAATCGTATATCAATTGCATGACTTCTTCATCTACCTTATCTGGCGTGTCATCGAATACAACCTTACCATTGGATAAACCAATGATGCGTTCGCAAAAGGAAGTCGCCAAACCTACATCATGTAAATTTATGATAGTTGTCATACCTTCGGAAGCATGAATGTCTTTTATAAGCTGCAGCACCTTTTTACTGGTAACTGGGTCGAGACTTGCTACAGGCTCATCACCTAGCAATAGCTGCGGATTTTGCATTAATACGCGGGCAATTGCTACACGTTGCTGCTGACCTCCACTTAGCTGATCTACACGTTTATCTGCCATATGCACAATGCCAACGCGTTCTAAAGCTTCCATCGCTTGTTTTTTCTGTTCCTTAGTTGTTACGCCGAATACATTACTCCAGAAGTTACGGTAACCGAAGCAACCTAGCAGTGCATTTTGCATAACCGTTAATCTAGGGATTAAATGAAATTGCTGAAATATCATTCCAATATCGCGTCGTGCCAAACGAAGCTACTTGCCCTTGAGCGTGTGTAATGCTTTCTGGTTCCAATTGACCTCACCGCTGGTGGGTCGAACAAGCTGGTTTATACAACGAATTAATGTTGATTTCCCTGCTCCACTTGGACCTAATATTCCTATAAATTCACCTTTATTTATCGTAAGGGAAACATTATCTAGTGCTTTTTCAGCACCCTTTTTAGTTTTATAGACTGTCGTTAAGTTTTTTATCGTTAACATAGATGTCCCCCCTTATATTATCCTATTACGGACAAAGCTACCAAGCATATCTACCAAGATAACTAATGCCATAATAAAGATTACGTATAAGGTTACATCTGCATAGTGGAAAATTCTAAATGAATTAAACAGTAACTGTCCGATTCCACCAGCACCTATAAAACCAAGTATTAATGATGTCCTAATGGCAACCTCAAAACGATAGAAGAACTGCGATAACACATTTGGAAATATTTGAGGCATCACCCCATAGAGCGCAATCATTGACCTACCTAAGCCTAGGGACTGAATAGCTTCTTGCGGTCCTTTCTCTGCTGCCTCGATTAACTCTGATATTAGTTTTCCTAGAACTCCTACATTATGAAGCATAATTGCAATAACAGCAGGAAACGGGCCAAGTCCTACTGCCATAACTAGAATTAATCCTATTACTATATCAGGAACAGAACGCAGAAAACTAAAAGTTCCACGCACAGTATGATACAAGGTCATATTTGGTGCCGTATTTTTAGCAGCTAAAAAGCTTAAAGGAAGCACAACCACCAAAGCTATAAAAGAGCCTAAAAATGCCATTTGCAGGGTAAGCAAAGTTGCACTGAACGCTTGCTCTGCCTTACTCCAATTCGGCGGGAACCATAGCTCCATTATTTGAGAAAGGCGATCCTTAGCTTCTACTAGTTTCGTCCAACTTACCTGTGTCGCATCCGCGCTCCAAACTACCAAGAGCAGGAGCACGATTGCAATTATAATATTTTTAGGCTTTAACCACATAGAACTTCACTCATTTCGCCACTACTATTCTAGCTGATTTAGCAATATAGTTATGCAAATCTAGTTAAGCTTACCTGTACGAATCATTACCTGACGAATAGGCTCATAGTCTTCATCAGATGTAAGCGCAAAACCACTTGCACCAAAACCTCTTAGAATTTCTTCATCATCAATTGCTAGAAACGCTTCTTGTAATAATTGAATTGTTTCTTGATCAACTTCAGCGCCTACAGCCCAAGGGTACTGTTATTATAGTTGTCTATTAGAGTCAATACATAATTCCTAGTGTTTTTGTTGGCTTTGGAATATATACGGTTAATTTATTCCAAAAAAGAAATCCATCGGCATGTTCCTGTAACACCGATGGATTTCTAAACTATTTAAATATGCAATTGTTAGAATCGATTGTTTTTAGTGCTTGATAATGCAATAATCGTAACATCATCAGTATATGTGCTTTTTCTAGTATATTCGCGCAAATCCATTGCTATTGTGTTCAATAATTCCTTCGCATTAGGCTTATATCTGTTTTCGATTAGTCTTGCTATACGCTCTTCTCCATACAGTTCACCTTTATACTCTTGTTCTGGTAAACCATCTGAGCTAACTAACAACACCCAATCATCTACGTCTATTGTAAATACAGTATCTTCATATACCATGAGTTCCTTAGGGATAGATGTAGAGATTGGTAAACCTGCCTCTTTAAGTCTTTCAATCCGACCTTTTTTGCCAAAAAACGGAGTGATGTGATTCCCCGCATTAACATACGTAATCGTTTGCTGCTTAGAATCATACAGCATTATAACTATTGCAAAATGGTAATCAGCAGGAAATTCCTCTTTTAGATATTTACTAACCAAATAGTCTAACAGCTCCGAAGGCATGAATGATTCCTGCTGACTGCTTATAGTCTCTATATATTGATTAATTACATTACTAATAAAAACATTCATCATTGCTCCATCTAGTCCATGACCACTAACATCAACAATATATGTGATCAGCTTATCATCATACTTGATAGCATTATAAAAATCCCCTCCAACTAAACCGGAAGGCATGTAATATGCTGCCACCTCGGCCCCTTCAATAGTTGGTAATTTACTAGGCAGAAACTTCTTGTGTAGCTCTGCTGCTTTAGCAACCTCATCATTACGTAGTTTATATAACTCACTTAGTTTTTTATTAACAATGGTCAATTCTTGGTTTCTTACTTGTAACTCCTTTGTCTGGATATCTAATGACACCCGCATGTTTTCCATTGTTTTTGATAGTCTCTCTAGCTCATCACCAGAATTAACAATCTTTAATGGGATTTGTAATTGACCAGTGGCCCACTGGTCAGTTGTATTAATCAATTCATGGAAAGGAGAAAATAACCGATGTAAAAAAATAAAGCTAATTATACCAAACATACTAGCTAGAGCAATTCCAAAAATGACGTTATATCTAGTCTGCTGATGTTGTAATTGAATCATCTCTGTGTTATTATATACCCTCACTACTACCCAGTTAATTTCACCCTGATAATTATTCAAAGGTACTATGTTAATAATTTCTTTTCCATCTGTACATTCCGTTGTTTCTCCTAATGTAAGCATCTTTATATTGTCACTACACAATTCAGTCAACAAAGGCCCGCACGTACTAGCTAATAATTCACCAAATTCCCCATTGTTAAACTCATATAAGTACCATTCACCCGCACCCGCACGCTTCCAAACATCAAGAACATGATTGCCAATTGTTTCTCCAACCTCAAAACTTCCAATGTACTCACCATCGATAAATATTGGTTTAACAACTCTATAGTTAAGCCCTGATATTCCAAATTCAAAGCCACTGATTGACTCCTTATTCTCAGTAATCTCAAGTACCATATTTCGAAAATATAGATTATCACCATAAAGAGCTGGGTTATGCCCTCTATAGAATGTAGTTGCATCAGGTAAGTGAAAATGAAGTACATTTATATTATTCATAACAAGCTGTTCCATAATAGGATCTACTGCCCTAGCTAATTGCTCACGGTCTCTTTCTACAAAAGCAGAAATAATCTCATTATTGTGCTCAATTTGAATAGCGACTAGTTCCAGTTTACTATGGATTACACTGATTCTTCGCTCCACTGGGTCTAAGCTAATATGGGTTAATAGTTGTTGCCTTTCATCCAGCAATGCTTGGCTTTGTATGTTTAATCGCACAGTAAAAATTAGAGAGCAAAACATAATTAACACAACAATTGCGATAATCACCTTTGCTCTCAAACCAAATTCCATATCAATCGACCCCTGTCTTTGAAACTAACAAATGTCACTATAGTTAATCATACTATAATTAAACATTAAACAACAGGGCTATCTTCATCATTTTTTCATATTTATATTTATATTTATACTAATTCTTATTTATATATTGATCTTTTTAACATATATCATTATTGATAATCTCAGATAATAGCTTTACTACCTCTGGGTCAAATTGCTTGCCCGCTTGCTCTTGTAGCTTCCTTAAAGCGTCTGCTTCAGAAATAGCTTTGCGGTAAGAACTATTATGCGTCATACTATCAAAAGCCTCTGCTACTGATAAAACTCGCGAATGTATTGGTATTTCCTTTCCTCTTAAACCCTTAGGATAACCAGATCCATCCCAATGTTCATGATGCGACAATACAATTTCAGCTATATTAGAAAAATCATTGACTGCACTCAGTATGCGAAATCCGACCTCTGGATGCCGTTTCATTTCAATCCACTCTTCTTCCGATAGCGGACCTGCTTTGTCTAATATTTCCGTATTAATCGCAATTTTTCCTATGTCATGAACTTTTGCTGCAGTTATTAAGTCTTGTTTATCCTCACGAGGCATTACTAGTTTTTCAGCGATACACGTACAAAGTTTTGCAACTCGCAGGGCGTGCTGTTCTTCATCCTTACTGACGCGATGCAGATGTTGGTTGATTTTTTCAATTATTTGCCGCTTTATTTTATCACTGTAAAGCAGCTTATGTCGGTACATTCTGTCTTCCGCTTGCTTAAAAATCTCTTGAGTATCTTCACAGCTGTCTAACTTTGTAGCCCAGCCAACGGACAACGAAATAAGTACTGGAGCAAAATCAAATTCTTTAGTTAATTGTATAATCCGCTCTCCTACACTAGCCACTTGCTCAAGTGCTGTATTTGGTAATAAAACAACAAACTCATCACCACCCCAACGGGCTATAATCTCATCAGCCCGACATGCTGAGCGCAGGATTTCCGCTGTCTTTTGAATTAACTTGTCGCCCATCGTATGACCAAAGGAGTCATTAATCAGCTTCAAACTATTTACATCAATTACAATCATACTCAAAGGAAGATTGCGTTCTGTATCAACACGCTTAAGCTGCTCTTCAAAATATCTGCGATTATATAACCCAGTCAGCTGGTCATGGTAGCTTAGATATGTTATCTGTTCTTGCCTCTCAAATTCTTCTGTGATATCACGGAAAACAACTACAACACCTTGGATTTCCACGTTTTTAACCAAAATGGGCGCCGCACTATCGGCTATCATTGTTTTTGTACCATCTTTCGCTATCAATAAAGTATTCTCTTCTAAGGTCTCTATCTTCCCAGATTTCAACACTAACTCCACAGGGTCTTTGCACTTTTGTTTTGTTTCTTGATTAATTATTGTAAACACCTTAGAAAAAGGCATACCTGCAGCCTCTTCTTCAGAGTATCCGGTGAGAGTCTGTGCTACGTTATTAAGCATTACTACATTTGCTTGCTTATCCGTAACTATAACTCCGTCACCAACAGACATTAGAGTTGTACGTAACCGTTCCTTTTCTTTAAACGTCGCTTTCTCTAGCAAAACCCGATCCGTTATATCAAAAAAGATTACAGCAAACTGACCATGTTGAGGACTAAAGGCCGTTACCGAAAAATATTTTTCAACTTCTATTGAATAATTTTCAAATGTAATTGAAGTACCCTGCAGTGCAACCTTACCGTACTCTTCAATCCAGTACGACTCCGTATTTGGAAGGATATCTAAAACTCGTTGACCAACAATCTGCTCTTTTTGTAAACCAGTAATTCTTTCAAATGAAGGGTTCACATCTAGAAATCTATAATCTACGGCCTGTCCTTGCTCGTCACATATAATCTCATGAAAAGCAAAACCTTCCTGCATATGATCGAATAATGTTCGATACTTCTCTTCACTTTCATATAAAGCTTGCTGAGCTAACACACTGTCCGTAACATCTCGAAGTATATATAAATTATTGTTCGTTAGTGAATCTCTATTGTCAAAAATATCGATGGGGTTTACTTTTATTGAAAACCACAGTGCTTGTCCTTGATATCTAAATACTCCTTGAGCGTCAATCTTAGATAATATCTCGTCAATTGATTTCCCAATAACTTTTTCAAGTTCCCCAAAATATTTTTGGGCAGTGTGATTCATCTCCGTTATACAATGCTTGTCATTCGTTACGATTATCGCGTCCTGTAACGTATTGTATATAACATCTTTACTTATTGACACAGAACGAAACATTTCATATGTATAAACATTATAAAGATAAATAAACGCCGTTAATAGTGAAGATAAGGGCACCAAATCCAGATTCAACGAACTCGTACTAGTAACAGACACAATATATGCAAGTAAAGGAACAGCCGCACCTATAGAAAGTAACAAAAATCGTTTACTATTATTATCTTGCTTGAACTTAAAATAGCTATATATCAATAGCGCTAAACCAATTAAAACAGAAAGTAATGCATAGACAAAAAATATATAATATCCGAAAAGTAAATTGTACTTAACAAGTGTAATCCCTTCAACAAATTCTAGCTGTACCCCTGAGTATAACCAACTATCTACAAAAGTTGAATTAGCAGACAGGACTGTTATTGCTGGTATTGCTCCAATCCCAATCATCTTGCCAGGTGTTAACCAATACCCTAAACCACAATAACGAATTACGAACACCAACCATATTCCTGGAATACTAGCGGCTCCAATATATTGAAAGTTAATCCATGTAGTCACCGCTTGCTCGTCAGTGCTTTGTAATTGAAAAAAATATCCTAAGCAATAAACGGCAGTTGCAATCATAAGTACAGAGAAACCATAAGCACCTTCAACCTCTCGATACTTTAAAGCAAATCCTGCAATTATTAAATATAGAAATACAGCAAGTAGAAGAATGTATAAAAATATTGAAAAATCCACTAACCCACCCCCGTGCAAATGCACTGATATGCCATTATTCGACAAATATCTCCGAAATTTATTATAGCACGATAACGGTGGGATATGGAATTATAAATTTGGATCTCCAAAACAAAACTCCCATAGTATAGTAGTTTATTAACTACCTACATGGGAGTTTCGCTTACTTACTCTATATCTTAAACTTCTCTACAATCTTCTTTAGTTCATCTGCCATATTGGATAGACTGTCAGCTAGCTTTGTTACCTCTTCCATGGTTGCTAGCTGTTCTTCAGAGGTGGCCGCTAGGCTCTGCATATGGTCTGAAGATGTCTTCGCTATGCTTGCTAAATCATTGACCGATGCTGTTACTTCTTCTGCTCCTGCAGACATTTCTTCTGATGCAGAAGATATCTCTTCTATCTGGCTTGTTACAGCTTGAATTGAGTCCATTATTTCTTTGAAGATAACTCCTACGTTCTCAACCATTTCCGTACTATCAATAACCTCTGTTTTGCTTTGGTCCATCGAGTTAACAGCTTTATTGGTGTGCTGTTGTACAACTTCAATTAGTGCTTTTATTTGTCCTGCTGAATTTGATGATTGATCTGCCAGCTTACGAATTTCATCAGCTACAACAGCAAATCCTCTGCCCGCTTCCCCTGCCCTAGCAGCTTCTATGGCAGCGTTTAATGCTAGTAGGTTTGTCTGTTCTGCTATGTTGGTGATAATCCCTATGATGTCATTAATTTTAGCCGATTGCTCGTTTAATGCTTTTATAACTGAAGCCGTTGATTCTGTTCCCTGTCTAACGGATCCCATTTTCATAATTGTCTGTTTTAATGCTTCATTTCCTTCTTTGGCTTTATTCTGCATGTCACTTGCGGACTCAGAGATACTCATGGAAGATTCGGCAACCCTTGTTACCCCAAGTGCCATTTCCTCCATTGCCCGCGCTGTTTCGTCTGAGCTAGCGACCTGCCTTTCTGCTCCTTCTGCTACTTCCTGAGCAGATGCTGCAGATTGATTGGTCGCATCCATAGTCTGTTCGGCGCTGGCTAGTAGCTGTTCTGATGATGAAGCTACCTGCTGGGAATTCATTGACATTGCAGAAACAATTTCCGTTAGGTTTTCTTTCATATTATGAATCGCTATTGCAATCTCGCCTGTCTCATCTTTTCGGCTCATTACATCAGCTGGTACAGAAGGTGTTAAATCACCTGTTGAGATAACCTTCACCGTCTCTGTTATCGTTCGAATTGGAGTTGAGATATTTCTGCCAATAAAATATGCAGCTATTAGACCTATCAATAGAGCAAGTGCACTTCCCGTCATTAATGATCTTCTCATAACTGGAATATCTGCTAGAACTTCTTCTTTATGAACACCGACTGCTACTGACCAAGTGCTGTTTTCCACAGGTGCAAACCCTACATACAAATCAACATTGTTAAATGTATACTCCCCGTAGCTATTCTCACGGTTAATCATCCGTTGTACCTGTGCAGCCAAGCTCTGATATTGAACATCCGTCCTTGCCGATTCAATTGGGTTGAACTGAGTTTCAACATACTCAACATTAGGATGGGCTATTATTACCCCTTCCGCATTAATTATATATGCGTACCCTGTGTCTCCATATTGAATGCTTTCTGCTATATTGTTCAAATAGGCTGCTTGTCCAACAGCAATAAGCACACCCACTGTCTGGTTGTTATGATAGATTGGTACTGCATAGACGATAATTGTTGCTCCATGGTCGTCAGGATTAACACTTACGGTCGGTTCCATAATACTTCGATTGCCATCCAGCGCTTCGTAGTAATAGTCCCTCTGTGAAACATCAACGATTACATTAGTCTCTAAATAAGCATCGGAGGCGTAAGCGTTCCCTCTCGTGTCAGCGTACAATAATCGCGAAAAATTGCTCCGTTCATGCTCCCTCTGCATAATCAGAATCTTCTCTTCAAGGGGTATCGTAGGGTCACTGATAGTCTCGATTTTGGCAACACCTTCTAGAAAAGTAAACTGAGCATCCATCATGCTGTCAATTAATTTTGCCGCATCTTCTGCTTTCTGAGGGATTACTGTTTCAATTTCTGCCTCTAGTGCATTGGACGCAATATAAACTGCCCCCATGCCTAAACCTACACAGACAATAGCAATAAGCCCTCCAAATAAAATTATTAATCGACCACGAATCCCACTCATTTGCCACTAGCTCCTTTTCGCTATCTATATCTATTATATTTACCTATATTCTATTCTTTTCGTAGCTAGTAGTAAAGAGGGATTGTGTTACCAATCTGATTATTTACACTTTGAACTGTGCCATCTTAACAGCTAGTTGCTCAGTATTGTTTCTAGTCTCTTTCATTTGTGAAACCATATCTTCAGTTCTACTCGTAAAAACACTTGCTTTTTCTGCTATATTGGTAATTCCTTCTGCTCCTTCATTAGTGGCCTGTGTAACTTCATTAATGGCGTTCAACATCCCGGGTCTTTGACACTTTAATAAAGAAAAAATCCCAACAAGCCTTGATGTAGGCTTATTTTTTTGTCAATTTTTCTATTTATATAGTGCACAATGTTTCACAATGTGTTATAATATAAGCAATCGACAAGGGGACGGTGTATAAATGAGGCTACAAATTGTTAATTCAAAAAATGCTGCATCTTTATATGTGGTTAAATCAATTTACGAAAATGGAAAGCGTTCTTCCAAAGTTGTTGAAAAGCTCGG
>NZ_MIJE01000033.1 GCF_001730225.1 Desulfuribacillus alkaliarsenatis | reverse complement strand
TATAACCATTACGACTATTACCAGTGTTAATGCCTCTGGAATCATTCTTTGGATACCCAAGATGATTTTCCATCTCTGCTTCAAAAATTTCTTGGAGAGTATTCTTGAATAGTTCTTTCATCTTTTCCTGGATATCTTCTACTGTACGACAATCTTTTGCTAATTCCTTAGCTAACGTACTACTTTGCATAAACGATCAACTCCTTAGTGGTAAGTTTAACCATTTACACAAAAGTTAGTACATTCTCAGTAATATTGTCATAGGGGTTCGTTTTACACTGGCATTAATACTTTTCTTATTGTCAGGACTATTATTTTTTCGAGACATGAGTAAGGTAGATATAGCAAAATCAGCAACTCTTGTTGTCATTTACTATGCTTTAATTATAGCTTTTGAACAATTTTTGATTTCTATTGGGAAGTATTCATTAATTCTTGTATTACTCTTTATACCAACAACAACATATTCAGTTATTCATCAATTGTTTTTAAGTTTATTTGAATTGTCAATTTGGATAGGTTTAATATTAAGTGTTTTTGCTCCGTATCTATACGTTTTGTTTGGGAAAAGGCAATATAACATAGAAGGAAATTAGAGTTTATTAAGCATTATACGTAGCAGTACATGACTGTAGTACAGTCCACTCCTAACTACAAATTCTAACATAAGGCTGTATAGATGATTATCTGGGATTTTGCAATGTTTCATGTATGCAACGGAGTTCAGTTTTAAATGAAAAGAGGGAGAGTATGAAGAAAGGTGTACTAATTACAGCAACTATCTTACTAATAATTTTATTTAGTAATGCATTTACGGTAAGGCTGGATGGGCTTAGTGCAGCTCTAGCAAATCCTTTAGTACCAAATGATTCAACATTAGTAGATCAAGTAGACTATAGTTGGTGTTCTCTATACATATTAGAAACCGATAAAGGACCAATAACGGCTATAAGTAATAAAGTAATAGGGATACTTTGGAAATCAACCACATCAATTAGCTATTATTCACACGATGACCCTGTCAAAACGCTTGGTGGAGCAAATTGGTCGAGCAGGGGTAGAGAAGCGACTGTTTTTAGTGTTCAAGTAGAAGATGATAATGTGTCATATATTGAGGTTGGTTCGTTAGACAGCAGAAAAAGAAAAGAGGCAGTCATAGGAGAACCTATTACATTTTCATGGGATAAAGAAATTCCATTTAATGAATTAGACGCTAAGGCATTAAATGATAAAGGTGAAATATTGTATGAGTATCGTAATTCTAAGATTCATCATAGCTCTGAAAATATAAGATGGTATTCAGTAGAAGCTGATAATTAATACGTCCTTACGTGGACATTCAAGGGGAGATATTGATATGAAGACTATTCGAGGGTGCTTATTACTAATGGAAAAGAAAAAAATACCTATTATCTTTTTTCCTTTCTACTTAATTTATATATTTGTGTTTTATATGTTATTAGGGGTCAGTAATGATATTTGGGATGATGTGTTAAAGAAGATTGATAAGAACAAGTAGGTTTGGGTATTTGTGGTTACACAAAGATGCAGAAATCATATTAAACGACTCTAAGGAAAGATTAATTGAAAAAATTGTGTTAGATAATGATTTAGAAGTTCAAATGAACAACATTAAAAGCTCAGTAATTGGCAATAGGCATCCTATTAAACTATACACAATACATACGGAAAATATCGGAATTGTAGAGTTAATACCTGGTAATGAACTTATAAGGAGTTTTCATATAGATGCAGACAAACTTGAAAATAAGGACAACACTATATATTTTGCAATTGAATGGGGAAATAAAATAGAGATAATTGAGGCAACTAAGGAATAGGTCTAAGTTGCAGCATACTGCTTCTCTTGATTCAGGTGCATATTTAAATAGATAAAATTAGGGAGGCTATGATGTTTAGAAATAGGCAATCAAAATTGATATTTTCATTAATATTGATTGGTGTTATAGCTGTAGCTATTTATTATAACGAAGCGAGCTATAGAAAAGTGCATAATCTGGTAGAATTAGAGGAATTGAAAGCAGGTTCTACGTATTACAAGAAATATAATGAGAACGGTGAGGTTGTTGAAATAAATATTGATGCTTCAGAGCATGCTACACGTATTTTAGCTAATGATGTTAATTATGTAGTGGATAATAATGAGTTGTTTGAGATACTTTCAAAGTATAAAGGTAAGAAGAGCAAAATCAAATATTCACCTTATAGTGGAGATGATGTTGTTGTAAAAATATTGCTCCAAACAAATCATGGATTTAGGCAGATTATGCTAGGGAACTTTAATATATGGTATGAGCCAGGCGATAAGAGAGCTTATGAAATTATTAATGGCGAAGAACTACTTAATGATATATTAATGTTAGCAAATGATAAATAGAGCTAAATTTGACAGTAGAACATATCAGGATTTAAAACTATCAAAAGGAGAATGACTTTTTCAGCAGAGACGGGTTTCTTTTTAGATAAGGATTTAATCGATAAAGTAAGATTAAAAACAGAATTTCTAATTAAGGTACATTTGTAAAGGATTATTTATAATGTTAAAGGGTGAACTAATTATAATTTTTTAGTACATTAGTTTCGATACAACCAATAATTAGATATGAAAAAGACGGTGTAAGTTACGGCGAGTTTACCTCAATTTTTTTTGCGAGGGGTACAAATTGGTTTTGGAGAAGAACACTATAAATACAAACTGGAAATACCTAAAAAGGTTTTTGATGTTTACAATCAAACAAGTAAAGAACGAGTAAACGTAACTATTGAAGGATTTTTTACAAAAGACGATAAATTAATTTTTGGAGTCTCAGACGGGTATGAAGCCGCTTTAATAGAAAATTACAATAATAAATAATAGAGTTATAAGGGAATCTTTATTTGAAAGGAAGTTAGTTATGTCAGTAAAATCATTAGCATTTTTATCTATAAGAGTTCTATCAATTTGTTTTATTGCAATTGGGGTTAGGTACATTGGTAATGTTGTATCCATTTCGCTGCCTGGTTTCATGGGTGTTAATGACCCTGGTTATTTTGAAATGTTTATCCGCTTCTCTATACCAGCAATAGTGCTTTTTGTAATAGGTGTAATTTTATGGATATTCGCAGGGGGAATATCAAACTTTCTTGTCTTAAAAGAAACCAATATAAAAGAGTCTACACATATAGACATAGAGAAGGTAGAGGCATTCGTTTATTCCTTTTTTGGTTTAATAATAATATTGATTAGTATACCAGAGCTTATTCAAAATATTTCTCAAGCTACAATACAAGCTACAATAATTAATAAAGAAATCTTTATGTACCAAAGACATATTTGGTACTCGAATATAATCGTAGAAATAATCAAAATTTCATTAGGGATCTTCCTAGTATTACAAGCGAATACTATTAAAAAAATACTAAAAAGGTTAAGGGAAATGGGGACATAGGTAAACACTCAGCGTTCTGCTAAACTGTACATTGGAGCATAGTTACGCCTAATAACGCAGGAATAATAGATTATTTGTGATAGGAGTGAAAATTAAAGATTATGGAATTTCATTTTTTTGGAGCATTATTATCAATGATACTTTTAGCTATTCCAGCGGTAGTACTATATTTTATTATTAAACTGGCCGTGAAAAATGCAATGAAAGAATTAAAAGAAGATAAAACCCACGAATAGGGGGTGTATACACGCCTAAAGAACATCTGTGAAAGCGCATTGCAATAAATACAAAGGCAATTTGAGTGACCTCAGCATCCTATGAAAATGGTATTAGTTCAGGTAGTAGTAATTGATTTATAAAGTCATTTGGAGGTGTTTGATGATTTTAAAATATATTACGATGTTAATAATTGTTCTCTTTTTACTCTCAGCATGCATCGATAATGATTCACTATCGAATAATGCTGAGACTAATATAGAAATGATGACGATTGATGATGAATTATTTAAATACTTTAATCAAGCAAGTGATGAAAACAATTTTTTTAAAACTATGGTTAATAGCATTGAGAGTAATTTTAAACATATAAGTTTTAATGGGTTAACTATCAGGAGCTATTCATTACTAAATAATGAATATATTATACTTGCTGAGAAGGTATATGATTACTCAAATGAATTAGAACAAATAGACAATATAAATGGCAATACTGATTTGATTATGGAAACATGGGAATTTATTGATCAGGACAGACAACGATATATATCAATGCATAGTTTTCAAAAGATTACAATTCATAATATAGACGAAAACCAATGGTATACGTTGGGGTTTAGTTATATGAACGAGGACATTAAATTCAGATATATTAACATAGATGTAGAAGACTCAAGTGGAATATTAAGAGATGGATACTATTATTTAGAACATAAAGATAGTCATTATAAAAATAATGGTAACTATATAGCTCTTTCAAAAAGCAGGGGACTCAATGCTCAATCTTTTCTTATACACCCATCAATGGTCAGGGGAAACCTATACACTAGTGCAACATATGAAAGCCCATATGAGTTAGGTATAGATGTATACATAAAATAGATACTCAAGGTAGCATCCTTATAGCTCTAGTGCAGAAGAGTAAATAGATATTGATTTAGTTATTAATGGGGGAATATTCTTTGTGGATTATTACATTACTAATTATCATTACTGGACTAAGCTATATATATTTAAAAAGCGAAAAAGATGAAAGTAATATAATCCTTAAGCTAATTGGATATTCCTTACTTGGCGCATTTTCTTTTATATTTAATGGATTACCAATACCGTTAGGATTTCTAATATTTTTATTGTTTTTAAAACCTAAAGTTGATAGAGTTGCGAAAACACGAGCTGTTTATTTAGGGCTTTTAGTGTTTTTAATAGGTATTATCAGCCCGCTGATAAGCAACTATTACTCTGAGAGGCCAGTTGAAGTTGTTACTTCAAGTAGCAACATATATATGCTAGATATTAAAGAAGATTGGAAAAATATTAAAAAAGAAATAGGATATCCGCGAGATTGGAAAATAGATTACTTTAGAGTAAATTATAATGAAGATGGAGAAATCAGAGATTTTAGATATGATTTAATAGGCCATTTAGAAAATAATACGATTTTGTATCGAGTCGAGTTTTTTCCAGATAAAAAAGTATATTCTATAACTGCTAGAAACGTTGAACAATGGCTTCAGTATGGAAGACTCGTATTAGCCGATAGATTTTTTGAAGTATTAGAAGAAATTAATTTGAAAGAAATAGTTAAACAACAAGAAGAGCTAGAATGGTACGTATTAGAAAGCAGGGGGGAGTATATAACCTCGGCAGAAAAAGATGTTGCACATTTCCAGTTTGGAGATGATGAAATTATACAGATAGATAATTCAGACTTACCCATAAGCGGATTTTACATATCTCTTTATGGAATGAATAAAACATCAAAAACATCGGCCCATCAATCATATATAGGTAGGAACTATATTAAATACTGGTTTCAGCATTAGAACTATTTGTTTTTATGCTTAAAAAGGGGGTACAATTTTGGATATAGGTTTATTAGTTATTGCTGTAGTAATAATTATGCCTTTAATAGCGTTGAGTAGGGTTTACAAATTAGAAGATACAGTTGAAAAATTAGGAAAAAAGATAGTTGAGTTAGAAGTTAAATTAGAAGAAAGAACAAAGGAATTTAAAGAGAGGAGCTAATAATGAAAAAATTATTTCAACTGTCTTTAATTTTGGCTATTGTTGTCATTATTACTGGATGTACTGAAGAAGATACATACAAAAAATATATATACAAGGGTGAAAGTGAACACT
The DNA here is from genome assembly GCF_001730225.1 of Desulfuribacillus alkaliarsenatis. Taxonomy (NCBI): domain Bacteria; kingdom Bacillati; phylum Bacillota; class Desulfuribacillia; order Desulfuribacillales; family Desulfuribacillaceae; genus Desulfuribacillus; species Desulfuribacillus alkaliarsenatis. Next base: position 190,289 of record NZ_MIJE01000033.1, on the reverse strand, counting down.
GGACGGCTGAATTTATTGTAGAAATAAATCCTTATTTAGCTGAGGAAAAAGCTGATTACCAATTTCAAAATGCTTTTCAGTATGGATTATCAAATCAACAAAATGATAATTATAGCAGTAATTATTTTGATGAAACAACTATAAAAACCCAAGAAAAACTAGTACTCACATATAAAGATGAAGAAGGTCTGTCAAATAATCGTCGAATTAAAATAATTATAGATACTCCTTTTGGGTCAAGTAAATTGATACAAGGGACTGGGTACGCTCCCAAAAGAGAATTTGTAGTAGGTGGGGGTGGCAGTATAAATTTGAAGAAACCTTATCGCGGAAATGAAACGATAACAGTCACAGTTGATTGGTCTGATGAAAATGACGTTATTTATAGTGAAGAATTAATACTGCATGGATACGAAACTTAAAGCATATAAACAATATTTCTTGAAGGGGTACCGGAATGGTTGTAAAGAAAATCGTCTATATTGCTATACTAGTATTAATAATAGCAACTTTATCTGTTAGTTGCTTATTTGATAATGAAAAATCAGCCTATGATACTCCTAGAGATGATAACTTAAATTCAAAGATTATATCAGAAGCACTTGAAGATGCTATACTGTCTTCAGAATTTGAAGAAGTCGTTCGTTTTAGATTGAAGCGCACGTTGAAAGAACTAGACATATATGCTGGTGAGTATATGGACTATAAAGATGACGACAAATATTTTGTATATGGAGTGGTTGGACTAACAGAAGATGATTTTAAACGTATAGAATTATTGTTGCGTGAAAATCAGCAAGGAGATATAGAATTTAAAGGTAAAATATTTCCTGCTGAGGTTACTTTAGATGAATTAGAATCATTAAGGGAAAATGTACATTTAGAGTTTATCAATAATGATGGCCGTCATGGGATTGTTTATACATATTCAGCTATAAGTATCTCTGAAAATAGAGTAAAGCTTGGTGTTCATGAACTAGACGATAGAAAGCTAGAAATTGTTCATAAAACATTTAATAATCACCCTGGTCTGAAAGTAGTAGATGGTGAATTTAGGAACTGGCATTGATAGAAAATAATATAATTCATACAAACTTACTATGGGGGTTCTCCAATGATGATTAAAAACAATGCATTCCTAGTATCGTTAATGATTTGCACAATGATACTTTTTACAGGCTGTGCCAGTAACGAATCTGTAGAAGAAAATCCAGATGAACTAATAGTGGAAAGTAATGGATTTAATATCACTACCAGTGATGAACAACTAGAAGAAGCTTTATCTGAAACTGCGGAAGATAAGGATATAAATAAAAAAGAATTTATAGAAGATAAAGAACCTTCTATTGAAAACAATTCTCCAAGATTAAGCACATATGAGTTAATGGATAGTGAAGTAGCAGAATTCTACTCTTATAATTATCAAGATAAATCAATGTATATTGCGGGTTTAAAATTGTTTGATGAATTTGGGAAAATAAATGAAGGTGGAGCTTCTATTAATAATGAAGAGAATATATTAAGATTTAATATTACTAAGGCAACAGGATCAGTTACAGGTACAATTGATGGACCACAAGTGACTTTCGATATGAATCTTACAACTAATGAAATTATAGAAAAAGAATTTAATCCTGCTCCAAATTATGCTGAATTAGGCATAACAGAATTCGCTCACAATAGTGAGAAAGTAATTGAATTGAGTGATGAGCGAATGGTTGAAATAGGGGTGTATTTTAAAAACCTGATTAAAGAAATAGACAAGAAGAATGAATAGATAATATACCTTATGATGTCAGCCCACTATAAATTTTTTTTAAAACCAGAGAGGAAGCCAGAGAGGAAGATAGTTTCAATTGACAAAACATTGTTAAACTCTAGAGGTGCGACTTTTTTTAACGTAGATTGGGCAAATGAGGACGCAATGAATTATATATGTAATGATTGCGGATATATCTTTTGGTTTGCTGATTACGACAAACATAAAAAGGAGCAAGATGAGTATGCTGTACAAGAAAATGAGTGTCCGAATTGTTATAGTAAAATAGATCCGAAAGACACAAGATGTAAAAACTGTGGTCATATTATATAGTCCTGAGATGCTGATAGGGGACGGTTTAAACAGATAAATTAAATAAGAAATAAAAGAAAAAATTGACTGAAAAGCAGGATATTTACATATTTTGTAGAAATGAAGTTTATACAAAATCTAATAAAATATGGAAAGGAAAATTCATGCTTAAAAAATTAGTCAGCATAATGAAGCGCAAGGATAATAGCCAGATTGAGATGCAGCGTTTTATTTACGATATGTTTTACAGTAAAGTATATAAAGCTATTTGCTATATAACCCGTGATCCAGATATAACCCAAGATATATTGCAAGAAACATTTATAAAAGCATTTAAGAATCTAGATTCAATTAAAGACCCTGAAAAGATGGGCGCATGGCTTACAACAATAGCTGTGAGAACTACTAAGGATTACTACAATAAGCATAATAAAAGTAACAATAATGTATCGATTGACAGTGAAGTGTTCGTTGAAATAAAACAAACAGAGTGGGTAGCAAAAACTGTAGAAAAATCAGTAGAACTAAGCACGCTAAAAGAACAACTAGCTAAGAAAATTGATGAGTTGCCGCCTGAATATAGAGAAGTATTTGTATTGAAATATTATGCAGAATTAACCTATGAAGAAATTTCAGAAGTTCTGGATTTAAAAGTCGGAACAGTAAAATCTAGAATACATAGAGCTAAGCAGAAATTACAAATAGAGATTAAGCAAGACCCTGGATGTATCGGGGGTGAAATGCTTGAACTATAAAAAGTATAACGAAGAAGAAATTCTAGAAGATGTTGTACATGAACAGTTAAAAAATATTGAAGCACCTGATCGGGATAAAGAGTTACTATGGAATCAAATTCAGGAAAAGCTCCACCATTCTAATAACAAGCCTCGAAATAGTTCAATGATTAAACTTATAGCAGGCATAGCTGCATCATTGCTTATATTTTTTGTATTTGCAATACAATCGAACAATAGCGGTACAGCTTTCTTTTGGTACATACAAAAATTCTTTGTATCAAATGATAGTACAACACAAATAACGTTAGAAACAGAAAATGAAAGCTCTGATAATGGCCCTCCAAGTAACGCAGATTCGAACATAGTATATTACTCTATTGAATATCATAACTACACTTTAGAACAAGCTCAAGAAATGATTGATTTCAATATTATTATTCCTAGATATATACCAGAGAACTATAAATTTGAATATGCATTTCCAGGGTTTAGAAGCTCACCTTACGAAATATCTCTGTATTATGAAAATAAGGATACTATTGATAGCATTACCATCCAACAGATATATCTTGGGGCTGATAACGATGCCACCGAAATAGGATTTAATGGTGTTGAAATTGAAAATACCTTTATATATGGTCATCAAATAACCATATTTGCATCTAACGAAGATAGACTGATATTGTTGTTGGAATTGCCCGATATAAAAATTATTATCTTAGGTTCTATAGATAGAAATGAGATGTTACGAATCGCTGAATCAATGTTATAAGTCAAAGCACAGTTTAAGCTGTGCTTTTTGTGCTTACTGAAGATTTAATCCAAAAAGTAATAAACAACTGGGAACTAATTAAGGATATTTTCAGTCAGTATTAATGAAAACAAAAAGAGAATTGCTCGTGGAGTGAAAATGAATGAACAGAAACAAAGATATCGACGAACAGCTTTTTAAAAAAGCTATTAAAATGCAGATAGATAAGATAGAGGTACCCAAAAATGAAAAACTAAAGAATTGGGAAAAGATTCAGGGAGAGCTTACTCTATCAAATAGCAAGCTAAGAACTAGCAAGAAACGATTTGTTGTAGCTGGTCTGATAGCTTCGTTTCTCATATTTATTGTAACTATATATGTATCTAATTCAGATAGTACTGCTTTCTTTTGGAACAAACAAAAAACAATAATAAAGAGTGGATCTACCACTCAAATTATGACGGGAACACAAACTCAACACCTAGACATAGATGACTTTGTACGGGATATCGATGATAGCGTTGTATTTTACGATTTAGAAAGGAAAGTGTTTACGATTGAGCAGGCAAAAGAAATAGCGAATTTCGACATTATCATACCTGCATACATTCCAAACAACTTTGAATTTCAATATGTAGTGGCTTTTGTTTTGGAAACGTTATATGAAACTAATGAGGTTAGGCTTCACTATGAAAGCGCTGACATAAATCGTCCGTTGAAAATTAGACAGCAGTATTATGGTGAAGCCTTTGGTCATACCATGGTCGTAGACCATGAAGACACAAAAATAGAGCACCTAACCATTGATAATAAGAGCATTACATTGTTTACATTTAAAGATGATTCTTTAATTTTATGGTTAGAACTGCCGCACATGTTAGTAACTATAGATGGGTTTATAGACAGAGACGAAATATTTCAAATAGCTCAATCAATGATTGAGCATTAAGATTAATATACTATGGAGGGATTAGGGTGAATGAAATAAACACCAAGTATGTTTCATTAGTAGCATTTACATTACTAGTTGGAATTTTTTATACTACAAACCCAGGAACGAAAGATTTTATATTGTTTACCATACTTACAGCCATGTTAATAGGATTACTATCTGTATGTAAACATTACTATATAAAAGACGAGAATTCATTAAAAGAGCAGATTATTTATATGTGTTTATCAATGGTTTTGTTATCAATCTATTACATATTAGTGTTAGAAATTATTAGTTTCCCATTGGACTATAAGTTATTTATTTTAATCTGGATTGGTAGTATTTTAAGTGTGCTGCGTCGGCATTTAAATCTATCATACATGGAGAACGCAGTTTTGCTTATAACTGTGATAACGATTTTTTCAGTAAGCGTATATGATGACTATAAGAACAGGCCTACGACTATTATTGACTTTTATTTTCAAAACATTATAAATGAAACAACCTATGAAGGGCTTCAAAATCTATATGTAGATAGTGAGCGTCCTAATTTCACTAAAGAAACCTATAATGAGCTAAGTCCATTTCTAAATAATCCACCGCGAAGATTTCATCTGCCAGTTTTATTAGAATATGCTGGTGGCAGGACAATATTGCTAGTGACAGAATATTCAGAGGAATATGAAACTTTACAAATTCGTAATATTAGCATTTTGCCAGAAGAACTAGTTTCGTTATTTAAATAAGAGATTTAGGAGGTACTCTATTTTGAAAAAAACCTATGTTTTATTAACGCTAATACTCATTATTATTATAGTCGGTTGCTCTTCAAATACGAGTCCTTTATTTAAAGGTTTTTATCAGAGTGATGGACACATTAATGGTTATTTTGTTCAAGTGTCTATCCAGCCAGATAACAACAGCTTTACTAAATATATTGATAACAGGGAAGTAGATAAAGGGACCTATAAACAAGTAGAAAACAATGTTTATGAAATAAATACTGCAAAGCAAAATTTCGAATTAACCTTAAATGATGATAATTCGTTTGAGATTGTTATTAGCAAGCTAAATAACGGAGAACCAATTTTATTAAAGAGAGTTAGTAGCACTCCAACAACATTTCCAGCAATTTTTAACGATGTAGATGAATATAAAGATTTACTCGGTTCAAAACAATAGTAAATCAGTTTAAGCCATAAATACTAGGAGGAATTTAATGGAAACTAAAAACAATCGTTCCATAAAGGAATACAGGAGCATTATTGAATTAGTGCTGATTATATCAATCGTCATCAATTTGTATCAATTTCATAACTTTCGATCCATCAAAGCAGACGAACATAAGCAGAATGTAACAATTATTCAAAGAACCGTAACTGATAGCGAACGGCTCTATAGGATTATTAATAATAAAATATTGGATTCAGTGGATTCCAAAGAAGTACAAATTACATTTGATAGTACTAGAGTAAAGGACTGGAATGCTATTGTTTCATGGAGTAGAGAATCGACAAACCGGATTGAACAGTTTAAATATAACCGAAAGAATTTCTCGCAAAAAGAGTATCGCAGTTTACAATATATTATAAGCTCAACAGGGTATATTCTCAATCATATAAATAATGAGATATCAACAAGAAATCCAGCTTTTACAATTCTGCCAGAGGAAATCGAAACAATAGAAACAATTGCAGAAATATATCAATTGATAAGTAATGGTATCACAGTAACACAACAGGATGTACAATTTGATCATGAATTGATGAAATCGTTAATTGAACCATTTAGTAGAATTGATAACAGTGGTTGGGTGGAATTGATGGAAGAAGAATTTTTAACAGATTAAATTTTAGTCATTACTAATGAAGATAAAAAACAATTGCTCGTGGAGTGAGAATGAATGAACGAAAAAAATCTATCCATGAACAGCTCCTGAAAAAAACTATTAAAATGCAGATAGATAAGATAGAGTTACCCAAAAATGAAAAACAAAATAACTGGGAAAAGATTCAGAGAGAGCTTACTCTATCAGATAGCAAGCCGAGAACTAGCAAGAAACGATTTGTTGTAGTTAGTTTAGTAGCATCGCTTCTCATATCTATTGTGGCTATATATGTAGTGGGACCTACCACTCAAATAATGACAGGAACGCAGACTCAACATCTAACTCCAGATGATTTTATATGGGAGATAGATGACAGTATTGTATTTCATGAATTAGAGAGTAGAGAGTTTACGATTGAGCAGGCACAAGAAATAGCAAATTTTGATATTATCATACCCGTCTACATTCCAAACAACTTTGATTTACAATATGTAGTTTCACCTGTTTCTGAAATATATTATAGAACCAATCATATTACACTTCACTATGAAAGTGAAGATATGGACTATCCACTTACAATAGAACAGCAGTACTATGGTAAAGGCTTTACACTTGGTATGACTGTAGATCATGAAGATACAAAAATAGAGCATCTTACCATTGATAACAAAACTATAACATTGTTTACATTTAAAGATGGTAAGTTGCTGTTATGGTTAGAGCTACCACATATGTTAGTAAGTATAAGAGGGTTTATAGACAGAGACGAAATATTTCGAATAGCTCAATCAATGATTTAAAGCATATTTACGAAAACTAGATAATTTACATAAGGATGGCTTGATTAATCAGGAAGAATATCAACTAAAGCGTAAAGAAATAATGGATCAAAATTGGTAGTTTATATAAATAGAATTTACATAATGCTAAAAACTAATAGCAACGGCTCAAGGAAATTACTTTAGAAGTAAATGGAGGAATTAACAGTGAGTAGTAACACGTTTGTATTTTTATTACTATTAATCCTAGTGTTGTTAACAGGATGCAGTCTATTAAATATTACAGAATCAAACACTTTGGTTTTTACCCATGAAAGTGAAAATTGGAAAGTTTTATATATTGAAAAAGTCTCAGAACCTATAAATAAAAATCAACCTGGCAAACAAATAAGTAGTAAAGTTGAAATACGTTACTTAGGAAATCATATTGAGGATATTTACAAAATTAAGTATTCATATAAATCTAGCGCTGGAAGTGGCTCATCAGAGACGACTCTTTCAGAGAGTGGCATAATAAGCTCTGGCATTGTGACTAGTAGTGGGACATCAACACCAGAAGACGGTATTGTTAACTTTACAATTGAATGGAATGGACAAATCGAGGAGTTTGAGTTCAAGAGTGATAAAAGCATTGTCTTTGTTTTCTAAGATATACCAATTGTCATTCAAGTCTTACAAATATCATTATTGGAGAATACAAAAATATGAATAGTAAAACGGTTATGTATATGTTAGTTTTCTCGATTATATTTTTATTTTTAATAACTTTAAACCTAAACATGAACTTAAAAACCGCAGAGCAGGCGCATAAGAAAGAACTTGCATATCATTTCAATGAAATAGGATGGGAGTTTACAAAAGCAAGTGAAATGCTCGCTGTATATCATGGGGATTTAAGTCCTTTAGAAAAAGAACTATTTAATAAAGCATACCTGTCACATATTAGTACTATTATGCAATCAAACGATAGGATTGTGAGAAATCAATGGAAATCTATACCAGATAACTACAGTTTGTCCATAGTAGACTACCAAGGAGAAGATAGCCTTATATATTTCATGAATAGTTTTAATGATAATCTAAATGAAGAGAATGCCAAATTATTAAGTGAATTTTGTTACGAAGTAGGTAAGATGTTTTATAATCTATCAACTGAAGAATTTGATGTGTTTTTTTCAGGAGACTATAAATACATACTTGAAGAAATGTTTATTGATATTCATGACGAAATCGATCTCCTAAAATATGAGTTAGAAAACTAACGTGCTAATTAATAACACAATATTTTTATATAGAGAACATGATTTAGTCGGAGGGCAGCAAATGAAGAAAGCAATCTTTATTATAACAATAATCTTTTTAACATTGTTGTTTTTTGGTGGTAATATTCTCTCTTTAAGTTAAGCAATAAATTTTAACAATGATAATAATATTAAAATCATAATAACTGAGAAAGATGGACAATATGGACAGAGATATTTTGCTTTATATGAAGAAGATGAATCATATGGAGTGATTGCTATTAATAGTATTGGATTATTCAGAAATATAGAACATTATGCTAGTAGACATTTTGATGAAGGAATGGGTTTTCCGTTTGATGTTATCTGGTCGCAAAAGGGAGAAGGAAAATACTTGGTAGGAGTTAAAGTTAATGATACAAGAATTTCTTATGTGGCAATTGGTAACGGCCCCCAAATTTCCTCAACATCGAATGAAGACTATGATTTAACTCATGAAGAAACATTGCAAATGAATGATATTTACGAAACAGCAGTCGTCAAAGATAATTATGTTTTATATGTCTTAGATAACTTTAATCAAGTAAGTGGGATGATTACAGCTTTTGATAAAGAAGGAATATTAATTGCAGACAAATTCCCCTCAGAGAACCCAAGATTACTTAAGTAAATATTACAATAGGTAATGGTTTAGATAGGAGGTCTTTAAGATGGAAGCTGATGCTAATAATACTGAAGAGAAACCTTCAAATGATAACATTAATTATAAGAAAAAATTTAGAATATGTTTGGCGATAATACTAGTTTTAAGCTTTCTTTTATATGGGCAATGGACAAGTAGAACTGATATGTATATAAGTTCAAGAACAAGCCTAACAGTATATTTACACCAATATAAATTTCATATTGAAAAGTATTTAAATGAAGGCGATCAGTATCACCTACATGTTGCAGATAGCTATACATTACCTATAACAGCAGGGGCAGCTTTGTGTAATTTCTACTATCAAGATAGACTAGGATTTGAGTTGAGAAGAAACTTTAATACGATATTTGATAGATTTTCTTTTAATGTATTTGACGCTACAACAGAGGAGTTAAATCAAAGAGTAGAAGATGTAGAGCGAATTTTGGAAGCAATCTATCATGAGCCGATGAGAGTTAGGTACTCTACAAATAACTCCCTAATTCCTATAAATCCATACACTAAGAAAAGAGCTAAAGCTCTTCTCGAGGTTACAGATGAAATCATTAATAATAGAATTGAAGATAAAGTATTAATTAGATAGATGCAAGAAGTAGAAAGGAAATAAAACATCAATGAAAAAGGGAATCGTTTTATTGATTTTAAATATTGCTAACTTAATCTTAATTACCTACATATACTTAAAATTTAATGGATATGAGGCATTTTGGGCAGTAGAAAACCCAAGTGAAAAGGTTTTGATAAGGCATTACTTCATGGGCGTATCTATAATTATATTACTTTTTACTAGTGTTACTCTATCGTTTTTGATCATAACCAAAAACATAATACAAAAACAATAACAATAACATAAAGTGCTTGCCGCACAAGCAGTCTCTAAGCGGAGGGATTATAAGATGGGATTTTTGCTAGGCATACCTATGAATATCATTGAAGTACTGGTTGTTACTTTATCTTGGAGTCTTATTATTTATCTAATGTATTATTTTTATCAAAAGCAAGAAGTGAAGCCGAAAATTTGGAAGGTATGTATAGCTTTGTTAGGAGGATTTTTTACTTTAGATTTTAATTTTCCTATTTTAAATACGCTTATTAAAATGCCAATTTTGCCATTAGGAGTTTGGATGCTTTATTGGTATGCTTCATCACGTGAAGGGGCGTGGGATAAATACCGTCGTTTTGCTTGGTTAGGTTTTTCAGCTAACTTTATTTTTATTGCAGCTATAATTTTAAGTATCTTCCTGCACTCCGCAGCCTATCCAAAGAGTAATATCTCAACATATATTGCACATTATGAAGAGGCAGTTATTATTCAACTTCATCCTTCTGCAGCGGAAGTTGTCTTTGACAAGGAAAGCTTTGATCTGCTATTACCATCATTTGAGGAAGAGCAATTAGATGCTGTCGATTGGTATAATGATATGCTTTTCTTAGAATCACATGAAAGAGTGGAGTTGTTTCCTTATTATTTAAGTGGCACGACACCCAAATGGGGAAGTGGTTTGCTTATTATGATATATGTAGAAAAGGATGGAAAAGGTGTTTTAATAGATTCGGTGGATAAACAACGATATTTTCGTAGCCATGAATCGCTTTTGAAAGGCGGTAATAACGAATGATACAGAAAAAAAGTCGTTTTTTAGCAATCATTGTTATATTTCTTGTATCAGCTGGCTATCTATATTTTTACTTCTTTTCAAAACCGACAGAATTTCTTAAAGAGGATGACTTAATTGAAACCATAAATCGCTATAATTACAATCCAGATGCGATAGAAATACAAGATATTATTTTTTTAGGAGATACACACGTGTTTGTTCCATTCATTCATGAGCATGGATACGGAACTAGCTATTGGTTTTGGAAAAATCGAAAATGGGAACTAGCTGGAGTTAGTACAATTCAACAACCAACACTTTGGAAGGTTAATCCAAAGGATCCTTCCACGTATGTTGTTCTCTGGAATATTAACCCCGACAATCTTATGACTACTTTTGATATTTATTTATTAAATCGAAGGGGATATATAGTAAGTAATTATGTTCACCGGTATACACCTGGAGTCCAACTACATTTCAGCGTGCCGTTCGAAAAAGATGTAAAATCGTATGGTGTACAGTCACTTCCAAAGGAATGGATTGCATTTCTTGATTCTTTTTTGAAAGTAGAAAAATCTAAATATCCAACAACATTATTTAGCTTCCAGCATAGCAGAATTAATTATAGATGGATTCCTTATGATGATAATGGTGAAGTTTCCTTTCCAACTTTTAATCAAGGGACAGGGCACAGCACTGGTAATATAAATTTATTATATATTTCTAGACTTCTAGAACACGAGCTAGAATAGAACATTTAGTTATTAGGAGGGAAAAGTATAGTTGAGACTAGACAATAATGAAACCAGATATAAATAAGAAGTTTATACAGAAAAGACGTTCGTAAAACAACTTAATAACTTATGTTGTAGACGGAAAAGGAGAGGATTAACTATGAGGAGAAGATTATTTCTTATAGCATTTCTATGTATAGTTACAGTAATGGTGATTACAACTGTGCATGTAGAGGGAAATGACATAGATTCTGTGAGCAGTAACAATTATGCAGATTTAACTGGTGCATCTAGCTTCTTGCTTGACCGAGCTGTCGTGAGGCTTGATAATGGTAACGCAGCAATTATAGATACTCAAGGACAAATTATTAAGGAGTTCCCTGCCGGATATGGTGCACCATTTTTCATAGCAGACTGGACAGATGGTCTTTTGCGCATATCGAATGATGGAGATCGCTATTCAGCAATTGGATATTATTCAATTGAGGATGGAAGTCTCGTGATTGACCATCAGTTCTACACAGCTGGCCCTTTTGTTGATGGTTATGCTGTGGTTTCACAGCGAACAGGGAATGGCGTTATTAACAAGCAAGGTGAGTTTGTTATAGAGCCTCAATATAACTTTATGGCGTATATGGGAGAAGAGCGGTTTTACGCAAACACGTACTCAGGAACGCGGTGCTTACTTGATTTAGATGGGAATCAGTTATTACAAGTACCTGGAGCGACTCCGCATTTTCAACCATTTGCTTATGGTCTTTCTAGCTACTATAACAATAGTACGGGAGAGACAAGCATATTTAATGTCGACGGTGAGATTCTAGTAACATTGGAAGCAGATAAAGCGGCCGTTATACAAAGTGCGGAAGTCGCTAATATTGAGCGCAACGGTCAAACGGTGTATCTAAGTATAAGAGATGGGGAGTTATTCTGGGAGGATGACCAAAAACATTATAGTATTGGTGCAGGTGTTGAAATGCGCATTAACCAGTATGTGAACATTCCAAAGAATTATCAACCCTATGTTGACCCTTATGAGAGAATTTACTATCCAGTTCTTTCAGGATATAAAGACGAGCAGCTAGAAGCGCATATCAATCAAGAGCTATATGATTTTTTTATCTGGCACAGACCAGAAACGGAGTATGAAATAATGTATAAAGTAGGCGAAGTTATTACACATGTTGAGGGACATGTGGGCTCGTTTACAAAAGAGAGTCGTTATGGTGTTATTGACATGGAAAGCAATTGGAACAGTGTGACTTTGAATATGGATTTGGCGACAGGTAGGGTGTACACACTCGGAGACCTGCTGTTACCAGGAGTTGAAAAGGAGTTAGAGGAGCATACTTTACCTATAGAAAACACGACAGAATTTGCACTGATTGATGGTGGACTCCGTTTCTACCAGATCATCCCAGGATTTAGGGCGATAGACCCTGGTAGAATTCTTTCAGTTGTTGTCGATTTTGATGAAATCGATAATCTAATAAACAAAAATAGCGACTTCTGGTTGGCGTTAACAAAGGGTTCAATGGAGAATGCAAACAGAGCGGCGTTACCATTCCCTGATATGCCAGCTTCTCACTGGGCATATGCCTATACAAAAAGCGTATTTGAAGCGGGTATCATGCAGGGTGATGGCAAAAACTTTATGCCAAATGATGCAATCTTATATGAGCAGGCAGCAGCAGTGTTTTCTCGTTTGCTGTTAGAAAGCACAGGTGAGCACCTCCAACGAGCAGATCGAGATCCTAATGAGCCGTGGTATGTAGCAGAACTCGAGTCAGCAGAAAGACTAGGTATTCTAGAAGGACTAGAAGGTATGGAAATTGGAACGACAATGAGACGAGATGATTTGATGGTCATGCTTGCTAATGTACTTAAGAAAAAAGGTCTTGTAAAATCCATGTCAACTGCTGAGGTAAATGAAGTCCTATCTCGTTTTCAAGATGAAGGGGATATTCCAGATTTCAAGCGGGACTCAGCAGCTATGAGTGTGCAGGCTGGGTTTATAACGGGGGCAGGAAATCTGATTTTGCCAAATGAAACATACACCAGGGCACAGGCAGCTAAAATTTTGACATTGATACATCAAGAGAAAATTGATAATATTGAAAATCAAATTAAAAAGTAAATTATATAAAAGCCTAGGAATTAGCAAATCAGGAACACATTTGTATATGTGATGATATACAGATGTGTTCTTTTATTTTTAATTATGCATTCGCCTAAGCCCATTTTACCCTAGACAAGCTACAGTTAAGTAAAACCGGGAATAGATTATCCTAGGCTATAGTTTACGCCTACAACTTTTGTTAGGAGGTTATAAGGTTATGAGTAAGGCTACTACAGAGTCATGTAAGAAGATGCCTAGAGAGCAAATGCTGAAAGAAATTCAAGCTCTTGAGTTCGCATTATTAGAGATTAATCTATACTTAGATATGTATCCAACAGATAAAAGGGCTGTTTGCCAGTACAATGTTCTCTCGGAGCAAATGAACATATTAAAGACAGAGTATCAAATGGAATACGGTTCTTTATATAATTATGGTGAATTCCCAAGTAAATACCCTTTCGATTGGGTAAAAACACCATGGCCATGGGAATTATAGCTCAAAACTATCTTTGAAGGAGGAAAGATTACAGTGTGGATTTATGAAAAGAAATTACAAATACCAGTACGTGTAGAAGGCTGCGACCTACAGATGGCTAAATACTTGATTACTCAATATGGTGGACCAGATGGTGAGTTGTCAGCAGCTTTAAGATACTTAAACCAAAGATATTCAATGCCTAATGAAAGAGCAAAGGCGTTATTAACAGACATCGGTACAGAAGAACTTGCTCACTTAGAAATCATCGCGACATTAGTATATAAGCTAGTAAAAGATGCAACTCCTCAGCAAATGAGAGAGGCTGGACTAGGAGCTCAATATGCGGACCATGATAATGCACTATTCTATATGGATGCTGCTGGAAATCCTTGGACGGCAGCGTATATCCAAGCAAAAGGTGATCCAATCGCCGACCTAACAGAAGACATAGCAGCAGAGGAAAAAGCTAGAGCTACTTATGAGAATTTAATAGATTTAACAGATGATAGAGGAGTTAAAGACGCGCTTATGTTCCTGCGTGAGCGTGAAGTAGTACACTCCCAAAGATTTAGAGAAGCATTGTTCTTAGTAGAAGAACATTATAAGCATCAGCCGCAGGACCCTCATCAATTCTGTCAGCCTGTAAGGGGTTCGGAAATATTCACAGATACAAATATTAATCCTGACGAAATCTTAAGGTAAAGGAGGAAGAAAAATGGAGAACGTACAAAATAACGAGACTGTTGAACAAACTGCTAGCACAGAATCTACAGCAGATGTGGAACAAACACCTGTAATGCCAATTTATCCAGTAAAGCCGATGCCATTTGACCCCTTCTGTCCTCAGTTTCCACCTATGGAAGCATTAGAGAAAGGTACGTTATTTAAATGGTTATACGATCCGTATGTTCCTGAGCGTCCAGTGCGTAGAAGACGCGGATTGTTCGGGTAAAGTCCTAAGTTGTTTTTAAACATAAATGCTATTGAAGTGACTACAGAAATGCTGTGGTCACTTTTTATGCCTAAAAATAACATTATATACCAGGAATATATGGGGGAGTGTCGAAGTACTGTATAACGTCTTAGCTAGAAGGGAGATTCTAATGAGTAGGCGTAGTGAGGATATGAATGCAGAAGTACAGTTATCAAGGTTTTTAGATAAGCATTTCTATACGTGGTTAGAGAAGCAAAACAATAATATTTCTGTGGAGAGAAGTACAGACCCTAATGACCAAATGAAAGGGATTGATATCTGTATACATTCTGAAAAAGGAAAACTATTTATAGATGAAAAAGCCCAACTTTACTTTATAAATAAGGGTCTACCTACCTTTGCTTTTGAAATAAGTTTTATGAATCGGAAAAAGGAGTTGGCAGAAGGCTGGCTCTTTAATAACGAATTACTTACCGATTATTATCTTTTAATTTGGCCTTATGCTACGAAAAAAGAAAATGTTAAAACAGAGGATTACACCAGACTCGAGTGCTTACTGATAAAGAAGAGAAAGATTCAAAATTATTTATCTAACAAGGGTTGGAATAAGGATAGAATTTATAAGAGAGCTAATGAAATTCGAAAAGAGTCCTTGTTTGGAAAAATAGAAATAGAAAATGAATCGAACTTCTATTTCTTCTTCTCAAAGCCAAAAGATTACAGCGAACAACCAATAAATATAGTAATAAGAAAGAACGTTTTGCGTGAATTGGCTAGTAGAGAATACGTTGTAACTAAAACCTACGTGGAAGAAGTAAAATTTTTTTGATTTTTTTTAAATTTCCTATTGCCATGAGAACGACTGTTCGTATATAATATAAACAAACAAACGTTCTTTGGTTAGGAGAGGTATTATGCTAGAAGTTTTACACAGTTTACCTTGGTGGTCTGAGTCGATATTTTTCATAGTCTATTCTTCGATTGGACTAACGGTTTTAACATTAACTCTTAGATGTGATAAAGTTGAAGAAAAATAAACCTATAGAACTCAGGATCAGACAGTAGGCAGTTATCAAGATGATAGCTGTCTACTGTTTTTTTAACAGATACTATTTGTCCTTTCGACAAGCAGTGTCGACGATTGTCAAACTGTCTAATTTCCCACGCAATAGGAATTTAGACAACTAGACAACTAGATAACTAGAGAATTAAATAATTAAAAATCAAAATACTGGTTCCTTACTACGTTGGCTATTGCTACATGCTGTTTGCACTTATCGTATTTAGTGAGGACGGGTATAATGTTACGACTGTTTTTCAAGATAATAGTGGCCCCAGAAGTGATAGCAGCCTCTTCGATTGTTTCTATACTGTCGAGGGCAATGTAACCATAGGCTCCATCATTTTCACCTATAGGTCGCCTTACTTTAAAAGGAATAAGGATACAGTTAGGACTCAATGGTATAGGCAACAGCTGCTTTCTAGCAAAAAAGTTTTCTGTTTTCGTTTTTAATAGATTTACATTGTAAGGGGAATGCATCTTGATTTCATGGAGCCAATTTTTAAGCGATTGGTCATGTGTCTTATGAGTGCCGTCAGACCAAATTGTTGATGTGATATTGGCCCCGTTCGTATCGTAGGAAGGTAATGCTGCTGATAGCTTGTCTAACAAGAGTAAAGAAGACATATAATTCAACCTCCAGTATTTTTTGCGTTGCATTTTTGGGATGGTAGACTTATTTTTCCATAAATTTGCTAGCTTGTCAACCACTTATGCAACAAAAAAACAATTAAAATTTTTAATTCGTTGCATTTTTGATGCTTAATGGTATAATATTGAATATATCAATATGGAGGCATTAATTATGGATAAGCAAATAGATTTAGATAGTGTAAGTGATGTAGTATTACGTGTAAAGCAAAAAAGAATTGCCTTAAATTTATCCTATCAAGATTTAGCTGAAAAGACAGGTATTAGTAAATCGACATTGCAGCGTTATGAAACTGGGGCTATTAAGAGTCTTGGAGTAGACAAGCTAGAAATATTAGCAGAAGCACTTAAGACAACGCCCGCATATTTAATGGGCTGGGTACAAGAACCGAAATCATTAGCTAAAAACACTTTTACATCGGCAAAAGAGGCAATGGAATTCATTCTTAGTACACCTGTATTGATGAGATATGGCGGCTATGATGTTAATAACATGTCAAACGAGCAGGTAGTGGAATTTGCCAATGAGCTGTTGCATCACTTAGAATTAGTAAGTTATAAATACAAGAGCAGGCGTTAAATTAGTAAAATAAAAATACGCATATAAATGGAGGGGAGTACGTGGAGGCTCAAGCAATTATAGATTTAGCTCTTAAATTGAGAAATAAATATAGAACTAATAACCCTTTTGAAATAGCTTCGACACTTGGTATTAGAATAAACTATATTGTATCAGACAATCAGACTAAAGGTTATGTTGTAAATGCTACACAAAGCCCACTAATTCTTATCAACAAAAAATATAATTATACTTCGCAAAAAGTGGTTTGTGCACATGAGCTTGGACATGCTTTAATGCATACAGAAAGTTCCATAAACCATTTTCAAAGAGATAGAAATAGTAGTAACTCAGAAAATATTAGAGATGAATATGAAGCAAATTTATTTGCAGTTGCATTGTTGTTTAATCATGATGAGTTAAATATGAAATTATTAAACATGAGTAATTATATGCTTAAAAGTATACTAGACTATAACATTACTAATATATAATGAATAAATGGGCTTCATCGTAATTACCTAAGTATCAGAGAGGTGTGTTTAAATGTCGAAGGTATCGTTTGAATGGAATCAGCAAAATAGTTTTGTTACAGTGGATGAAGTTAATACATATAAAGCTGAGGTAGCAAGTCTACATAAAGTATTACATAACAAAACAGGTGCGGGAAATGAGTTTTTAGGCTGGCTAGACTGGTATGAAAGAGACCATGTCGAGGAGCTACAAAAGATAGAAAAAGCTGCTAAGGACATTCAAGGACATTCAGAAGTATTAGTTGTTATAGGTGTAGGTGGCTCCTATATTGGTGCTAGGGCGGTAATAGAAACGCTTCAGCATACATTTTATAACGAATTACCTAATAGCAAAAGAAAAACACCCCGAATCTTTTTTGTAGGCAATCATGTAAGCTCAACATATTTATCGGACTTGATTGACATAATTGAAGATTTTGAAGTATCCATTAACGTGATATCAAAGTCTGGTACAACTACAGAGCCAGCAATCGCCTTTCGAGTCTTAAAGGACTGGATGGAGAAAAAGTACGGAAAGGCAGAAGCGGCTAGAAGAATTTTTGTAACTACAGATAAAGAAAAAGGTGCTTTAAAAACATTAGCGCTAAAGGAAAACTATGAAACATTTGTAGTTCCAGATGACGTTGGTGGAAGATATTCAGTTTTAACAGCAGTTGGATTATTGCCAATATCTGTTGCTGGAATAAATATTCAAGAGCTTATAGATGGTGCCGTTGTGGCAACTAAGGATTTAAGAAATCCTACTCTATTAGAAAATGACAGTTACCAATATGCCGTACTACGTAACATTCTCAATAAACGAGGTAAAAGTATTGAGTTATTAGCCTACTATGAGCCTAATCTTAATTACTTTGCTGAGTGGTGGAAGCAGTTATTTGGTGAGAGTGAAGGTAAGGATGGAAAAGGAATATTTCCTGCATCGGTAGGGTTTTCTACAGACTTACATTCCCTTGGACAGTATATCCAAGATGGACATCGACACTTGTTTGAAACTGCATTATATGTTGAAAAACCAAGACATGACATTATTGTAAATATAAACGAACATGATTTAGATGAACTAAACTACTTAGCAGGTCAACCAATGTCCTATATCAATCAAAAGGTTTTAGAAGGAACGACATTAGCACACACTGCCGGAAATGTTCCTAATCTTAAAGTAACAATTCCAGCATTAACGGCATATCACGTTGGCTACTTAATTTATTTCTTCATGAAGTCCTGTGCAATGAGCGGCTACCTGCTGGGGGTTAACCCGTTTGATCAACCAGGAGTTGAAGAATATAAAAAGAATATGTTCGCGCTCTTAGGTAAGCCTGGGTATGAAAATAGATTAAAGAATTAGAAGGAAAGATGTAAAATTGTAAAAAAAATCAAGATTCTTCTATCATGTTAATTGTAAGACAAGTATAATATATAATAACAACTAGATATACACCTCAGAGCCTTAAGTATTATTAGTATATATAAACAAAAATAATGGGAGGCTGTTAAAATGAGTGGTTATCAAGGTAAGGTATTACGGATTAATCTAAGCAATATGACAACATCAGTAGAACAACTAGACTTAAATCAGACAGAATTATTTATTGGCGGGCGAGGATTAGCTGGAAAAATAATAGCTGATGAAGTACCTGCAGGTGCTGATCCGTTAGGAGCGGAAAATAAAATTATTTTTGCTACAGGTTTATTGACTGGCACCTCGGCACCCACGGCTGGACGTTATATGGTTGTAACAAAATCACCACTAAATAACACCATTGCATCCTCAAATTCTGGTGGATTTTGGGGAGCTGAGTTGAAATTCGCAGGCTATGATATGGTTATTATTGAAGGAAAAGCAGATAAACCAGTGTATTTATATATAAATAATGATCAGGTTGAAATTCGTCCAGCAGACAAGCACTGGGGTAAGTGGGTTGGCGAAGTAACAGATGATCTTATTGAAGAAGTTGGCGAGCCTAAAGCGAGAGTATTAACGATAGGTCCTGCTGGTGAGAAGCTTTCATTAATCGCAGCTGTAATGAATGAGAAAGATAGAGCAGCTGGAAGAACGGGCGTTGGAGCGGTAATGGGTTCTAAGCTTTTAAAGGCTATTGTAGTAAGAGGGACGAATAAATTTGAAGTAGCCAATCCAGACAAATATAAAGAAGTTATTAGCGGCATAATGAAGAAAATTCGTGAAAACGGAGTTACAGGTCAAGGGCTACCTGCTTATGGGACAGCAATACTTGTAAATATCATCAATGAAAGTGGGTCGTTACCAACAAAAAACTTCCAAGAAGCTTATTTTGACGAAGCTGACCAGACTTCTGGTGAAGAATTAGCGGAAAAATATCTGGAGCGAAAAGACCCATGCTTCCGTTGTCCAATTGCCTGTGGTCGTTACTGTAGGGTAGATGATCAAGAGGGTGGAGGACCAGAGTATGAGACAGTTTGGGCTTACGGAGCAAACTGTGGTGTTTCAGATTTAAAAGCAGTAATTAAAGCTAACAAAATGTGTAATGAAATGGGTTTAGACACGATTTCAGCTGGAGCTACGATAGCAGCAGCAATGGAGCTATATCAACGTGGTGCGATTAAAGCAGATGAAGTGGATGGGCCAGAGCTTGCCTGGGGAAGCACTGAGGCAATCATTGAATGGACCAAAAAAATGGGGTTAGGCGAAGGTCTAGGTACAAAATTAGCTATGGGTTCTGCTAAAATGTGTGAAGAATACGGTTATCCTGAGTTATCTATGACTGTAAAAAAACAAGAATTACCTGCATATGACCCACGCGGAATACAGGGAATCGGCTTGAACTATGCTACTTCAAATCGTGGTGGATGTCATGTACGTGGATATTTAGTTTCTCCTGAAATCTTAGGGATTCCTGAGAAGCTTGATAGAAATTCTATTGAAGGCAAGGCTGAGTGGGCTAAAGTATTCCAAGACCTAACGGCAGTAGTTGATAGCATGGGCTTATGTTTATTTACGTCATTCGCTTTAACAGCCCAAGATTATGTTGATTTACATAATGCAGCTACGGGAAAAGACTTTACAGTTGAAGATATATTAGCATGTGGCGACCGAGCATGGAATGTTGAAAGACTCTTTAATTTGCAAGAAGGCTATACAGCTAAGGATGATGTTTTACCTAAGAGGTTAATGAAAGAGGAAATCCCAAGTGGGCCATCTCAAGGTTCAATTAGTAGATTAGAAGAAATGCTTCCACTATACTACAAAGCCCGTGGATGGGACGATGATGGAGTACCGACAGACGAGAAAAAACAAAGTTTGAAAATTTAACAAATAACAAAAATAACTTAAAGAGGGCTTGCTAAAGTCCTCTTTAATTCTAAGTATCCGTAAGGGGGTGGATTAGTGACTATAGTATCATCATTTGCTGAGTACGATATTGTATTCAAGCCTAACAATATAATTAAAAAAGTATATATTGAATTAACAAATGATTGCAATTTAGCCTGTGAAATGTGCTATCGCAATAGCTGGCATGGAACCATTGGGGAGATGAATGAACAACTATTTAACACATTAGTCAATCAAATTGCTACGAATATAGATGTCGAAGAGGTTATTTTAGGTGGACTAGGGGAACCAATGTATCATGCTAAATTTTGGGAGTTCTTAAAATTACTAAACGATAGACTGCCTAATATACCTATAGCACTAACTACAAATGGAATTCTATTAACTTCTGAAATTGTAAAGAAATTAGCACAGCTAGGTGTCAAGAAGGTGATTGTTTCCGTAGATGGAGTAGATCAAGAAACTCAGACGGAAGTACGTGGGGAAAAGTCGGAAATAGTTGTCAATAAGTTGCTTGCACTTGGAGAAGCATTTAGAGAAAACACAGAAATCCTTTGGTGGTGGGAATTCGTCTGGCAAAAGAAAAACAAAAATCAACTGTATAATTTAGTAGATTTAGCAAATAAGTGTAATGTGAAAAAAATAATAATAAGTCATTTGCTTCCTACATCTCCACAGCAGGTTAATGAAGTATTATATGAACCTATGTTAGAAGCAGACCTTCAGAAATCATTAGACAAGGCTCGAAACTTAGCTTTATTACACGGATTGGAAATTGCCCTGCCTAAGAGTGAAATTAATACGGAACGTAAGTGTAGATTTGTTAATAATCACAGTGCTGTTGTAAGCTACCAGGGAAAAGTAGCGCCCTGTTATCGTTTTTTACACGGGTGTAAAGAATATAATCAACATAGAGAAAAAGATATTATGCCTTATGATTTTGGTCAGATAAGTAGTGAAAATGAGTTAATAGATATATGGAACAAACCTCAATACCTTAAATTCCGATATAGGGTAATAAATAATTTATTTCCATCTTGTCACGACTGTGACCTTTTTGATGGTTGTGATATTACAGTAACATCTGAGGTAGATTGTGATGGTGGAGTGCCGTCGTGTGGGCACTGTTTATGGGCTCGTGGATTTATTCATTGTCCGTAAAATCTTAATTAATTGCATCTATCGTAATTAATTTACCAATAGGAAACGAGGGATAGCTTTGAAGGTAACGATTAAATTATTCGCAACATTGCGTAACCAAAGGTTTAAAGTCGATATACAAGAGTTTGCTGAAGCAGTTACTGTACTTAATATAGTTGAAAAATTGGGTATCGACAGAGAGGAATTAGCTATTGTGCTTGTTAATGGTCAAGATGTAGCTTTAGAGCATATGCTTTCCGATGGTGACGTATTAGCATTATTTCCACCAGTAGGTGGTGGTTAAGAATGAATATGCATGAATTGATTAATAAATTAAAGACATCTTCAATAACAGACTCAAAAGGTAAGATAATGTCTTGGGAGCTACAGACTAATCTTAGTAAAGACTATAATTTTACACTTAGAGAAGTTGAAAAAATAGCATTAGAAAACGATATAATTCCTGCTAGATATCAGAGAAATCGTAATACACTGGCTATATCTGAGCAGCTCGCTTTATTTAACAAAAAAGTAGCCGTCGTTGGGTGCGGGGGCTTAGGTGGTTATATAATAGAAGAAGTTGCAAGGCTTGGTATAGGTTCGATAGAGCTTATAGATGCGGATGTTTTTGAAGAACACAATTTAAATCGTCAGTTACTTGCTAAGATAGATAATCTAGGCATTTCAAAAACAGAAGTAGCTAAAGCTAGGGTAAATGAGATTAATCCTATATGTGATGCCAAAGCACATGATATAGCATTTGATATGTTAAATGGTGTGGAACTGTTGCGGGGTGTCGATTTGGTATTTGATGCTTTGGATTGTATTAGTACCAGATTAAAACTAGTTGATGTAACGAGTGAGCTGAACATTCCTATGGTACATGGTGCTATAGCTGGCTGGTATGGCCAAATAACTACGTCATTACCAGGAGATAAGACGCTCCAAAAATGGTATAAAGGCGCGCAGGCGGCTAAGGGCATTGAAGCTGCATTAGGTAACCCAGCATTTACTCCAGCAACGGTTGCTAGTATCCAGGTTGCAGAGGCTTGTAAAGTACTTTTAAACAAACAAAATATCTTAAACAATAAAATGCTAACAATAAATTTACTAGATATGGAGTTCGAAATTATAGAAATGTAAATTAGCATTAGAAATAACAAAAACATCGCCAATGAAATAATCATAAATAACTACACTGAAATAGTTATTTATGATTATTTTTTATTTATGCATTCCATATGGCACATCGTATGATGTATACTACCAAAAAGAACAAAATAAACAAAAACAACAAAAGGCTTTTTTTAAAAGACGCTTTTTGAATCTTTATAGGATAAGGGGAGGTGCCATGAGTAATCAATTGTTGAATGATATGATTTTACATTTAGCAGATTTTGAAACATTCAATTCAACTGGGAATTCAATGAATGTTGATTCAGGATTTGCAACTATTTCAGGCAAGCCAGTTTGTATATTTGTAGTGTCTGGTGGAATTGGTCAAACAGAAGGTAGGATAATAGCTAATACGGTAAACATGGCTATTAAAGCAGGTACGCCAATTATTGGTCTATGGGATTCTTTAGGTGCCATCGCTGAGGAAGGTCAAGATGTGTTCAGTGGATATGGACAAATTTTACAAAGTTTAGCACAGGCTTCAGGCATAGTACCGAGAATCCTAGGCCTTATCGGGCAAAGTGTTGGAACTGCATCTTTAATTCCAGCGCTTATGGATTGTGTAATCGCAGTAAGAGGAAGTTCTTTAAGCTACATAAATACTCCAGAGGTAACTAAAATTGTCTCTGGTGAGAACTTTGAACTAACCAGCATGGCGAATGCAGATGTGTTAGAACAAGTGAATGCAACAGCACATATGGTAACAGAAGATGGACAACAATGTCTTATTGCAATTAAGAAAGTATTAGAATATTTACCTAGTAATAATATCGATGAAACTGAGCAATATGAGTCATTGGATAAGCTTGAGTTTGATAGTTCTAAAGTAAATAGCTTTGATTATGATATGGAGCAGCTGCTTTCGACAATAGTTGATGGAGGGACTTTGTTACCTGTTCAAAGGAATTATGGAAAAAGCATTATTACTAGCTTTGGTAGAGTCGATGGACAGCCTGTAGGGATAATTGCTAATCAATCAAATTATAAAGCTGGTTGTATGGAGTCAGAAGGACTATCAAAGGCAAGTAGGTTTATTGGAGTTTGTAATGCCTTTAATATACCAATCATTACTTTTGTAAACTCTCAGGGTTTTTTACCTGGAATTGATCAGGAGTTAGGTGGTATTGCCCGTCAAGCTGCGAAACTATTTCAAGCTTATGCTGATGCAACTGTCCCTAAAATTACTATTATAGTTGGCAAAGCGTATGGTGGGGCATTTATATGTATGGGTAGTAAGTGGAACGGAGCAGACTTGGTTTATGCTTGGCCCAATTCACAAATAGCTCCAACAAATATAAATGCGATGATTCAATTGATGTATCATAACAGATTTAGCTTAGAAGACGATTCTGTAGCTTTCCGTGAGCAAGCATTGGAGCTACATAAGGATGAATTTACTTCACCTCATGAGGCGTATAGAAAAGGATATATTGATAAAGTTATTGAACCAACTAGTACATCTATTCATATTAGTAATGCCCTATGTTTATTTGCTGGTAAAAGGGTCGCAGGTATTAGCAAAAAACATAGTGTCATGCCAATGTAGGCGGTGAAATAATGGAAATATTATTAGATGCATTAGTAGTTGCTTTGTTAGGGATTGTCACGGTTTTCATAGTATTAACGACAATTATATTACTTATTAAGCTGTTAAATGCTTTGGCTAACAAAACCAATGAAAAATCATTAGCTGCTGAGTCAGAAATAACAGAAACAATAGCAACAAAAACACCAATAAACTCAGCTTCGAATCTGAGTAACGGTAGTAATAATCATCATATTGCAGTTATCACAGCAGCTATATGTACATATTTAGGCCCAAATGTACGTATTCGGTCAATACGTAATGTAAAGAGTGAGAAAAGGATAAAAGGTTGGTATTATTTAAGCAATATTGAACAAAATCGTTGATAAAGAAAGGGGAGTGCTAATGAAAAAATTTCGAGTAACTGTAGAAGGAAAAACCTATGAAGTAGAAGTGGAAGAAATTCTACATAACCATAAAGAGGACACGTTAAGCAATGCAGGTATAGCAAATGCAGCAGTGAATGTCCCTGTAAAGGCAACAGTGCCAAATATAAGTAGTGTGCAAAATCAGGAAAAAACATCAGCACCAGAGTCAACATCTGCTCCAGCTTCAGGGAGTACAAGTACAGGTGTAGAAGTTAAAGCACCAGTCACTGGTACGATTTTGAGAGTTGAAGTGAAGGTTGGTAGTCAAATAAAGGCTGGGCAGACAGTAGTTGTTTTAGAAGCAATGAAGATGGAAACAGAGGTTCAAGCAGCAACAGCAGGTACAGTTAGTAACGTCTTTGTAAGTACAGGTGCTAATGTAAACTCAGGACAAACCTTGTTAACTATCGACAGTGAAGATGTGTAGGTGTTGTTATGGATATAACTGGACTGTATACGCTATATACTAACTCAGGCATACCGCAAATAACACTAGGTAGTATTGTTATGATTATTATTTGCTTAGTACTAATTTATCTAGCAATTGTTAAGAAATACGAACCACTGTTGTTACTGCCAATCGCATTTGGAGCGTTACTCGTAAATATCCCTGGTGGTCAATATTTAATGGAGCCAGGTGGTTTATTACACTTTTTTTATCAAGGCATAGCACTGGTTATTTTCCCACCGTTAATATTTCTTGGTATTGGTGCGATGATAGATTTTGGGCCGATGTTAGCTAACCCCAAAACGATTCTATTAGGTGCAGCGGCGCAATTTGGAATAATGGGTGCTTTTGTATTTGCTATGCTGTTAGGATTTAATGAGCAAGAGGCCTCTTCAATAGCGATTATAGGTGGGGCTGACGGCCCAACAGCTATTTTTCTTACAGCATTATTAGCGCCTGAAATGTTAGGGGCAATAGCGATAGCAGCTTATTCGTATATGGCGCTAGTGCCAATTATCCAACCCCCAATAATGAAATTATTAACTACTAAAAAAGAAAGACAAATACAAATGATTCAACTTAAACCTGTATCTAAGCGCACTAAGATTATCTTTCCGATTATGGTTACAATCGTTGTAGGGATATTGCTGCCAGCTACTTTGCCTTTGCTTGGCATGCTAATGCTAGGAAATTTGATGCGAGAATCAGGTGTTGTTGACAGATTAACGGAAACAGCTCAAAATTCATTGATTAATATTGTTACTATTTTTTTAGGTTTAAGTGTAGGAGCTACTGCTTCTGCTAAACACTTCTTAACCGTTGATACATTGAGTATTATAGCACTTGGACTGGTCGCTTTTTCACTTGGGACTGCTTCTGGTGTTATCTTTGGAAAAATTATGTGTTGGTGGACTAAAGGGGAAATAAATCCATTAATAGGAGCAGCTGGAGTATCGGCAGTGCCTATGGCTGCCCGCGTGGTGCAAGTTGTTGGACAAAAAGAAAATCCACAGAACTTTTTATTGATGCACGCAATGGGACCTAATGTAGCTGGTGTAATAGGGTCTGCTGTTGCAGCGGGGATTTTACTAGCCTTATATGGATAAATGAAAGGTTGTGTAAGAGTGAAGAAAAAACATCGAATTGGAATTACAGATACAACTTTGCGTGATGCCCATCAATCATTATTAGCAACTAGAATGAAGCTAGAGCATATGCTGCCAGTAGCTGAACAAATGGATGAAATAGGCTACCATTCTGTTGAAGTATGGGGTGGGGCTACCTTCGATACATGTATGCGTTTTCTTGAGGAGGACCCATGGGTTAGACTACGGGCATTAAAAGCTAAATTTAAAAATACTCCATTACAAATGCTGTTACGTGGCCAGAACTTAGTGGGGTACAAGCATTATGCAGATGATGTTGTAGATGAATTTATTAAACGTTCAGTTTCTAATGGTATAGACATATTGCGAATATTTGATGCTTTGAATGACACAAGAAATATGGAAAGAGCATGTAAGGTAGCTAAACAAGAGGGGGCCCACATTCAGTTAGCGCTATCCTATACAATTAGTGATTTACATGATATGAATTATTATTTAAATAAAGCTGAAGAGTTTCGTCAACTAGGTGCTGATTCAATATGTATTAAAGACATGGCAGGTATAATTAGTCCTAATGCAGCTTACCAATTAGTTCGTGAACTTAAGGAGAAAATCGGGTTACCAGTGCAATTTCATTGCCATTATACTAGTGGGATGGCTTCAATGGTATATCTAAAGGCTGTTGAAGCTGGTCTAGATGTGTTCGACACAGCGACATCAACCTTAGCATTAGGTTCTTCGCAGCCAGCTACAGAGACTATGATTGCTGCACTCCAGGATACTGAGTATGATACAGGACTAGATTTAGTTAAGATTTCTCCTTTGGCCAAATACTTTAAGGAGATACGTAAAGACTATAAGGAATTTGATATTAGTGACAGTACTGTTGATGTTAATGTGTTAATGTATCAAATACCAGGTGGGATGATTTCGAATTTCATTTCACAACTTTCGCAACAAAATGCCCTTAATCGTCTACCTGATGTTTTAGAGGAAGTTCCAAGGGTGCGTGAAGATTTTGGTTACCCTCCATTAGTAACCCCTTCAAGCCAAATAGTTGGTACACAGGCTGTTCTTAATGTTTTAAATGGAGAACGTTATAAAGCAGTTACCAATGAAGTGAAAAACTATATGAAGGGTTTATACGGTCGCCCGCCTGGGAATATAAATGTGGACGTGCAAAAGAAAATAATTGGTGACGAAGAGCCAATAGATGTAAGACCAGCAGATTTAATCGAGCCGCAATTAGATACAGCAAGGCAAGAAGTAGCGGAACTACTGCTAAAACCAGAAGATTTGTTGTCCTACATTTTATTACCACAAATAGCAAAAGGGTTCTTAGAAAGACAATTATCAAGAAAGACAATGCTAGATTTTGGAGTATTAAACGGATATTCTAATAATGGAAAAACAATCTATCCACTTTAAAATAATACTAAAAACTCGTGGATTAATGGGAAATGCCACGAGTTTTATTATTAATAAACATCGGAATTAAATAACCAATAAGTAATCCAGATAAGTGTCCCACTGTACTTATTTGTGGCACCAATACTGTAATAATAATATTAAGGATTACTAATGGAAGAATCATGCTTTGATTAATGATACCCCTTTTTCTGGCTTCGAGGTCATAATACAAGATATATCCTAATAGAGCGAATATAGCCCCTGAAGCACCAACTGATAAGCCACTTACAAAAAGCCCAGAGCTTAGTGAAACAAAGAGTCCTGTCATTATATAGAATTTCAAAAAGCTTTTTGAGCCATTCTTCTGTTCGTAATAGGCACCAGCATGCATAAGGATGACCATATTAAAAGCTATGTGCATGATGTTGCTATGGATAAACATAGAAGTGAGGAAACGCCAATATTCATTCGTATTAACTATGTAATTTATAGGGGCCATACCTCCAAATAAAATTGAATCACGATGAATGCCTAAAATCATGCTTATTATAAATATAACTACGTTGATACCAATTAGAACCAAAGTTACAGGTGAATATTTTTTCATATGCTCCATTGATATAGAGCCGCCAAAAGCACCTCGATAATACCTCATGTAATACACCCCAAAACTGTTAGATTTATTTATTATCTATTGTACTAAAAAACTATTGAAAAATGAATAACTAACATGTTGTTAAAAGTGTGTCACCTTTGTGACACTTCACATATCTTCACAACTTTTTCACATTTCATGTATAACCTATAGTAAATAATATAATATTAGTAACAAAGCTGGAAGGAGAAAAGGATGACATGCGCTTAAATTATATCAAGTGCATTTTAATAATGTACTTAATTGTTACGTTATCGTTGGCATTTCCTAAGTCATCTCAAGCTCTTCAGTTTTTAAGTCAGAATGAATTAAACTATAATAAATTTAATTATGAATTAAAAGTCGAGAGCTTGTACATTCAATTGCTTCCTGAAATTGAGAAGCCAAGAAACTGGGATAAAAACAAGCCTAATCTCTTAGTGAATATATCTGGTGATTTGATAAATAATTCCACTTCGGATTTTAATGATTATATTTACATTCCTGTTCCTACTCATAATTCACAATTCACTATGGGCACGGTTAGTGAAACTCAGAAAGGGAAGATATCTACAGTTTACGAAGTTGTTGAGAATTATGTTCGCTGGCAGCCTTCAAACTCGATAAAACCAGGAGAAAAATACTCTTTCACAGTAGAGTATCATTATAATCCTTTTTTTGATAGTGACTCTAATAAGAATGAATTTATATTTATCTATACACCTGGTTTTAATGTAGAGCAATTAAATATTGATGTGTATTTACCACAATATGTTACTGAGGAAAAACTTTTACCACAACCTCATAATTATTTTCTTATAAATAACGGTATAAACGTATACTCATACAGTTATTCGATTCTTGATTATAAAACAGCCATAGAGCTATATGTACAGTATGCAGGTGTAGGATATGATGTAATAAACCAAACAAGGGAAATATCAAACAATGATTTTTTCTATTCCTCGATAAACTATGACTTCATAGGTATTATTATCTTTGGATTAATATTATTGATAATAGGATTTGCAGTCATAACATTATCTTCAAATAGTAAAATACGCAATAACAATTATGTTAATAGCGGGAGGGATTTAGAAGAGCAAGAATATGATGAAGTTCAATTAAGGAAGGCAGATTTAAGAAGGCTTTTAATACAAGGAAAAATTAACGAGGACACATATAAGTCACTTTTAGATGAAGAAGAACATAGCAATAAATAATATATTTTATTGATTAGGGGGAATGGTTTATGAACAAAAAAGTAATGATTGGTTCTTTGATTATTATTGGTGCAGTACTGGCGTTGTTAATATTTGCGACTCCTGGAGCTACAGGTGTTGAGGTTACAGTTGGTGATATTATTGCTGAACCTGAAAGGTTTGAAGACAGATTCATAAAAGTATCTGGAAGCTTAGTTAGAGGTAGTGTGAATTGGAACCCTCAAGAGACTACTTTAAGATTCCAGGTAGAACATGAAGGGGCTGTAATGGATGTAAGACATCGTGGAATTAGACCAGATAATTTTGATGATGATGTAATTGTAATTTTAGATGGTAAATACTTAGTAGATGAGCAAGTATTTGTAGCAGATAGATTAAGTACTCGTTGCCCATCGAAGTATGAAGAAGAAGGTGGAACACATCCGGATGATTATGAGCGTAGCTACTAATTGTATGCTTAATGGTGGTAATTTTGATTTATTATAGGAGGGTAAGTTTTAGATGATATCACAACTAGGGTATATAGCAATTCTAATTTCATTAGCTTTATCAATATACGGACTTGGAGCTTTTCTATATGGTGTTCGTAACGATGATTACAAATTAATAAACAGTGCAAAAGGGGCAATTAAATCGATTGCTTTACTAAGCACTGTTGCTGCTGCTGTATTAATATATGTTTTGGTTACTAGTGATTTTAGGGTTTTAAATGTTTATAGGTATACAAGTACTGATTTACCTTTGCTTTATAAAATATCTGCTTTTTGGGCTGGGAACTCTGGCTCATTGATGCTTTGGGCTTGGGTATTATCTATTTTCTCTTTTGTCGTAATTTTTTCAAGAAAATTATTAGGAAGCAAATTGCTTCCTTATGTTGGTATTATATTTTTACTAAATCAAATCTTTTTCTTCTTTGTTTTATGTTTTGCAGCAAATCCATTTGCTCTAAATCCTGATCCAACAATTACAGAAGGAACGGGCTTGAACCCAATGCTTCAGCACCCAGGGATGATATTCCACCCTGTAACATTATATATTGGATACGTAGGTTTTGTTGTACCTTTTGCTTTTGGTATGGCTGCGTTAATTACTAAACAAGTTGATGATTTTTGGATTAAGATGACGAGAAAGTGGACTGTTATCGCTTGGTTATTCTTAACATTAGGTAACTTATATGGTGGTCAGTGGGCTTATGTTGAATTAGGATGGGGCGGATATTGGGCCTGGGACCCTGTAGAGAATGCTTCATTTATGCCTTGGCTTACTGCAACAGCGTTTTTACACTCAATAATGATTCAAGAGCGTAAAAACATGCTAAAGGTCTGGAATATGGTATTAATTATTCTTACTTATGGATTAACGCTATTCGGTACATTCTTGGTAAGAAGTGGTGTATTAACATCTGTACATGCATTTGCAGATTCTAATATTGGTTCATACTTCTTATTATTCTTAACGTTTATGATGTTACTAGCAATCTTCTTCTTAATTAACAACCTTAAAGTGTTACAAGAAGGTGGACAATTCAAATCACTACTATCTAAGGAAAGCAGCTTCCTAGTTAACAACTTACTGTTAGTTGGTGTTACATTCGCTACTTTCTGGGGAACGATGTTTCCAGTAATTTCGGAAGCAGTTCAAGGTGTTAGGGTAACTGTCGGTATACCTTTCTTCGATCGCGTCAATGGGCCATTACTTTTGGCGATGATATTTGTAATGGGTGTGTGTCCATTAATTGCTTGGCAGAAGTCGACTCTTAAAAACTTAAGAGATAATTTCTTAATACCTGGATTGTTTGGTATAGTAGTAGCGGCAGGTTTGTTCGCATACGGAATACAAAACGGTTGGGCATTACTTTCTGCGGCTGTAATTGCATTCGTTTTCCTAGTACACATTATTGAGTTTGTTCGTGGTACTAGAGTTCGTATGCAGATGACTAATGAAAATGTAGTAGTAGCGTTTTATCGACTAATCTCAAGGGCTAGAAGAAGGTATGGAGGTTATATTATCCATATTGGTATCATTTTAATGGCTATAGGTATTGTAGCTTCTAATATTTATGATGTAGAAGAGCTTAAGACGGTTCAAGTTGGTGAAAGTATCATAATTAAAGACTACGTATTAACCTATGAGGGCTTAAATCAAGTTCGTGAGGGTGCTAACGATGTAGTTTATGCAGATTTAACGGTCTACAAAGGCGGAGAGTATTTAATGCAAATACAACCTGAAAAGATTTTCTATCCGACTTGGCCACAACCTCGTACCGAAGTTGCCTTACATTCAACTATTATCGAAGATTTATATGTCGTATTAAGTGGATGGGAACGTGACGAATCTGCAACCATTAAAGTGACAGTGAATCCACTGGTAGCATGGATATGGTATGGTGGTTACATTGTGGTGTTGGGCACAATTATCGCTCTATGGCCTGGTAGGTATGGTAACTATGTACCTCGATATAAAGATTAGACAAATAACAAATTCACTCATTAAGGATGTGTAGAAATGGAATTGAGTATTGTTTTGATTGGTTCTGGTGTATTATTGATGCTTAGTTTTTACTGGATTGTTAAGCCATTAAGAACACACCAAGACGATTTTACAGAAGATGTTGAAGAACGAGATGAAAAAGAAGCAGTATTTTCAACTTTAAATGAGATAGAATTTGACTATAAAACACAAAAAATATCAGAAGAAGATTATATAGAGTTAAAAAGAGGCTATGAAGAAGAAGCGAAAAGGCTTTTGAAAATTGAAGAATTAGAAACAGACTCATATGAAGTTAATAAAGAATTAGAACAAGAGATTGAACAAGAGATTGAAAAAGAGCTTGAACAAGAAATAAAAGAAGAACTTGCAAAAAGGGGCAAATAAAATGAATAAAAGAAATAAGATATTTTCATTGTTGATAACCTTTGTTCTCTTGTTTTCAATGTCTAGCTCAGTTATTGCAAATGAACAACAGCTAACAATCGAAATTGAGCACCTAGTGTTAGAACGTCAAGGTGATAATATCATCTCTGTAATGGATATGGTCGCGCTTAAAAATACTTCAAATGAAGATATCATATCAAATATTGAAAATCCTGCTATTAGAATTGCGATACCTGAGCATGTAATCCATCTTACTGTGGGGATGCAAGGAACAGAATTACCACATGCTGTTGTAGATAATGAAGTCGTAGTAGATTATGAAATACCTGCAGAGAGAAGTATGGATTTTGCAATAAACTACTTTTTAAGCATAGATTCTGAGGAAATGGATTTTTCAATTATTAGAGATTATCCAATCAAGACACTAAATATCTATGTTCCAGCAAATGCTGGCTTTGTGATTGACTCTCCACATTTAACAGATGCTGGTGCAATGAGTATAGAACAGAGAACCTATAATTTCTACACTATTTCTTCAGTAGAAGCTGGACAAGTAGTAGAGGCTACATTAATTAAGAGACAGTCTAACCAATCTATAGTTACTAATGATCGAATTGATCAGGGATATGATGGATTCCATAATCCAGGTCATATTAGATTTTGGGAAGGGTCACCATTTGCTGCTATGGAGCCTCATCTGTTTACATTAATCGTAGTAATTATCATTGGCTTTGCAATTGGTAACTATTTCTACAGATGGCATGTAGATGATAAAAAGCTTAAAGAACAAAAGAAGAGTCAAGACGATGATATTTTCATTAGATTATATAAAGAAGAAGCTGTTCTAAAGAAAAAACTAGCAGAGCTACAAATAAAGTTAGACAACAATGAAATTGATGAAGAAGAGTTTACTAAGCGAAAAGACATATTTAAGAAAAAGCTTATAAATGTAAAGTTGAAAATTAAGGAGTTTACCGAGTAACACCTTAGGAGGAGCTACATGTTAGTAGTAGAGAATATAGAGAAATCTATAGGTGGGAAAAATATTATAAGCCCAGTATCATTTGAGGTAAAACAGGGAGAATTCGTAACTGTTTTAGGTCCAAATGGTGCTGGGAAAAGCACCTTGTTTAAGTTACTGTCATTAGCGACACAACCAACTAAAGGTAAAATATTCATAAATGGAAAACAAGCTAGTAGCTTAAGCTCTGATTTACGTAAAGAGATTGGAGTAATTAGTCATCACACTTTTCTTTACGATAATTTATCTGCACTAGAAAATTTACGGTTTTATGGTCAAGCATATCAAGTAAGTAATATAGAAAAACGTATAAAAGAGGTACTGAGATACGTGGGGCTTCAAATGTATACTTATGATGCTGTACGTACTTATTCACGTGGTATGCAACAGAGACTAGCGATAGCCCGAGCAATTCTTCACAACCCAGCTATATTATTCTTAGATGAACCATACACTGGACTAGATCAACACGCAATTCAAATCTTAAATGAGGTACTAGAGTCGCTACATAAAGATAATCGTACTTTATTTATGATAACCCACAACTATGAAGATGCTTTAGCTTTAAGTAATAGGCTGTTAGTTATAGCTAAAGGTCGGATAGTTTATGACGCAGATACAACAGGTATAAAATCAGAAGAGTTCCGAAAGATTTATCTGAAGCTGGTTGGGAGTGAAGAGCGACGTGTTTAGTGTGTTAAAGGCAATTATCTGGAAAGATATAGTTATGGAGTACAAGACAAAGCAAATGACTAGTGCAATGCTTATTTTTAGTGGATTAGTTATTGTTATTTTTAGTTTTGCATTTGAATTAACCTTCGGTGTGCTAGAGCATGTATTACCAGGAATGATTTGGGTAGCGTTGGTGTTCTCTTCCATACTAGGTCTAAACAGATCATTTTTATTAGAAAAAAGTAATGATTGCATGCAGGGGTTACTATTATTACCTAGCGACCGTACGTTTATTTTTCTAGGCAAATTTACAGGAAACTTTTTATTTGTACTATTAACACAGATGATTATTGTACCAGGGTTTTTTATATTTTTTGACTACCCATTTCAAGGTAGTATACCTTTGTTGATTTTTGTATTACTTATCGGGATGGTTGGATTTATTGCAGTTGGTACGTTTTTAGCTGCATTGGCTTCTAATTCTCGCATGAGTGATATGTTGCTACCAATTATCTTATTTCCAATTTCCGTCCCATTAATTATTGCTGGTGTAGAAAGTACGAGCTTAATCTTCCAAGGGGCAAGCTTTGCGGAAATTAGCCAATGGGTATATTTGATTCTAGTATTTGACATTGTTTTTCTTGTAGTGCCTTATATGTTATTTGATTATGTGATGGAGGTGTAATCTTGAACACTAATTACACATTAGGAAGTTTTCATAAGTATCTAGGTTGGATTACTTTTTTAGCAGTTACGGTATCTATGTTCTTTATATTCATTATAGCTCCACCTGATGTTCGACTAGGGATTGTTCAAAAAATATTTTATTTCCATGTAGGTACAGCTTGGATTGCTTTTTTTGCATTTTTTATTGTTTTTATTGTAAGTATATTGTTTCTTATGACTAGAAATCGTAATTATGATGTTATAGCGATGGCTTCAGCAGAAATTGGCGTGTTATTTACAACTATTGTTCTTATAACAGGGCCGATTTGGGGTAAGTCATCTTGGAATGCCTGGTGGACTTGGGAGCCTAGGTTAACAACAACATTGATTTTATGGTTTATGTATATTGCATATATAATGATACGTGTTTCTGATATGGAGTGGGAGAAGAAGGCACGTTTGTCATCAGTTTTTGGTATAATTGGATTTATTAATGTACCGATAGTATTTATGTCAATTCGTTGGTGGAACACTGAACTACATCCAGTAGTCTTTGGTGAAGGGGCGGATCAAACTGGTGGCGGAATTTCAGATACTATGCTCTTGACATTGATTATAACTGTTATAACCTTTATGATTTTATATTTCTATCTACTGAAGAAGGGGATAGCAATAGGGCATGCCCGTTACAAGCTTGACGACATTAAAGACAAAATAAAAAATGTGATGTAAAGGAGTGTTATTATGACTTACTTATTTGCAGCATACACAATCACTTGGGTTTTAATTTTCTTATACACATTATCTTTAGGCAAAAGACAATCTGATATTGCTAAAGAATTAGATGTAATTAGCGAACAATTACAGCTGATTGAAGAAGGAAAAAAGTAATTTAGACATAGCTCAAAAAAACCATGGTATTTTCTGATAAGAAAAACCATGGTTTTTGTATATATATTATGCATTTTGATTATAAATTTTGTAAGCTGGCATTTTAAGTGTAAATGTCGTTCCTTTTTGCAGGGCGCTCTCAACACTTATTTGCCAATTATGCGCTTCAACTAAGCTCTTAACAATCGCTAATCCTATTCCAGATCCTCCAGTGTCTCTGTTCCGAGATTTATCTCCACGATAAAAACGCTCAAATATATAAGGCAAATCATCTTCAGATATTCCCAACCCAGTATCACTTACTTTAAGTTGCACAATACCATCAGACTGTGAAATTTTTACTGTTACTTTATCCTTTGGTCTGCTATATTTTATGGCATTTGATACTAAGTTAATTAATATCTGAGTAAGCTTTCCTTTATCAGCATCAATATAAGATTTCTTACTTGCATAGAAAGAAAGGGACATGTCTTTTTGCTTGGCTTGTGTTTCAAATGAATCTACAACAGTTCTTGCAATATCTGTCAATGATAAAACTTCTTTATTTAATTCAAATGAAGCACTTTCTGCTGTAGTTAACTGTTCAAGGTCTTGTATTAATGAGCTAAGTCGTATAACCTCTTCTTGGCAGCTAGAGATAGTTTCTGGTGTTGGATCAATAATCTCATCAATCATCGCCTCAAGCTGACCTTGTAGGGTCATAAGTGGTGTTCTTAATTCATGTGCTATATCAGCTGTAATATTTTTTCTTAATTTTTCTTCTTTTTCTAGCGTTTCAGCTAGATGATTAATAGCAATAGCAAGCTCAGATATCTCATCGTTACTTGTACCTACAGACATTCTTTGTCTTAAATCACCTTTTCTAAGCTCAGTTGCAATATTGGTCATTTTTGTAAGTGGTAATGTTATTCCACTTGAAAAAATAACACTTAGGAAAATAGCAAAAATTGTTGCAAAAATTGCGGTTGAAATTAACGATTTGTTTATTGAGCTTTTAAAGCCTTCTTCTATATCTCCTAAAGGAATATCTCCTAAATAAGTGATATCAACATAACCTACAACGTCTCTATTTACTGATATTGGGTAGGCAACAGTTGTTGTGCTTTGTTCGGATTGCAAGAGAAATAATGTTGTTATATCTGGATGGATGTTTATAGAATTCCATACTACAAAATTATTCAAATCGCGGACACGCAAGCTAATTCCATCTAATATAACAAATGAAGAAATATCTAACCCAGTAGTTGGTGTCCAACGACCATCCATCATATAAGCCTGTCCTAATGCATTGGCTATTTTTTCATTATTAGCCAATAGGTTAGCTTGGATGTACTCGTTGAATTGATCGTCAATAGATTGATTTAGAATCAAACTGTATAACAATAGGGTAACAATTATAGCGAATAGAAACGCCAAAGTGATTTTTGGTGCTAAACCTTTCATGAAAAATTGTCCTTTTTATTTAAGTTTTAATTACCATCAAACTTATAACCCATCCCATAAACTGTTTTTACATATTTTGGATTTTTTTGATCTTCCTCAATTTTTTTGCGTAAGTTTTTAATATGAGCATCGATGGTACGGTCATAGCCTTCAAAGTTATATCCTTGAACCTTTTCCAATAATTCAGTTCTGTTAAACGTACGATGTGGATTTTTCGCAAGCACTAAGAGTAATTTGAACTCATTAGGTGTTAAATCTACAACTTTTCCTTTAATTTTAACTTCGTGTCGTGTTGCATCAATTTCTAATTCGCCATCGTTAAAAGAAAGGATGTCCGCTAATAATTCATTAGGTTGGAAACGGCGCAAAACAGTTCGAACTCTAACTACTAGCTCCCTTGGACTAAATGGTTTTACAAGATAATCATCTGCTCCAATTGATAAACCTTTAATACGTTCATTCTCATCGCTCTTAGCTGTAAGCATTATAATTGGGACGTTGGATTCTTTTCTAATAGCTTCGCAAGTTTGTTCACCTGTCATTTCAGGCATCATTAGATCAAGAATAATCAGTGAAGGCTTCCATTCGCGGAAAACCTTTAATGCGTCTCGGCCATTATAGGCTGTCCGAACTAAAAATCCATCTTTCTTAAGGTACATTGTAATGATATCAACAATCTTAGGCTCATCATCAACTACTAGTATTTTTTTTTCCTGGGTCATTTACTTCACCTCTCATATAAATTTAATATAATTTTGTCCTTAATTTGCTTTTGATAGTCGGCATATTATCCATAATTATATACTATCAAAAATCTTGAGTAATTCAATAAGAATATCTTCATAATTTGTTTGACATTGTAACATATAAATTTTAGTATGTATATAAAACAAAAAACCTTAAGGAATTTTAAGGTTTATAATTTATTATGTTGGAGGTTATAGTATGGATACAAACACGATAAAGGTCGAAGGTATGAGCTGTGGTCACTGCAAAATGTCTATTGAGTCTGCATTAACGTCTTTAGAAGGTGTTAATTCAGCAGTAGTAAATTTATCTAACAAAACAGTTGAAATAACCTTTAACAAAAATGTAGTTAATCTCGATAAAATCAAAGAAGTTGTTGAGGACCAAGGATTTGACGTCTACTTATAGCGGAACCAACATTTGTTTAACATCTTTATTTGATACTTATCTCTTTGGTAAAAAGCTTTTCTTAGCTGTAGCAATAACCAATTAGGCAAAAGTATCACCTCGAAATCTTTAGTACTTTTATTACATTAGTATATGATTAACAAAAAAAAATGTTAAAATAAAAAAACCTCACTTACTAGTAAGTGAGATTTACGTATCTTGAGTTTAGTTGATGATATGTAGATAAAACCTTGTCTATATAATTCTCAGTTTCACGAAATGGTGGTACACCTGAAAACTTATCTACGTTTCCTGGGCCAGCATTATATGCTGCAAGGGCGAGCACTATGTCTCCATCGTATCGGTCTAACATGTACCTAAGATATCTTGTTCCACCATTTATGTTTTCCTTAGGGTCGAAGGAGTTTTGCACTCCAAGTCCATTTGCTGTATTCGGCATTAGCTGCATAAGACCTTCAGCACCAACCCTAGAAACTGCATTTGGATTAAAGTTTGATTCATGCTTAATTACTGACTTAATTAGTTCAACACTAACATTATACCTATTTGCAGCCTCTTCTATATACGAGTCATAAGTAGTTGGCAAATCCATATTACTATGATCAAACTGGCTAACTGGATTAGATATAATTATTATAGTATCATTTGTTAAAGTAGCAGATGATACTATTGTGTTAATATTGATTGGACTAAATGCTAATTCATTCTCTACAAAGGCATCTACGTTATTAGCATAAGTTTTATATGTGAAAAAAGATACAGTTACAAAGCAGGAAAGTATTAAACTAACCGCTATTGTAATATGTAGTAAACGTGCATTTTTTTTAATTGAGTAACTCAATTTATGCTCCCACCTTTTAAAAATAATAGTACTAAATTCTAGTAATATCCATTTACTAAGAATTTTAGTCTAAAAAAATATTTATTTTTGATTATATGAATGTAATTGGACAAACATGAATGGTTTAAAATCATCTTCTTTGAAAGGAGAAATAAAATGTTTTGTATAAAACCTGTTAGTCAGGTTGTAAATGAATGTAAGGCAATAATTAAACAGAAAAATAAATCAAGAGCAGTGAAAATAGAAAATGCTTTAGGTGCTGTTTTAGCGGAAGATATAATTTCAATTGAAGATATGCCAAGCTTTGCACGTTCTACTGTTGATGGATATGCAGTTAAGGCGGAGGATACATTTGGGTCTTCAGAGAATATGCCAAGCTTTCTAGAGGTTACAAATGAAATACTTATGGGAAAAGAAGCTAAGGAACCGTTAGATTTTGGCAAAGCCCAAAAAATTGCTACTGGAGGCATGCTACCCCCTGGTAGTGACGCAGTTGTAATGCAAGAATATACTGAAAATATTGATTCTATGTTGAGTATCTACAAAGCAGTATCACCTGGTGAAAACGTAATTAAAGCTGGTGAGGATATACAACAGGAGCAAGTTATATTTACTAAAGGCCATAAACTAAGAGCACAGGATATAGGGATTTTAGCTGCTATGGGCATCACTTTAGTAAATATCATTGAATCTATTACAGTGGCTGTTTTATCAACGGGAGATGAATTAGTAGATCCAAACACCAAGGTATTAAAGCAGGGGCAGGTTAGAGATACAAATGGATATTCTGTAACAGCTTTTTTAAGGAAGAATAACTATCTTGCTGATTACGTTGGTATATGCATTGATGACTATAAACTTTTACATGATAGGGTACATGAGTTATATCTAGAATATGATGTGGTTATTATTTCTGGTGGAAGTTCAGTAGGGGCAAAAGACGTCACAAGCGATATTATTCAAACGTTACCAGAAGCTCAATTGTTAGTTCACGGGATTGCTATCAAACCAGGTAAACCAACAATAATTGCTACATCAAAGAATAAACTTGTTATAGGCCTACCTGGACATCCAGTCTCAGCTTTAGTCGTAATGCAGCATGTTATAAGTCCGATTATTGCTAGTATGCAAGGTGCAAAACCACCAGCTTTCGAGCCTACAATTAGAGCATATGTTAAACAAAATATCGATTCGCAAACAGGCAGAACCGATATAATAAGGGTTAGGTGTAGCACTGATGGTGATAAAATCATTGCCGAACCATTATTAAGTAAAGCAGGAGTCTTTAGTAGCTTAGTTAAGGCTGATGGCTATATAATAATTTCTGAATCAGTTGAAGGAATAACTAAAGATAGCGAGGTAAATGTACATTTGTATTAAATACCTACTATAGCAAATTCAAATAATAAATTTTTAGAACACTCATTTTTCAGAGTGTTTTTTTGTTTAAAAATTTATATTTTTGGTCATGATAGATAATAACTGGCTTATATTCTACTAAATCATTTCTTTCATATATTTAAAAGTATAACTTCGTATACGGAGGGGTAATCAATGACAGTTAATAGACAAGATGCATGGACTGAAGAAGATGATTTATTATTAGCTGAAGTAATACTTCGTCATATTAGGGACGGGAGTACACAGCTTAATGCTTTTGAAGAAGTAGGGGAAAAACTATCAAGAACTGCTGCTGCCTGTGGTTTTCGTTGGAATAGCGTAGTAAGAAGAAGGTATGAAGCAGCTATTGAAATAGCTAAAGCACAAAGGCAGGCAATGAAAAAAGGTAAGAAAAGCAAAGATGAAAGAAAAGTAGACTATGAACATACGCAGGTTGATAGAGAGTCAGTTCAAGTTAAAGGCTCTCAATTTGAAGAAGCAATTAAATACTTGAAGCAAATGAAAAATGATTATGGTGAATTGAAAAGAAGAAATCAATACCTTGAAAGAAGATTATCTGAATATGAGTCAGAGGTTAAGCGTTTAACAAATGAATGTGCGGAGCTTAAGAAAGAAAAGAATCATTTTGATTGTGTATCTGAAGACTATAAGGCTCTAATACAAATTATGGATCGCGCAAGGAAATTAACTGTATTAAATGAAGATAAAGAAGAAAAGCCAAAGTTTAGAATGGATATGAACGGCAACTTAGAAAGGGTATAAAAAAATAGAGGCGTGCTAAATGCAAACGTCTCTATTTTTTTATGATATTTTTATGGCTCCCAAATATAAGGATTCTCAGCTCGATCTCTAACTGGATTGTATTTTGCAGGTTCAAACCCTAAATTCTGAAAATATGAGTTTGCCCCACATCTTACATTAACTTTTATCGGACATCCTAAGCTTTGAGCGAATCTTATCAGTTTTTTTCCTAAACCCTTTTTTTGATAATCAGGTAAAACTTCAAGCTTACATAGCTCATAATAATCTTGAGGGGGATTAAAGTATCTATCATATTTTTTATCGATTTTATATAAACTCATTCTTGCTACAAGTTTATCCCCGATGTACATACCATAAAAAGGTGAGTTGTTTTGATTTTCAACTATATTCTCTTCGAGTTCCTCACGCATGTAAAGTTCTTCTTGTCCGTATTCTCTGAATTTTTCAAACTCTTCCAAGGTCTTATAATTAATCTGCAGTTGAATAACTTTTTCCTCCATATCATCACCCTTTATAATTTTTTGTTATTACTTAAGTATATTCTTCAACGATATATTATTTTCCTGCAATTAATGATACTGTTTTAATTATCCATTTTTAAAAAATCGTAAATATCGTAAATATATACAATATATTACTAGGAATTAGAATTTTTAATGAGTATAATGTATTTATGAATATTTTATGTTCTTAATTACTTGTAAAGCTATATTAGAATAACTGTTAAGAGGGATAATTTATGGAATTTATTATTAGTTTTCTAACTTTTTTTATTTCTTTACCGTTTTTAGCGTTTGCTGTAGTCTATTTCTTAATTAAATGGTTACATAAAGACAAAAAAAAGGCTTCTTCAACTGCAATTACTGTGACTACGTTTTGTTTGTTTTTATCAGTAACCGTAATGTTTAAAGAAATAGCAAACTTTAACACTGGAATATTTATTCCAATATTACTATTAATTATTTTTATTATTGCTATTGTTGGTCTACAGTGGAATGTTAAAGGTAATATTGATATAAATAAAGCGCTAAAGGGCTCATTTAGATTATGGTTTATAGCTTTAGCAGTTTGTTATTTACTATTATTTATCTTAGGTATAATACGTTTTTCTATATAGAAAAGCATATGTTGTAAAAATGTTGCTACAAAACAGTCACAATTCTGCCACAAACATTTAGATGTAGCAACTTTTTTATATGTTACAATAGCTTTAAATTCTAAATGCAATAGATATACACAGGAGGTATTGGTAAATGATTGGTATTTCACGATTACTATGTGAAAATGAGAATTTTGGTGACAGTTTAAGATATGCTAAAGGTTCTCATGGGCAAAAAGATGGAGCAATAGCTGGGCATGGTCCTGTTGTAGTTTGGACATCAACAAAAACTTGTAATTTAAGTTGTGTTCATTGTTATGCAGCTTCAGAAAATAAA
The DNA here is from genome assembly GCF_001730225.1 of Desulfuribacillus alkaliarsenatis. Lineage (NCBI taxonomy): Bacteria > Bacillati > Bacillota > Desulfuribacillia > Desulfuribacillales > Desulfuribacillaceae > Desulfuribacillus > Desulfuribacillus alkaliarsenatis. The sequence continues at coordinate 147,014 of NZ_MIJE01000033.1, read as the reverse complement.
AAATACGAAGGTGAACTTACTACAGACGAAGCAAAGGTTTTCATTGACGACTTAGCTGATTTCAAAGTACCAGTATTATTATTTTCAGGCGGTGAGCCATTAGTACGTCCAGACACATTTGAGCTAGCAGAATATGCGGCTAGTAAAAATATCAGAGTGACATACTCTACAAATGGTATTCTAATTGATAAAGATGTAGCAAAAAGAATGAAACAAATTGGTGTAGGGTATGTAGGTATTAGCTTTGATGGTATTGGTGAAGTTCATGATAAGTTCCGTGGTATGGAAGGTGCATTCGAGAAGTCTTTACAGGGTGTGAAAAACTGTATTGAAGTTGGACAAAAAGTAGGTCTTCGTTTTACCATTAATAAGCAAAACTACAAGCAGTTAAATGAAATTTTTGACTTTTTAGAAAAAGAAGATATTCCACGTGCTTGCTTCTACCACTTAGTTTACTCAGGTCGTGGTAATGAAATGGTCCAAGATGATTTAACACATGAGGAAAGCCGTCATGCATTAGATATTATTATGGATCGCACAATAGATTTCTTTAATCGTGGTATTGAGAAGGAAATACTTACAGTTGATAATCATGCAGATGCTATCTATTTATACTTACGTGCTAAAGAAAAGTATCCAGAGAAAGCAGAGCAAATATATAACTTAATTAAAACAAATGGTGGTAACCGTTCAGGTATTGCTTTTGGTAATGTAGATAACTTAGGGAATGTACATCCAGACCAGTTTACTCAAGGTTATACATTTGGAAATATTAGAGAGCAAAAATTCAGTGAAATATGGACAAATGCTGAACATCCTATCCTAAAAGGATTAAAAGACCGTAAACCTCTATTAAAGGGCCGCTGTGCGCAGTGTAAGTGGTTGAACATGTGTAACGGTAATTTCCGTGCTCGTGCAGACGCAATTCACGGAGATTTCTGGGAAAGTGATCCAGCATGTTACTTGACTGACGAGGAAATCGGCTTAACCGTAAAAGCTTAAAGGAGGTATTCAGGTGTCTCATCCACATACAGAAATGTCTATTCATGAAATTAGAAAGCACATGAATCAAATGGCCCATGGCGATGTTAATGATTACATGAAAAATATAGGTCATAAACTAAGATTAATATTTTGGGAGTTAACAGAAGGGTGCAACCTTAAATGCATCCATTGTAGAGCAACTGCCCAACCAGAGCGTAACACACAGGAATTATCTACTGAAGAATGTTTTAGAATTATTGATGAACTAGTTAAGTTTTCTAACCCAATCGTAATCTTAACGGGCGGGGAGCCTTTATATAGACCAGACTTTTTTGAGATTGCACAATATGGAACAGATAAAGGTTTGCGCATAGCAATGGCATCAAATGGAACGATGATAACAAAAGAAATAGCACAAAAGATTAAAGATGTTGGTGTGCAACGTGTATCTATCAGCTTTGATGGTGCTAACCCAGAAACCCATGATGGATTTAGAGGGATTCCTGGTTCATTTAATGAAGCATTACAAGGTGCAAGAAATCTCCGCGAAATAGGTGTTGAGGTCCAGTTTAATACAACAATTACTAAACATAATGTCCATGAAGTGGAAGAGATTATGGACTTAACAATACGTGAAGGTGCAATTGCACTTCATACATTTATGTTAGTTCCTGTTGGGTGTGGAGTAGAAATATCTGATAATGCGATGCTGCCTTCAGATGAATATGAAAAGGTCTTAGAGTGGTTCTATCAAAAATCTAAAGAAGTACCAATAGAATTAAAAGCTACCTGTGCACCACATTATTTCCGTATTATGCGACAAAAAGCTAAAGAAGAGGGTATTGAAATTACACCTAAAACACATGGTATGGCAGCAATGACTAAAGGCTGTTTAGCTGGTACTGGTGTTTGTTTCTTATCTCACAAAGGTCGAGTACAGCCTTGTGGATATCTTCCTGTACAGGCAGGAGACGCAACGAAACAAACAATGCAGGAAATTTGGGAAGGCTCAGACATCTTTACGCAGTTAAGAGATAATGCTAACCTTAAGGGTAAATGCGGCATATGTGATTACAAAAATGTCTGCGAAGGTTGTCGAGCAAGGGCATTTGCAGTAACAGGAGATTTTCTTGATCAAGAGCCATCATGCAATTACATTCCGCGTAAGATACAGAAATAATTTAGACTTAGATATATTGTCAACTCAAATGGGAGCTATTTTTAGCTCCCATTGTATTTTTTATATATATTCGATAGTATGTAGATTAGAGCACGTACTTTAAGTTAAGGGGTCTATTTATATGGATTTACATAAAATAGAACAGCAAAACGAAAACCCATTTATAAATAGTTTTTTGCAGAAAAACAAGGAAATTGTTAATCTCTTTGATAGTACGACTGTTGATAAAAACAGTCTATGGCAAAGGTCAACAGAGATTGATAGATATCATAACCAGGACATAGATATCGCTTCACGCGCTAAAATAGCACTACATTTACAACGCTATCATGAGAATCTTTCAAGCATTAATAAAGAAACTGGAGTCAATCCTATAGTGCAAAAAAATATTAATGGTTTTAGTAAAGGCATGCACACGATAGTGACAGGGCAACAGGCTGGACTTTTTACAGGTCCTATATACACTATAAATAAGATAATCTGTTTACTGAAAACGGTCAAAGAACTTGAGCAGATGTATAACATAAAAGCTATCCCGATTTTTTGGATTGCAAGTGATGACCATGATATTTCTGAAGTGGATTATATAAAAATTAACTCCTGCATACAACTAAATAAACTGTCCATAAAATGGCAGGTAAAACCACAGAAATCTATAGCAGATATAAGCTTAACTACATCACAAATTTCAGAATTATTATCAAGTTTTAGTAATATCATGCCAGATTCTGAGTTTAAAAAAGACATAATAAATAAGATTGGACAAGCATACAAGGACACTTCTTTATCAATTTCGTTTGCTGCGTTACTATATAATATGTTCTCACAATTTGGCTTAGTATTGTATGATGCTCATGATAAAGAATATAGAAAACTCCAAACTAGCTTTTTTATTAAAACTATAAAAGAAGCAGCTACTATTCTTGCTGGATTTAATAAGGGTTATCAAAAAGTTGCAAACATAGGAGTTACACCTCAGGTAAATTTAAATCTAAATAATACAGGCTTATTTATAGATAAATACAGTAAGAGGCGTGTCCTTTATAAAAATAAGGATAAGTTCTTAATAGATAAAGTAGATAAGCTATGTACTGAAAGTGAAATAATAGATATAGCTACAAATGAACCAAATATCTTAAGCACAAACGTTTTACTTAGACCTTTATTGCAGGAATATATGTTTCAACCGTTGATATATATAGGTGGACCATCAGAGATTATGTATTGGGGGCAAACTAAACCTCTTTTTAAAATATTCAATTATAAAATGCCTATTATTGTACTGCGGAATTCATATACTTATTTAACTCCAAAGACTCAATATAAAATACATAAAAACGATATAGATATAGAAGAAACTATAAAAAAATTCAAATTAACACAAAGGGTAGACCCTATAAAGCAGGGCCATTATGAGCTAGAGTCGAAAATTACAAATTTAGAAGATGATATCTATAAAACGTATTTCGAGCATATAAAATTAATTACAAGTGAGCATGCTCAAATCAAAAGTATTAAACATCATGCAGAAATAAGTTGGCACAAAATAAAAAACGAAATAAATGAATTTAAACATATTTTACAAAAACAGCATGATTTGAAAATTAAGAATACATTAGAAGATATACGATGGATTGAAAGAGAACTGATACCAAACGGAGTATTGCAGGAACGTATTTTGAACATTTATCAGATTATTAATTGTGTTGGAATAGGTTTTATTGAAGATATTATTAATGATAATTGCCACACAATGGATGGAAAACATTATCTAGTACATATATAGATAGAAACTAAAGAACATAGTTACTTAGAAATTGCATTTTACTGTTATGCAATTATTATGTATAATACATTTTGTCAATGATATTGGAGGAGGAATAGAAATGAGCGTAATTAAAGATATTAAGTTAGCACCTGAAGGCCATTTAAAAATAGACTGGGTTAAGGAAAATATGCCAGTATTAAATAGAATTCGGGAAAAATTTGAACAGGAAAAGCCGTTTGCAGGTTTAAAGGTAGCTATTTCGCTACACTTAGAAGCGAAAACAGCATATCTTGCTAAGGTAGTACAAGCTGGTGGAGCAGAGGTTGCTATCACTGGTAGTAATCCTTTATCTACTCAAGATGATGTATGTGCAGCCCTAGTTGAGGATGGGATTCATGTATATTCTATGTACAATCCAGAGCCCGAGCTTTACCACAACTTAATGGTGAAAGCTTTGGATTTTGGCCCTGATTTAATTATTGATGATGGTGGCGATTTGGTTTCGATTCTGCATACTGAACGTAGAGATTTATTACCTAAGATACGTGGTGGTGCTGAAGAGACAACAACAGGAATTGTACGCTTAAAGTCCATGGAAAAGTCAGGGGAGCTTCAATTCCCTATGGTAGCTGTTAATGATGCTTTCTGCAAATATCTTTTTGATAATCGATATGGAACTGGACAATCAGTTTGGGATGGTGTTAATCATACTACCAATTTAGTTGTAGCTGGCAAGACAGTTGTAGTTATTGGTTATGGATGGTGTGGTAAAGGTGTTGCCATGAGAGCTAAAGGCTTAGGGGCAAATGTAATAGTTACAGAAATAGACGCAATAAAAGCTACTGAAGCCATAATGGACGGATTCCAAGTTATGACAATGGATGATGCAGCTGCAGTTGGTGATTATTTTGTAACAGTTACAGGTAATATTAATGTGATTAGAGGACAACATTACAAAAACATGAAGAATGGAGCCATCATGTGTAATGCTGGACACTTTGATATCGAAATAAACAAACCAGAATTAGAAGAGATGTCGATCAGTAAACGCCGCGTTCGAAAAGACATAGAAGAATATCTGCTAAAAGATGGTAGAAAGCTATATTTGCTTGCTGAAGGACGTCTAGTAAACCTTGCGGCTGGTAATGGTCATCCTGCTGAAATTATGGACATGACTTTTGCTTTACAAGCAATGAGTATCAAGTACATTAACGACAAGTATAAAGAGCTAGGTAATCTAGTTTTAGAGGTTCCTTATGAATTAGATAAACAAGTAGCTAGTTATAAGCTTGATGCCCTAGGTGTATCGATTGATAAACTAACCGATGAACAAGCAAAATACCTAGATAGTTGGAAATAGAATAGTTATTTAGACCCTTTTTTAAAAAAAAGCTAAAAATCCTGCTAAAAATAGCAGGATTTTTTTTATTTGTGGAGAACAATTATAGTGAAGTGGTGTAAAGTGGTGGAAAGTGGGTGAATATATCCGCGAGGAGGGGATCGTAAACGTGTTTATGGGTGAATATCAACATTCGATTGATGTTAAAGGCCGCATAATTATTCCAGCTAAACTTCGAGACGGTTTAGGGAAAACGTTTATAATTACCCGCGGATTAGAAAACTGCCTATTTGTATATCCAATGTCAGAGTGGGAGCTATTAGAACAAAAACTAAAAGCTTTGCCTTTCACAAAAAAGGATGTACGTGCATTTACACGATTTCTACTTTCAGGAGCAATTGAGGCAGAGGCTGATAAACAGGGGAGGGTTTTATTACCTAACAACTTGCGAGACTTTGCTGAAATAGATAAAGAGTGTGTGATTATTGGAGTATCATCTAGGGTAGAAATATGGAGTAAAGATAAGTGGAATAATTATTACCAAACTGCAGACTCTACCTTTGAAGATATAGCAGAAACGATTGTGGACTTTGAATTATAGAGATTTTAAAGCTTTATATACGATAGGAGAGACTATTATGGCCTTTGAGCATATCTCTGTTTTAGCAGAGGAAGCACTAGAGGGATTAAACGTAAGACAAGGCAAGGTATATGTTGATGGCACTCTAGGTGGTGCTGGACACAGCTTACGGATTGCTGAGCGCCTTCATGGTGAAGGTACACTTATTTGCTTGGATCAAGACGATTGGGCAATTGACAATGGCCACTTGGTATTAGAGCCATATAAGCTAAATACTCACATTGTTAAAACTAATTTCAGATATTTAGATAAAATTATCAGAGATTTAGGGATAGCTGAGGTAGACGGGATTCTATTAGATTTAGGAGTTTCATCTCCGCAGCTAGATGAAGCAGAGAGAGGTTTTAGTTACAACTATGACACACCACTCGATATGCGAATGGATAGAACACAAAGCCTTACTGCATATAACATAGTTAACGAATGGGATGAAAAAGAATTAGCGTTAATTCTAATAAAATATGGAGAAGAAAAATTTTCAAGACGCATAGCAAAACAAATTATTCAAAACAGACAACAAAAACCAATTGAAACTACAGGTGAGTTAGCTCAAATAATAAAAGATTCCATTCCAGCACCTGCAAGACGCAAAGGGCCTCACCCAGCTAAACGAAGCTTTCAAGCACTGAGAATAGCAGTTAATGATGAACTAGGCGCCCTAGAAGAAGTGTTAGAAAAAGGAATAGAGATACTAAGTGCAGGAGGAAGAATGGCGATTATAACCTTCCACTCACTAGAAGACCGTATAGTAAAGAAGAAGTTTCAGAGCAAAATGGTAAGCTGTACATGTCCTCCAGGATTTCCAAAATGCGTTTGTGAACTTAAGGAGGAATTCAAGTTAATCACAAAAAAGGCAATTGAGCCAACTGATAGAGAGATTGAAGATAATCCACGTGCTAGGTCAGCAAAACTACGAGTTTTAGAGAAATTATAATTCGGGAGGCAGTAAATATATGGCATATACTATACAGAGTAATTCAATCCACAGGAAAAATGTTTATCTTGACTCATCAGCAACACATAGAGTAGGATTGCAGAGTAAGGTAGGTCTACAAACACTCGATAAATTAATAGTACTTTGTTTAGTAGCTCTTGCTGTAGCAGCTTCTGGAGTATTAGTGTCAAAATATGTTACTGCTTCTGAGTTGAATTATCAAAAACAGGAGCTTCAACAACAAATTGCAACATTTAAAGAAGTTAATACACAATTGGAAATGAAAATTGCTGAGCTATCATCACCAGAACGCATATATGAGATTGCAGTTAATGATATAGGAATGTCAACTGCATCACCAGAAAATGTAAAAATAGTTCAACGAGTTAGGGTTGCAGAGGTGGAATCTTATTATGGTGGAAACATCAATTAATGATAAAATTAGAAAGAAATTAAAGAGACGTGCCATTGCAATATCATTTGTAATGGCCGTACTTGTTATAGCGGTTATTAGTAGAATTAGTTATATACAAATAGTTAAAGCAGACTGGCTAGTTGAGCAAGCTGCTTTTGTTTGGAATAAAAATAGCGTATTGTCCCCAGAAAGAGGAATGATTTTAGATAGAAATAAAGCGCGCCTAGCTTACAATGCTAAAGCATATACGATTATAGCCCATCCTAGGTTAATCGAAGACCATGTAAATACAGCAAGAAAACTAGCTCCTGTAATTAACATGTCAGAACAACGGGTATATGAACTAATAACACGTGATGCATATCAGGTAGAGCTTGGGCCAGGTGGAAGGAAGATTTCAGAAGAGCTATTGAATAAAGTACAGGAATTAGAGCTTGTAGGTATATCATCAATTGATGAAACTGTTCGCTTTTATCCAAACTCCGCTTTTGCATCCCATATTATTGGGTTTAATAATGCGCAAGAGGATGGAGTAACTGGTATTGAATTATTGTATCAGAATGAACTTAAAGGCCAAACAGGTAAAATTTCGTACATAACTGATGGTAGACGTAGAGAAATACCAGCTGGAGTAAAAAGCTATGAACCTGCACAAAACGGTAGTGATATAGTACTCACGATAGATCAGAATATTCAGCATTTTGTCGAGCGGGCTTTAGACAATGCCATTGAAATATATAACCCTAAAAACGTTACAGCTATTGTAGCTGACCCACAAACAGGTGAAATATTAGCTTTAGCTAATCGGCCTCATTATAACTTGAACTATATTACAATGGAAGATAGCAAAAAAATATATCAGAATTTAGCGATTAGTCAGTTTGAGCCAGGTTCGACTTTTAAAATAATTACACTTGCAGCCGCTATCGAAGAAAACTTAGTTAGTTTAGATGACAGAGTAGTCGATAACGGTTACATTAATGTGCCAGGGGGCACAATTCGTACTTGGAATCGTATCGGCTTTGGAGAAATATCAATTCTAGAAGCTTTTGAACGCTCTAGTAATGTGGCCTTTGTTAAGATGGGACTAAACGAACTAGGACAAGAACGTCTATTTGATTATATTAATAGGTTTGGGTTTGGCAGTCAGACAGGCATAGAGCTGCCTAATGAAATGAAGGGTAACATATTTTCCAATCGAAGACTATACCCAATCGAAGTCGCAACTACATCCTTTGGGCAGGGAATTGCCGTAACCCCTTTACAGCAAATACAAGCAGTTTCGGCAATTGCTAACGGTGGCAACTTATTAAAGCCAACAATAATCAAAGAAGTCTCCAGGAAGGAAGGAGATAAAGAAATAGTAATAAAACAACATCAACCTACAATAGTTGACACGGTAATATCAAAAAATACAGCTGAAATAATGAAAGAAGCAATGGAATCAGTAGTGTCAAATGGATCTGGTCAGCGTGCACGAATTGAAGGCTACCGAATCGCTGGAAAAACAGGCACGGCCCAAAAAGTAGGTCCTGATGGTAGATACATTGATAATAAGCATATAGTGTCATTTATAGGCTTTGCTCCTGTTGAAAATCCTAGATTAATCATATACGTTGCTGTAGATGAACCTAATGCCACAGATAGTTATGGTAGTACTGTTACGGCCCCTATCTTCAAAGAGATTATGCAGGATTCGCTACATTATTTAGGAATAAAGGCAACAGAAAACAGAGAACAAGCAATAAATAGAAACTTAGTTGATGTAGAATTATATAAAGGTAAATATGTTGCTGAAACACTAAATCAAATTGATAAAAAGTCTTTGAATGTTAAATTAATTGGAAATGGAAATTATATAGTAAATCAAAGTGTACCAGCAGGTGAACAAGTGCCTGAAGGTACAACACTTTACTTGCTAACTGGTGGTTCAGATGGGAATATAAACCCTGCTGCTAACTTAGTTCCAGACTTTCATGGAATGTCTAAAAGTGAAGTGTTTGAATTGCTATTCTTATTAGAAATGGACTTTCTAGTAGAAGGTAATGGTTATGTAATAAATCAATCTCAAGAAGCGGGTCAAATGTATGACAATAGTGAACCGATTCATATATTATTTAGCTCATACTCTAAGCCTGTTCTAAACCAGTCCCTAGATGAATAACTTGTTTTAAAAGCAAGAGTTTTGTCTAGGGGGTAATTTCATGAGAGTAACACATATGACTGTTAGAAAGAGAACTTATATTGTCTTACTAGTGGTCATATTTATTTTTTTAGGATTAATTTTTCGCCTTGGTTATATACAATTGTTTAAAACCCATTGGCTTACAGAAAGGGCAGAGGATCTATGGCGTCGAGATATACCCGTAGAAGCAAAAAGAGGTAAGATTCTTGATAGAGCAGAAAATGAAATTGCTTATAATGTTAGTGCACCGACTGTTATAGCCATTCCAGCACAAATAAAAGACCCAGAACTTACTGCCCAAAAACTTGCACCATTAATAAATATGGATGAGGAAAAGGTGTATAGTTTAATTACTAAAAGAACGTTAATGGTTTATTTAGCACCAGGTGGAAGAAAGATTGATGATCAAGTAGCTAATCAGATAATGCGCTTGAGGCTTCCAGGTATAGTAATAACAGAGGAAAGCAAACGATATTACCCATATGGAAATTTAGCGTCTCACATATTAGGTTTTACAGGAATCGATAATCAAGGGCTTACTGGTATAGAGTTGGTATATGATGAAAACTTAAAAGGAAAACGTGGAAGTATATCTTTTTTTTCAGATGCTAAAGGTAGAGAAATTCCAAATGAGAAGGATACATATACTGAGCCTATACATGGTCTGGATTTAGTATTAACAATTGATTTAACTATACAAAAAATAATAGAGCGTGAATTAGACAAAGCAGTTCAAACATATCAACCGGAGAGCATCCTAGCTATTGCAATGAATCCTAATACTGGAGAAATATTAGGAATGGCAAACAGACCTACATATTATCCTGAAGATTATCAAAGCTATCCACAGGAAATATACAACAGGAATCTAGCTATTTGGAAAACCTTTGAACCTGGATCTACATTCAAAATTGTTACCCTTGCTGCCGCTTTGGAGGAAGGCAAGGTAAATTTAAATGAAACGTTTTTTGACCCTGGATATATTATGGTAGCAAATCATAGAATTCGTTGCTGGAAACATGGAGGCCATGGTGAGCAAACTTTTGCAGAGGTTGTAGAAAATTCTTGTAACCCTGGTTTTGTAACATTAGGTCAACGTCTTGGATCTGAGTTGTTATTTTCTTATATCCATAGATTTGGGTTTGGGAAGAAGACGAACATAGACCTACCTGGAGAAGCATCAGGACTAATGTTCAAACCAGGACAGATTGGTCCACTAGAATTAGCTACTACTTCATTTGGTCAAGGGGTTTCAGTTACTCCAATTCAACAGGTCGCAGCAGTCTCTTCTATCGTTAATGGAGGCTATCAAATACAACCGCATATTGTAAAAGGCTGGAGAGATCCTGTTACTAAGTTATATGTTCATAAAAATGAACATGCTACTGGTAATCAGGTGATAAGCTCTGAGACATCGGAGTTAGTCAGACTAACCTTAGAGGGTGTAGTTGCGAACGGTACAGGTAGAAACGCATATATAGATGGTTATAGAGTGGGAGGAAAAACAGGAACTGCACAAAAAGTGGGTCCGGATGGAAGATATCTAAAGAATAATCATATTGTTTCATTTATAGGGTTTGCACCAGCAGACCAACCAGAGCTTGTCATATATGTTGCTGTGGATAACCCACAGGGAATCCAATTTGGTGGAGTGGTAACGGCACCTATTGTCAAAGGCATTATGGGGGATGCTTTAAAACATTTAGGTGTAGAAAAAAGAACAGAGCAACTTGAAATGGACTATAGATATGATGATATACGCTATTTTGATGTTCCGAATTTAGTTGGAGAAGAAATCAAAGATGTAAGAAGAACATTGAGACATTTTCAGCTTGAAGTGATTGGTGAAGGTTCAAAAATAGTTAGTCAAGTTCCAAAACATGGTCAAAGGTTACCCGAGAACACAACCATTCGTGTTTATCTAAATGAGTAACAGATATTCCTTTATAGACATCTACAAACAACAAGTTTAAAATAGGCATTAACGTATATTTTTGGAGGTGTATAAAGTATGAAGCTAATGGATTTAATAAGTCCGCTGTTACATAAAGATATAATTAATTCTGATCAAATAGAGCAAGTGCAAATAAAGTCATTAACTTCAGATTCTAGAAAAGTACAAAGGGGCAGTTTATTTGCCTGTGTGCCAGGTCATACTGTAGATGGGCATGATTATGCCTTAGACGCAGTTAAAAACGGTGCTGTAGCTTTAATCGCTGAGCGAAGGCTACAAATTGATACACCTCAAATAATAGTTCCTAGTATCCAAAAGGCGTTACCAATAATTGCTGATAAATTTTATAGCCATCCAACAAGAAGCTTAAAACTAATTGGAATAACAGGAACAAATGGCAAAACTACTACTACTTATTTAGTAGAAAAAATATTTAAGGATTATGGAAAAAAAACTGGGGTTATTGGCACCATCGAAATGAGAATTGGAGAAGAAAAGTATCCAGTTGCAAATACAACACCGGAGCCTATTAGCTTACAAGAAAACTTTCATATGATGGTAGAAAAAGAGGTAGAGGTTGCTGTTATAGAAGTTTCTTCACATGCACTGGAATTGCACCGTGTGGCAGGATGTGATTTCGATATAGCAGTCTTTACGAATTTTACACAGGATCATTTGGATTTTCATAGTTCTTTAGATGAATACAAGCAAGCTAAAGCAAAATTATTTAGTCGTTTGGGTAATGCCTATGGAGATTATGAGCAAAAGTACACGGTATTAAATGCTGATGACCCAGAATATAGCTATTTTGCTGCAGCAGCAATCATGCAAGGATTTACCTATGGGATTAAAAATGATGCTGATATCAAAGCGTACAACATTGTCAATAGACCTGAAGGAGCTAAGTTCACTGTAGATACTCCTTTGGGAAGTACAGATATTTCCTTAAAAATGTCTGGAGAATTCAGTGTATACAACGCATTAGCTGCAATAGCGATTTCTTTATTACAGGGTGTACCTTTGACGTTGATAAAAGATAGCTTAGAAGCTGTTCCAGGTGTTCCAGGCAGGTTTGAGAAAGTGGATGTCGGTCAGGATTTCACAATTATCGTTGATTATGCGCATACTGCCGATAGTTTAGAAAATGTATTAAAAACTATAAAAGGATTTTCTGCTAAGAGGATAATTACTGTATTTGGATGTGGTGGCGATCGAGATAAATCAAAAAGACCACTTATGGGCAATGTATCAAAGAAATATTCTGACATCTCGATAATAACCTCAGACAACCCGCGAACTGAAGATGTAAAAAGTATAATTGATAATATTATGGTTGCTTTTAAAGATGCACCAGATGCATCCTATATACGTATTGATGATCGAACTAGTGCAATAGAGCATGCCGTTAATATTGCTGAAAAAGACGATGTAATCCTAATAGCAGGTAAGGGCCATGAAACATATCAGATAATAGGCACACAGAAATATGATTATGATGATCGTTTGAAAGCTATAGAAGCGGTAAGAAAAAAAGATAGGTAGGTGAGCAATGATGAAGCGGACCCTACATGAACTTATAGAAATGCTAGGAATTAAAGATGACAAGATAATAGTTAAATTTCCAGATAAAATAGCTGGTTCCACCAAACTAGACTATAAAAGTATTGTGATTAGTGGAATCTCAACAGACACAAGGGAGATTCAAGAGGGTCAATTATTCATTCCTTTAATTGGAGACAAATTTAATGGTCATAAATTCCGCAATGTAGCTTTTGAACAAGGTAGTAATATTTCTTTTTGGGAAGAATCAATTGCCGTTCCTGATATACCAGGAATCTATATCCTTGTAAGAGACACACTTGAGTATTTGCAATATTTAGCTAAACAATATAGAAAAACTTTAACAGCAAAAATAATAGCGATTACTGGGAGTAATGGCAAAACAAGCACAAAGGACTTGGTAGCTAGCGTACTTAGACAGAAATATAAAGTAAGGGTTACGAAAGGTAATCTAAACAACCATATAGGTGTTCCTATAACAATCTTAAGTATTGAAGATGATGACGAATATGCTGTTATAGAACTTGGTATGAACCATTATGGAGAAATTGACTTATTAACAAGAATAGTTAACCCAGATTATGGTGTTATTACGAATATAGGCGAAAGCCATATAGAAAACTTTGGAACTAAAGATAACATAGGAAAAGCTAAGTTTGAACTTTTTTATGCTATGAATAATGGGTATGCTATTGTTAATTGGGACGATGCTATTATAAGAAAAAAGACTGAAGACATAGTCAGTAAAAGCACTCTACAAATCATAAAATATGGTATTGAATCTCACGAAGTTGATTTTTCAGCTAAATTATTAAACGCTACTGATAATGTATTGTCAAATACAGTTTTCGAGGTAGTTGATATTATAAATAGTAAGCGATATGAGTTCACAATAAATACCCAGGGAAAACATAATGTATATAATGCACTAGTGGCAGTCTCTATTGGTCATATGGCTGAAATTGTGCACACAGACATTCAGGCTGGCTTAAGTCAAGCAAAGATCACTTCTATGAGAATGGAAATTATTAAATATAGAAATTCATATATAATTAACGATGCTTATAATGCTAGTCCGACCTCCATGAAAGCAGCAATAGAATATTTAGCTAATCTGAAAGAACCTTTAAAAAAAGTTGCATTATTAGGCGATATGATGGAGCTTGGGGAAATGGCTCCAGATTATCATAAGGAAATTGGTGATTTTCTATTACAGGAAAATATCGATGAATTAATTGCATATGGTAATAATGCTAAACACTATATAATGGTAAATGACAATGACAATGACAATGACAATGACAATGACAATAGTAACAGTAGTACGTTAATATCTTCTTTTTATGAAAATGGTAAAGAACAACAACTACAATCAAAGATATTCCATGAATTGAATCGTGGATGCGTATTACTTGTTAAGGGCTCTAGGTCAATGAAACTCGAAAGGTTTATAAACATAAATGGGAGTAGCAATGTGAAAGGGGATTAATAATGGATTATCAAATTGTATTAATTGCAGTAATCGTTTCAACAGTAATTTCAGCCATCTTAGGTCCTCTATTAATCCCAATATTACAACGTCTTAAATTTGGTCAAAGTATCAGGGTTGATGGTCCACAAAAGCATTTGCAAAAAGCGGGCACGCCTACCATGGGCGGTGTTATGATAATAATAGCGTTGTCAATAACAGCACTCCAATTTGCTAATAATACAATAACGTTATTCCTATTAGCATTAGTCACAATAGGGTATGGGTTAATAGGCTTTACTGATGATTATATTAAAGTTGTAATGAAGCGAAATTTAGGGCTAACTGCAAAACAAAAGTTAGTAGCTCAAATCTTACTAGCTACTATTTTTTATTGGTTTTTAATTCAAACTAATCATGACACAGCTATTTATTTACCAGGTACTACTATAGGGTTTGAATTAGGATGGATTTACTTACCGTTTGTAGTCTTCATTATGATAGGAACGACAAACGCTGTTAATTTAACTGACGGTTTAGATGGATTATTAGCTGGGGTAAGTAGTATTGTTTTTACTGTGTATGCACTTATAGCTATATATATGAGCCAATTTGACGTGGCAATCTTCTCTGCATCTGTGGTCGGAGCTTGTCTTGGATTTTTGCTTTATAATGCACATCCTGCAAAAGTTTTTATGGGCGATACAGGATCATTAGCGTTAGGCGGAGCATTAGTTGGTATTGCTATATTAACAAAAACAGAGTTATTGCTAGTGATAGTAGGTGCGATTTTTGTCATAGAGGCGCTTTCAGTTATAATTCAGGTTATATTTTTCAAGTGGAAAAAGATTCGAATTTTCAAAATGAGTCCTATACATCACCATTTTGAGTTAAGTGGCTGGTCAGAGTGGAAGGTAGTTATTGTTTTCTGGTCATTTACTTTGATAACAGCCTTATTGGGACTAGTAATTCAATTCAAGTTATAATGGGGTGCAACTATTGGATAAAGAATTCTATAAAGGTAAAAACATATTAGTACTCGGTCTTGGAAAGAGCGGTGTAGCAGCTGCAAAGTTGTTACATGCTACTGGAGCTAACGTTACTGTCAATGATATGAAAGCGGCTGATGTCGTAGACCAGGAGCAATTAAAGACTTTGAAAGATTTAAATATTAAAGTCGTTTTAGGACATCATCCACCAGATATTGTAACTGAGAACATAGATTATGTTGTCAAAAATCCTGGCATTCCTTACTCTGTTTCACCGTTAAAAGAAGCAGCAAGATTACAGATTCCAATGATTACAGAAATCGAGCTAGCGTATTCATTAGTTGATGGCAACTTTATTGGAATTACTGGTAGTAACGGTAAAACTACAACGACGGCATTAACGGGTGAAATATTAAAAAACGATGGCTTAAATCCATTTATAGGTGGCAATATTGGCATACCTTTATCAAAAATTGTTTTAGAGGAATATCAACAATTTAATCGTTACCCTACGGTACTAGAGTTAAGTAGCTTTCAATTGCAAGGAACCATTAATTTTAGGCCTAATATAGCAGCTATTATAAATATGTATGAGACTCACTTAGATTATCATGGGACAATGGAAGATTATATAAGTGCAAAAAGCATGATATTTAAAAATCAAACAAAGGAAGATCATTTAGTTTTAAATGCAGATCAATCAATCTTCTGCAAATTCCTAGACTCTATAAAATCGGAAATTATATGGTGTAGTAGAATAAATCCAAAACAGCTTGGAGTCGTAATAGATAATGACGAAATTGTCTATAGAACCGAGCTTAAAAAGGAACCAGTTTGTAGTATCTATGAACTGGCTATTCCTGGTGAACATAATTTGGAAAATGCCTTGTTTGCATCAGCCATATCACTATTAAAAGGAGTTAAGTCTGACGTTATTCGTGAGACTTTAATGAGCTTTAAAGGTGTAGAGCATAGACTTGAATTAGTAGGAACAATCGATAACGTAACTTATTACAATGATTCAAAAGCTACGAATCAACAAGCAACAATTCGAGCATTACAATCTTTTAATAAACCTATTATTTTAATTGCAGGTGGACTAGATAGAGGCAATGAATTTGAAGAAATAATAGAAGCATTTCGTACTAAAGTAAAAACTTTAATAGTTTATGGGGAAACAGCCAAAAAAATGATTTCAACAGGACAAAAAGCAGGTATCAATAAATGCATTAATGTTAATAATCTAGAAGAAGCTGTAAAAGAGGCAAAGATTCTAGCAGAGCCTCTTGATACAGTAGTATTATCACCAGCCTGTGCTAGCTGGGATATGTTTCCTTCCTTTGAGGTGCGTGGGAATATGTTTAAACAGTACGTCTTGGACAATTAATTTAAGTTTTTTATATAGGAATGGAATATTTTAACCAAACATCGAATGAACTATAGACAAGGATGTTTTATTTATATAATAGGAGGATCTATTATGGATAAGCACAAGTCTACTCCTGACTATTTAATAATCATAGTTACTTTGGGGTTATTAGGTATTGGAGTAATCGCTGTTTATAGTTCAAGTGCAGTTATGTCATTAGCTAGTTTTGGTGATAGTTTCTATTATGCTAAAAGGCAAGTTATCTGGGCTATCATTGGTCTTATAGCTATGTTTGCAATTATGAATTTTGATTATTGGAAGTGGAGAGATTATGCTGGAAAAATACTATTCGGCTGCTACTTCTTTTTATTCTTAGTTTTAGTTCCTGGAATCGGCACTGTACGAAACGGAGCTAGAAGCTGGATTGACCTAGGATTTATGTCTTTACAACCAGCAGAGTTTGCTAAATTAGGTGTAATAATATACTTGGCATACTGGCTGTCAAAAAACCAAGATAAAATAGCGGATTTTAGAAGTGGTTTTATGCCACCGTTGCTTATTTGTATCGGTACGTTCGGAATAATCATGTTACAGCCAGATTTAGGAACAGGTAGCGTGTTATTTTTAACTGGTATGATTATTATTTTTACTGCAGGCGCTAGAATCAAACACATATTGTTTATTGCGTCTTTATCAATACCAGCTTTTATTGCTTTAGTTTTCATTGCTCCATATAGAGTGAAACGTTTAACTTCGTTTTTAGATCCATGGGGTGATCCGTTAAATACTGGTTATCATATCATTCAATCACTGTATGCAATTGGTCCAGGAGGACTTATGGGGCTAGGTCTAGGTAGGTCAAGACAAAAGTTTTTCTATCTACCCGAGCCACAAACAGATTTCATATTTTCAATTTTAGCTGAAGAATTAGGGTTTATTGGAGGCGCTTTAGTAATCTTCTTATTCATACTATTGATATGGAGAGGAATGAGAACTGCTATAGTTGCTCCAGATTTATTTGGGACATTTTTAGCTACTGGAATTATAGGGATGATTGCAGTACAGGTAATTATCAATATTGGGGTTGTCACGGGCTCCTTTCCAGTTACAGGGATAACACTGCCTTTTATAAGTTATGGTGGATCATCTTTAGTCCTAATCCTGTGTAGTGTCGGGATCTTATTAAATATATCTAAATATGCAAAATAAATATATCCAAATATGCAAAGTAGGTGGGAAAATGAGAGTACTTTTAACTGGTGGTGGAACAGGGGGACATATTTATCCTGCTTTAGCATTAGCAAATCATCTCAAAAATCAAGACCCTAGCACGGAGTTCCTATATATAGGTACAGAAAATGGGTTGGAAGCTGATATTGTACCTAAAGCTGGTTATAATATGTCTTCTATAAATGTAAGCGGCTTTAAGAGGAAGCTATCATTACATAACTTTAAAGTGCTTTATCAGTTTATGACTGCATGCTTAAATACAAGGAAAATAATTAAACAATTTAAACCAGATATTGCAATCGGTACAGGCGGCTACGTAGCAGGACCTGTTATATATACTGCTGAGAAGATGGGTATACCTACTATAATTCACGAACAGAATGCTGTACCTGGATTGACTAATAAATTTCTAGCAAGAATCGCAGATACTGTTGCAGTTACGTTTCCCGAAAGTGATAAATTATTTAATAAAGCAAAAAAAGTAGTTGTTACTGGTAATCCTCGTGCTTCAGAAGTTGCTATTGCAGATGCTACAAAGGGAAGAGAGGCATTGAAATTATCAAACTCACTACCAATTGTATTAGTAGTCGGTGGAAGTCGTGGTGCTAAAGCAATTAATGATTCTATGGAACAATTGCTTATAGACAATAATGATTTACCGTTTCAATTAATATTTGTAACGGGTAATATTCATTTTGATAGATTTAATAATATGAAAAGAAGTAATAATGTACATATAGTTCCATTTTTATATAACATGCCTGATGTACTGGCGTGTACTGACTTAGTTATTGGTAGAGCTGGTGCGACTTTTTTAGCAGAAATAACCTCCTTAGGAATACCAGCAATCTTAATACCATCACCGTATGTAACTAACAACCATCAGTTACATAATGCTAAAGCTTTAGAATCTGTGCGGGCAGCAGTAATTATTGAAGAAAAAAATCTACATACAATAAAATTAGCAGATGAGATAATGAAGCTTCTTAATAATACTTTTGCTATGGAAGAATATAAAGCTTCATCAAAAAAGCTAGGGCTACCAAACTCTGCAGAATTACTGATAAAAGAAATTAAACTACTAACAAAGTTAAAACAAATTACATAATCACCGTTTAACCATATTGTCACCTTTTATTTGCCTAGACATAATATATTCTATAAGCGAGAGAACAGGGTGCGACTCGGGATACAGTCTAAATCTCGTTATATAAAAATATTAGGTGGAAGGTGGGAGGGTACACATTAGACCAATAAACTACTCCAAACCTACTACAGAAAAGTATGCACAATAACATTTCTAAGCTAGGTAGAACGGGTCATGGGAGTGTGGCAATATGGAGGTGAGCGTATTGGAAAAATTGGTCATCCGTGGTGGAAATTCACTATATGGAAAGACAGGTGTACATGGTTCGAAGAATGCTGCTTTACCAATTTTAGCTGCATCAGTTTTAGTTGATCAGCCGTGTACGATATCAGGAGTTCCAAAACTGCTAGATATTAAAGTGATGATCAATATATTAAAGTCTTTGGGTTTAGAGGTTGAGCAAGATGATGACCAAATAAAGATATTAAGCTCAAGGGTTATATCTACAAATGTACCAGAGGAGTTAATGAGAAAAATGAGATCATCTATATTTCTCATGGGTCCTCTGTTGGCTAAATACGGTAGTGTTACAGTTTCTAGGCCTGGAGGTTGCGCTATAGGTAGTCGAAGAATCGACTTGCACTTAAATGGATTAAAAGCTTTAGGTGCTAGTATAATTGAAGTCAACGGCTTTATACATTGCGAAGCTAAAAAACTGAAAGGCGCTGATATATATTTAGATTTTCCAAGCGTCGGAGCTACAGAAAATATTATGATGGCTGCTTGTATGGCAGAAGGAGTTACAGAAATAATTAACCCTGCTAGAGAGCCAGAGATAATAGATTTAGCTAACTTTATTAACACTATTGGTGGGCATATAGAAGGAGCAGGGACAGACAGGATTACAATTTACGGTAAAGAGCGTTTGACGACTGACAAAGATTATATAAATTATAGAGTTATATCAGATAGAATTGTAGCTGGAACCTTAATGGTAGGCGCTGCGATGACACGAGGAGACTTAATTCTTGAAGATGTACAACCAAATTTTCTGATGTCTGTAATTAGTAAACTTAAGCAGGTTGGTGCAAATGTAATAATTTCCAGTAATTCTGTAAGGGTTATTGGACCAGAGTTTATAGAAAAAATTGACCGTTTAGTTACTGCCCCTTACCCAGGCTTTCCAACAGATATGCAGCCGCAACTGATGTCTTTGCTAACAATTGCTAATGGAACGAGTGTAATTAAAGAATCTGTTTTTGAGGAAAGATTCAAGCATGTTGAACAGTTGTTGCGAATGGGAGCTAAGATAACTGTTGATTTGAATTTAGCATTTATAAGAGGTGTAGAGGGATTACAGGGATCAAAGGTTATCGCTACTGATTTACGAGCTGGAGCATCATTAGTATTAGCCGGTCTAATTGCAGATGGAGAAACTGAAATTTCGTGTATTGAACATATTGATAGAGGATATGAATCAGTAGAGAACATGTTTAATAAGATTGGTGCAAATATAATTAGGAAGTAATACCTAAACAGCGACATGACCAAATGTCGCTGTTAATTTATGAAGGAATCTAGTATAATACTTGTATGAATATAGATGAATATTAAATACATAACAAAAGGAGAAAAGAATGTCATATCGACCTACAGAGGATTATGACAAAATTGAAGAAGAAGTTCCATTAAAACATTGGGCAAATAAGTTTTTACATGGTATTATAGTATTGTTATTTTTTTTGGTTATCTGTGTTAGTATATTTTTATATTCGCCGTATTCTAAAGTTCAAGAAATCACGATTTCAGGGAGTGATTTAGTAGACGAGCAGTTAGTAATGCAAGCTACCAGAATCGAATTAGGTGATAGCTTTTTAAAGGTTAACACTAAAAAAATAAAAGATACAATAGAAAAACTGAAGCCAATTAAATCTGTTGATGTAACTTTTAATTTTCCTAATACTATACACATAGATATAGTAGAAAAACGTGTTGTATCATTTCTATATAATTCTGATAATAGTCTCATCCCGCTACTTGAAGATGGTACAGTGTTACATAATTACAATACTCCTATACCATTTAGAAACAGACCAATTATTAATTCTAGTATACAGGAGTCTAGTAGATATAACATTGCAAATCATTTAAAAGATTTGCCGACAGAAGTATTATTAAGATTATCAGAGATTACTCAAGATGATGGAGTCACGGTAATATATACCAGAGATGGTTATGAATTAAGAATGTTCTCTAATGAAATTTCGGACAAGTTGTTTATATTTCGTGATATAATGGATCAACTACATTTTTATGGCGACTCAAAAGGCGTAGTAAATATGTTTGATGCAATATGGTATATTTCATACGAGGATGTTATAAATGAAAGTCTTGTTAATAATCAAGAAATAATTCACTAAATAATTTTTAAAAATTTTCAAATAAAAAAAGGAACTAGAATAATTATAGCGAAATAATTCTAGTAGCGCATTAGTTTGGGAGGTGTCTTTGGTTGACTTTACAGAACCCAGTAGTTAGTTTAGACGTAGGAACATCGGTAATCAGAGTAGTGATAGGTGAAGCAAAAAATGGCACGATACATATTGTAGGTGTGGGTTCTGCACCATCAAGAGGCATTAAAAATGGAGCTATTGTAGATATAGAGCAAACTGTAATGTCTATTGAAGAAGCTGTTGATAAAGCAGAACAAATGGTTGGTATTAAAATTCAATCTGTATTCGTAGGTATTAGCGGCAATCACATTCAACTTACTTCTTCTCATGGTGTTGTTGCAGTAGCAAATCCTGACAAAGAAATAACGGAAGAAGATGTAGAGAGAGTAATAAATGCTGCAAAAGTTATTTCTATTCCACCTGAAAGAACTATAATCGATGTGATTCCACAACAATATATTGTTGATGGACTTGACGGTATAAGTGATCCGCGAGGAATGTTAGGAGTTAGATTGGAAGTTGAAGCTACTATAGTAACTGGATCTAAAACAATCGTTCACAATATAAGACGATGTGTTGAAAAGGCAGGATTACAGGTAGCTCATTTTGTATTATCTTCAATGGCTGGAGGTACAATTGCTCTTAAGAAAGATGAGCGTGAATTGGGTGCAATACTAGTGGATATTGGAGCTGGTGGTGCTAACATTGCAATATTTGAAAAAGGCAACTTAGTTCGCACTAGTGTAATACCAGTGGGTGGTGCATACCTGACTCAGGACATTGCTTACGGATTAAAAACAGAAATGGAAAATGCGGAAAGCGTAAAAATTAAACATGGATGTGCCATGGTCAGTTTAGCTGATGATGAAGAAGTATTTAAAGTTCACAGATTGGGAACGAAAAAGGATAGTGAATTAAATCAAGAAGAATTAGCTTCTATAATTGAACCTAGATTACAGGAAATATTTCAATTAATCCTAAAAGAAGTTCAAAAGCTTGGCTATACGAAGGACATAACAGCAGGGTTTTTTATAACGGGTGGAGTAGCTAATCTTAAAGGGCTTGCTGAATTAGCTGAAATAGAATTTGATGCACCTGTTCAAATAGTAATGCCTAATTATTTAGGTGTAAAAGACTCTAGTTTTACTTCTGGAGTTGGAATTATAAAATACGTTACTGACCAAGGGCTAATACGTTTGTCTAAAAATAGCACTGCTAGTTCTAAAAATATAAACGACCAAGCAAGTGGATTGTTGCAAAAAATAAAGGATTGGTTTAAAGATTTCTTATAAAAGATGGATTATGGGGGGCCCACAAATATGTTAGAGTTTGATATAGACACTCACCAGCTTGCACAAATTAAAGTTATTGGTGTCGGTGGTGGCGGTAGTAATGCTGTTAATCGAATGATTGAAGCTGGAATTCAGGGTGTTGAATTTCTAGCTGTAAATACAGATGCTCAGGCACTTCAGTCTTCATTAGCAGCTAGTAAGATGCAAATAGGAGAAAAGCTCACCCGAGGCCTCGGGGCAGGGGCAAATCCTGAGGTAGGTAAGAAGGCTGCTGAAGAAAGCAGAGAAGATATAATGAATCTTTTAAAAGGTGCAGATATGGTGTTTGTAACTGCTGGTATGGGCGGTGGAACTGGCACTGGTGCGGCAGCAGTGATTGCAGAAATAGCTAAAGAGATAGGAGCATTAACTGTAGGTGTCGTTACAAAACCATTCTCATTTGAAGGTAAACGCAGATCTACCCATGCTAATATTGGGATAGCAAACCTAAAAGAGAAAGTTGATACACTTATAGTTATTCCTAATGATAGACTATTAGAAATAGTTGATAGAAACACTCCAATGGTAGAAGCATTCCGAGAAGCTGATAATGTGTTAAGACAAGGTGTCCAAGGGATTTCTGATTTAATTGCAATACCAGGATTAATTAACCTTGATTTTGCTGATGTTAAGACAATAATGGCTGAGCGTGGCTCTGCTTTAATGGGAGTAGGGGTAGCAACAGGTGAAAACCGTGCTGCAGATGCTGCAAAAAAAGCAATTTGTAGCCCATTGCTAGAAACATCAATTCAGGGAGCTAAAGGTGTACTACTTAATATTACAGGCGGAACGAATTTAAGTTTGTTCGAGGTTAATGAAGCAGCTGATATAGTTCAATCAGCTTCAGATCCAGAAGTTAACCTGATATTTGGGGCAGTTATTAACGAAAACTTAAAAGACGAAATTATTGTAACCGCTATAGCTACTGGTTTTGATCAAGTTGAGAGTGAAGACAATACACGTAAAAAAGAAAATTCAAAGATGCAAGGAATTTCTCCTTTCAGCAACAGCGAATCTACTAGTGGCGGCGCAGATATTGATATACCTGCATTCATGAGGAAGAAAAAAAGTTAGATGCATGTATCATAATTTAATAAAGCATGTCATAAGATTATTATGACTATTTAAAAAGAGTCTCTAAATAGAGGCTCTTTTTTCTAGTATTTTGTAGTATTATGTCGTAATTATTATCGAATATGAGTCAAATTTTGACAGACTTCCATCAAGGTTTTCCATATACTAAAGAAACATTAACTAGAAATTGGTGTGAAGTGAAATGAAATATGTATATATAGATATAATTTTCCTTATTAACTTTTTTGTGGATTTAAGCTTGCTTGTTTTTACTGCAATTTATAGCAATAGAAAGATTAAAAAGTTTCGGTTAGTTATTGCTGCGTTATTAGGGGCGATATACGGTACATTATGGGTATTCTATATAAACATATTTTTTTACACACTACTTGGTAAACTCTTATTTTCATTTATCCTTATATTAACTGCCTTTCCGTGGGTAAATATAAAGGTATATGTTAAGACAATTACTACTTTCTATTTAATAAACTTTGTTACTGCAGGTGCAATTTTTTCGCTACAAATGCTTATGTTAAATAACCAAAGTATTTATAATAGTTGGATTCAGCTATCTGAAGATAATATTTGGATTATTGAAGTCTCAGCTATTTCTTTAGTGTTTGGAATTCCGCTTACTTACTGTTTGATTAAAAGCATGTGGCTACAGATAAAAAAATTGACCTGGGAGCAATCTTGTATTTATAAGTGTGAAGTTCATTATAAAAATAAAATGGTTGTTTTTAATGGTTTACTTGACACAGGTAATCAACTGACAGATCCAATAACGCAAAAACCTGTATCAATTGTAGAATATAATACTGTAAAAAACATAGTACCTGAATTTGTCAATACAGTATATGCGGTGAAATCTTTAAATATTGCTGATATTCATCAACATATTCATAAAAACTCAGCTTATGACACTTTTACTGTTATACCTTATAGAAGTGTGGGAAGTAATAATGATTATTTGTTAGCGTTCAAAACGGATTCAATAGTACTAAAATCAAAGGAGGGAGAAATATATCAAGATGGCGCATTAGTAGGGATTGTTAATCAATGCTTGTCAAGTAATGGAAGGTTTACTGCTATTATTCATCCGCAGTTATTAGAGGGTAAAATGATTAAAAGGGAGGAAACGTTAAATGAACTTATTAGCGAAAAAAATCCACATATTACTAAGGCTTAAATATTTTCAATTGTTAAACTTTATTGGTTGGAAGAGTGATGAAGTATATTATATAGGTGGAAGCGAAACATTACCTCCTCCACTTTCTAGAGACGAGGAATCATATTTACTTAAGAGGTTACCAAGTGGTGATAAATCTGTTAAAGCTATGCTAATAGAACGTAATTTAAGATTAGTAGTATATATAGCTAGAAAGTTTGAAAATACAGGCATTAATATAGAAGATCTTGTCTCAATCGGTGCAATAGGTCTAATAAAAGCGGTTAATACATTTGATCCAGATAAGAAGATTAAATTAGCGACATATGCCTCTAGATGCATTGAAAATGAAATCCTTATGTTTTTACGGAAGAATAATAAAATACGTACTGAGGTTTCCTTTGATGAGCCTCTGAATGTAGATTGGGATGGAAATGAGCTATTGCTTTCTGATGTTTTAGGAACTGAGAATGATACAGTTTTTAAAAATATTGAAGACAGAGTTGATAAAAGATTATTATATAAAGCCTTAGAAAAGCTTTCAGATAGAGAACGTATAATTATGGAAATGCGCTTTGGTTTAGCAGGTCATGAAGAAAAGACGCAGAAGGATGTAGCGGACTTACTAGATATCTCTCAGTCTTATATTTCACGGCTAGAAAAACGCATTATAGGGCGTTTGAAGAAGGAATTCAACAAAATGATATAACTATCTCTATATTTCTTTAAATATCTACGAATATCAAGTATTTTCTGCTGATTTTAAGTGTTTTTTTATAGAAACATTGATACAATAGGCTTTAGCGCATTAATCGGTATAAATGCTAAATTGCATATTTTTATCCCTTGGGGAAATAATTAGATTAATTCCTGTTTTAGGAAAAACCAAGGGAGGGAGTTTTTTTGAAGCGCAACAAAGTTGAAATCTGTGGAGTAGATACATCAAAACTTCCTGTTTTAAAAAATGATGAAATGAAAAAATTATTTGTGAAATATCAAAGTGGTGAAAAATGGGCAAGGGAACAACTCATTAGTGGAAATTTACGATTGGTATTGTCAGTAATTCAAAGATTTAACAATCGAGGTGAATATGTAGACGATCTTTTTCAAGTTGGTTGTATCGGTTTGATTAAGGCTATTGATAATTTTGATTTAAGTCAAAATGTTAAATTTTCAACATATGCTGTTCCAATGATTATTGGTGAGATAAGAAGATACTTAAGGGATAATAATCCTATCAGGGTTAGTAGATCATTGCGTGATATTGCGTATCAAGCATTACAGGTTAGGGACAGTTTAACATATAAAAACTCTCGGGAACCGTCAGTTTATGAGATTTCTGAGGTGTTAAATGTGCCTAAGGAAGATGTCGTTTTTGCATTAGATGCTATTCAGGACCCAGTGTCTATATTTGAGCCAATATATCATGACGGTGGAGATCCAATATTTGTATTAGATCAAATTAAAGATGATCGTGAGCAGGATAGTTTCTGGACTGAAGAAATTGCACTTAAAGAAGCGTTACATAGACTAGAAGGTAGAGAAAAGAAAATACTTTCAATGAGATTTTATGAGGGTAAAACACAAATGGAAGTTGCGGAAGAAATAGGAATTTCGCAAGCACAAGTATCTAGGTTAGAGAAGGCAGCAATTAAACAGGTGCAAAAACATGTTAAAACGTAATCAATCCTTAGAAAAAGCATAAATATTAACAACTCTCTATATAATGTAATATTGGATATAGGGAGCTGATAAAAATGGTTAAGCTATCAGATTTTCAATCTAAAGATGTTATTAACATCATGGATGGTAGAAGACTAGGTGTTATCAGCGATTTTGATTTAGATTTGAAAGAAGGCTATATAAAATCGATAATTGTGCCAGCAGGAGGTAAATTTCTAGGATTATTCAGTGATCGGCAGGACATTATAATTCCTTGGAGACAAATTAGGAAAATTGGAGTGGATGTAATATTGGTTGAATTAGATGATTCAACTATTGCTGAGCATAGAAATGAAGAGGGTAGGACAATTAGAATAGATCAAGATAAATCTAGACCGTATTATCGCTGTCGTTAAAATAGTGCACGCTGTAAAAAGCGTGCTTATTTTTGTATTTTACGAATTTACTATCTTAAGTTAAAATAAGAAGATATAGGTTTGAATTAAAACATACTGGAGAGGATTTAATGTTACCTGTTTTACATCAAGAGCAAGCAGATGTTAGATGGATTGAAATTAATGATACTTGTGATAGACAAGAAGTTAAACTTGCTTTCACTTGTAGATCTGGTGGCTATAGTGTTGCGCCCTATAATAGCCTTAACATGGCAATACATGTTGGTGATGTAAAAGACGTTGTAATGAAAAACAGACAGAAAATTCTATCCGTTTTTAATATAGATATAAGTAATTCTGTTAGTGCTGAACAAATTCATAAAGATAGTATACATATTGTAAATAAGCATGATATAGGTAAAGGTACTACAGACAAAAGTCCGATACCTGAAACAGATGGGTTAATAACTACAGAATTTGGTATTGCATTATTATCATTTTACGCAGATTGTGTGCCAATCTATGTTTGGGATGTGACCAGAGGGATAATTGGTATTGCTCATGCAGGATGGAAGGGGACCGTTTTAGATATTGGTGGCAAAATGGTTGAAAATTTTAGTGCACTTTATAATTCGGAACTTAGTAATATAAAAATTGCCATCGGTCCATCTATATGTAGTAATTGTTACGAAGTTGATGATAATGTAATTAATAAGTATAAATCTTTATTTAATGAAAATGAGTTAAATTTAATATATAGTTGTAAGTCAGAAGGAAAATACTTATTAGATTTACGTAAAGCTAATGAGATTCTACTGTTAAAAAGAGGTATATTATCTAAACATATATTACATATGAATCAATGTACGTCCTGTAATCCAGATTTATTTTTTTCTTATAGATATAATCAAGGAGATACGGGGAGAATGGCGGCGATTATTATGCAAAAAAGGATTGATGTTAAACATGAATAAGGTTGCGGGAATAAATGTTGATAGAGTACAAACGATTATAGCCGATACCTGCAAAAATGCTAATAGAGATAAAGGCGAAATAACGATAGTAGGTGTAACTAAGTATACTGATGCAAATGGAATAATCAGCTGCGTTGAAGCTGGAATAAATGACATTGGTGAGAACAAGGCACAGGACGCTATAGCTAAGATTGATGAATTACCATTGAATCACAAAAGAAACATTAAGTGGCATTTTATTGGACATCTACAGACAAATAAAGTTAAATATATAGTTCCTCATTTTTCATTAATCCACTCTTTAGATAGGCTATCTTTAGCAAAGGAAATTAACAAACAAGCTATAAAGCTAGACATAACTGTAGAATGCTTAATACAAGTAAATGTTTCTGGTGAGCAAACTAAATATGGTGTAGCAATTAATGAGGCTTTAGAATTTGCTAGAAACCTAGAACAATATGAACGCATAAAAATTGTAGGCCTTATGACAATGGCACCATACTTTAATGATCCAGAGTTAGCTAGACCAGTTTTTTCTAGATTACGTTGCTTAAAGGAGGAGATAGCACAATTAAGTCTTGCAAACTATGATATGAAACACTTATCAATGGGAATGTCGAATGATTTTGTAGTTGCTATAGAGGAAGGTGCTACAATCGTTAGATTAGGTAGCATTTTATTCAATAATAATTAATAAAAGAGGTTTTGAGAATTATTGATTTTTCATTAGTAACTGTGTATGCTTTATTGTGTATGCTTTACAAGGCAGCAAAATACAAACTAGGGGTGAAAACGTGTTTATACTGAATACAGTAGCTTTATTATTTGAAATATATTGGTACATTTTAATTGCAAGAATAATAATGTCCTGGGTTCCAAGTTTACAGCATACTGGTTTTGGAGAGGTCATTTATAAGCTTACAGAGCCATATTTATCTATGTTTAGAGGATTTATACCACCGTTGTCATTGGGTGGAGGTTATTTAGATTTATCGCCGATAATCGCATTTATAGCTTTTTATTTTATTAGAATTGGTACATTATCAATTTTAGGTTGGATTCTTTTAAATATAGGTCTATAAAATGGTACATGAATCATCTGGACAAATCTTCAACTATTACAGTAAAGAAGAGGCTGCATTTGCAAAGATGGCTATGAAGATTACTAATTTCTGTTTTGAGAAGAATCAAAGCAAGTTAGTGGATTTTATTGAACCTAACAAACAAAAAGTCCTACAAGATCTTTGTAATCGTTATTCTACATTAGAATGTATTTATTATGGTGGTTATGATAATGCCGAAAGGAAAAAGGCACTAATAGTTCCTGTAGATTGGGGATATAGCAAAGCAGATTTCAAAATTCAAGCTCTAAAACTTACTGTAACGGAATATAAGCACTCACTTAAGCATAATGATTTTTTAGGCGCAATATTAGGACAAGGAATCAAACGTGAAAAAGTCGGAGATATAAAACTTACAGAAAACGAATGCTTTGTCATTATCGACAGTGTAATTGCTGAATACATAGTGGACCAAATGTATCAAGTGGGCAATTATAAAGTAGATGTTGAAAAGATAGATGATGAACAACTGCCAGATATACAAGATGAATTTAAAAGTATTGAATGCACTGTAAGTTCAATGCGGCTAGACAGTATTGTAAAAGCAGCGACTAATATGTCGAGGTCTAAGGCTGCAGAGTTAATTAACAAAGGCACTGTCAAGCTAAATTGGGGAGTTAACGAAAATACTGCTGCGTCTGTAAATGCTAATGATATTATATCGATTAGAGGTAAAGGTAGATTTAAAATACTTAAGGTATCACCAGCGAATAAGAAAGGTAGGACTCCTATTCAAATCGGTAAATATATTTAGCAGGATTTTTGTATATTTTGTCGAAAGAACTAAAGAAGTCAGATTAGAGAAAATGTGGAGGTGCAGGGATATGGCTTTAACACCGTTGGATATTAGTAATAAAGAGTTTTCACGCTCACTTAGAGGGTATGATATTGATGAAGTTAATGAGTTTTTAGATCATGTTATTAAAGATTTCGAGGCACTTATTAAAGATAACAAAAATTTACAAGAACAAGTTAAAGGCTTAGAAGAGAAAGCAAGTCACTTTAATAGACTAGAAGAAAATTTAACTAAATCAATTGTAGTCGCTCAAGAAACTTCAGAAGAAGTAAAGTCAAATGCAAAAAAAGAGGCAAAACTAATAATTAAAGAAGCTGAGAAAAATGCCGATAGAATTATTAATGAGTCAGTTATGAAAGCCCATAAAGCAGCAATGGAAGTTGATGAGCTTAAAAAACAAGCAAAAATGTATCGGGCTAGATTGCGCTCACTGATCCAAGCTCAATTAGAACTAGTTGATAATGAAGATTGGGATGATTTAAATCAAATAACAAAGAAAATAGAAGACATTGAATAAAAATTGACTTATTATATAAGATTATATATAATTTAGTGCAATATTATTAAATGTAGGGACAAGTATATATATGACCAATTGATAACAGCGATCTGGGGTAGTGAAAGCCAGAACAACGTTATATATAGAAATCACCCGATTACCTTATCTTTTGAAGTTATTAGTAGAAAGATACGTAAGCCTGCGTTAAAGGCATAAGTGATTACATTTGAGTTTGTCTTATGATAAATTCAGAATTTGTTTTTATGATAAATTCTCATGTAGTTATTAGGGTGGTACCGCGGGTAAACCTCGTCCCTTTGGGATGGGGTTTTTATTATTTATTTTTAAAATAAATGGAGGAATACAGAAATGGATTACGGAAAATTATTAAATTTACCATCGACAGAATTTCCAATGCGTGGAAATTTGCCAAAAAAAGAGCCTGATATACAAGCCTGGTGGGACGAAATAAATATTTATGAAAAAATACAAGATGCTAAAAAGGGCAATGAAAAATTCATATTACATGATGGGCCTCCATATGCAAATGGTGATATTCATCTTGGACATGCTTTAAACAAAGTACTTAAAGACATTATTGTTAAATTTAAGTCAATGCAAGGTTATGATGCTCCGTATGTACCTGGATGGGATACACATGGTCTTCCTATAGAGCATGCTATTATTAAAAAGGAAAAAATAGACCGTCATTCAATTAGTGTGATAGATTTCAGACAAAAGTGTGCAGATTATGCACTAGCATTTATAGACAAGCAAAGAAAACAATTTTTGCGATTAGGTGTCCGTGGAGATTGGTATAACCCTTATATTACTTTAAAGCCAGAATACGAAGCTGAGCAAATTAAGGTTTTTGGTGAAATGGCTAAAAAGGGATACATCTATAAAGGTAAAAAGCCAGTTTATTGGTGCTCTGATTGTGAGACTGCATTAGCTGAAGCTGAAATCGAATATAAAGATAAATCAAGTAAATCTATCTATGTTACATTTAAAGTGTCAGATGGTAAAGGGATACTTAATAATGATAACAGCTATGTGGTTATTTGGACTACTACTCCATGGACAATACCTGCTAACATGGCAATAGCAGTGCATCCTGAGGTTGAGTATACATTACTAATTTCAAATAATAAGCAGTATCTAGTAGCGACAGAACTAGTTGAGCAGCTTGTTAAGACATTTGGATTGGAGGATTTTAAAACAGAGGGCTCATGGAAAGGGCACCAGCTTGAAGGTATAGTAACAACGCACCCACTATATGAGCGTAATTCGCCTATAATTTTAGGTGATCATGTAACAATTGAGCAAGGAACAGGATGTGTTCACACTGCTCCAGGGCACGGTTTAGAGGATTATTTAGTAGGGTTAAAATACAATATTGATATTTTAGCTCCAATTGATCACAAAGGACACTTTACTGAAGAAGCAGGGCCTTTTGCTGGTGCATATTATGCTAAAGGTAACAAATTAGTAATAGAAGCTCTAAATGAAGCTGGTGCGTTATTATCAATTGGCGATATAGAGCATCAATATCCTCATTGTTGGAGATGTAAAGGTGCTGTTATTTATAGAGCAACTGAGCAATGGTTCGCGTCAATTGATGGCTTTCGTAAGCAAATGCTTGAAGAAGTTAAAAAGGTACAATGGGTTCCTGCATGGGGCGAACAAAGAATGCATAATATGATTGCTGAACGTGGCGATTGGTGTATCTCTCGTCAGAGGGTGTGGGGAGTTCCAATACCAATATTGTATTGTGATACATGTAGTAAAGAGATAATCAATGATGAAACGATAGAAAGAATCTCAAACATCTTTAGAGCCGAAGGATCACAAGCATGGTGGATACGTGATGCCAAGGATTTCTTAGCTACAGACCATAAATGTGATTGTGGGGGAGCATCCTTCCGAAAAGAAGAAGATATAATGGATGTATGGTTTGATTCTGGCTCTAGTCATGCAGCTGTAGCAGCTACTAGAAGTGAGCTTCAATGGCCTACAGATTTATATTTGGAGGGGTCTGATCAATATAGAGGGTGGTTTAACTCATCTTTATCAACCGCTGTGGCAACGAGGGGACAAGCGCCATATAAAGCAGTATTGAGTCATGGCTGGGTTGTAGATGGTGAAGGACGCAAGATGTCTAAGTCATTAGGAAACGGTATAGACCCGTTAGAGGTTGTTAATAAACTTGGTGCCGATATACTGAGATTATGGGTATCTTCAGCGGAATATAAGGCCGATGTAAGAATATCTGATAACATACTTCAACAGATGTCCGAAGTATACAGGAAGGTTCGCAATACATTAAGGTTTTTACTTGGAAATCTATATGATTTTAATGTTAAATTGCACCGAGTGAATGTTTCTGAAATGCAAGAAATTGATCAGTATGCTTTAATACGTTTGAATCGTTTAATTGAAAAAACGACTAATGCCTATAGTAAGTATGATTTTCACATAGTATTTCATGCAATCCATAACTTCTGCACGATTGACATGAGCTCATTCTATCTTGATATTTTAAAGGATAGACTTTATACTAACGCTCCAGGGTCACATTCTAGACGTGCAGCGCAAACGGTAATTTATGATGTGCTATTGTCACTTGTAAAATTGATTACACCAATTTTATCTCATACTGCGGAAGAGACATGGAAATATATACCTGAAACAAATTTGATAAGTCCACAGTTAGCCGATTGGCCAACTATAGATAATACAATCCTTGATTCAAGTATTGAAGAAAAGTGGGACAAGGTTATTAAAATAAGAGAAGAAATTCTTAAGCCATTAGAAGTAGCCAGGGCTGAGAAGGTGATAGGTCACTCATTAGGGGCAGAGGTTGATTTATATCCAACTAAAGAAACTTATGAAATACTGTCTACAGTTAAAGACCTTGAGAAGGTTTTGATTGTCTCAAAAGTAACATTGCATAATGAGGCTACGAAAGCACCTGAGGGAGCAATGGATATGAAAGGGTTAAAGGTTATGGTAACACCAGCAAAAGGGGAGAAATGTGAGCGCTGCTGGATTGTTACACCAGATATTGGAGTTAACACGGAGCACCCAACGATTTGCCCGAGCTGTGCAGATGCCGTTAAGGATTTTGAGTTGAAATAACAAATAAATAATTTTTATAGAGAGCAAAAAAGATCTGTTGTATTTTCAGTACAACAGATCTTTTTTTAAATTTATAAATAGTAATGTTAAAAATCAAAATCTTCCTGATCGGAAAATAGAAATCAATAACCATAAAAACATGAACGTAGCAACGATAAATCCAATTTCAATCGCAGGAACATCCCATAACACAGTTTGATGTCTATTCAATGAAGAGCCAACGATTAACCCTACCATAATAATACTAAAGGAAAGCATAATTATAGCGAAGCTAAGTCGATTACTTATAGTATCAAGTTTTCTTAAGAATAAGTCGAGCTTAGGTACAGTTATTTCTATGTTTGTTTTACCTTCTTTAGTTTTTTGTAATAAATCCTTAGTTAATCGGGGTATATCTAATAATATCTCACTGTAATCCTTCGCTTCTTCTGTAAATCGCCTTAATAAATTTTCTGGTGAGTACTGTGTCTTTAAGTATTTTTTTCCCATAGGTTCGGCAATTTGCACTATATTTAGCTTAGGAGCTAATGTTTCTACTAATCCTTCTAAAGTTATTAGCGCTTTAGCTAATAGTAAAAATTCTGTAGGGACTAATATGCCATGTTTTCTAGTTACGGCAAACAAATCTTTTATTGCCTCACCTAGATGTATTTCGCTAAAAGGAACATAATAATATTTATCCCGTAAGACATCTATATCCTGGTGGAAGCGCTTTATGTCAGTACCATCTGGAACTATTCCGATTGAGTGTATAGCCTTTACAATTGTTCCAGTATTTTTACGCATTAGACCAATTAATATATTAATAAAGCTTTCTTGTATGCTTTTTGAAGCCTTTCCAACCATGCCGAAATCCAATAAACCAATTGAGTTATTTTCTAATAAAAGCATATTTCCAGGATGTGGGTCAGCGTGGAATATGCCATCATTCAATATCATATGAAACATTGCTTCTATCATTGTAGTAGCAATCAGTTCTTTATCGTCAGTGTTTATGAACTTATCAGTAGTCTTAGTAAGTTTTTCGCCATCGAGGTATTCAAGGGTTATTACTTTTTTTGTTGTGTAATCCCAGATGACTTCAGGTATGTAAATAGGATAGTCTGTATTCTTTAAATTGCTTTTTATTCTCTCAGTGTTTCGAGCTTCTTGCAAATAGTTAAGTTCACTGCGAATAGAAAAAGCGAATTCATCCACTAACTCATATAGATGATATTGCTTTCCCCATTCTGTTCTATTTTCAGATATTCTTGCAATGTCAAACAGTATATCTAAGTCAGTTTCAATCGTTTCTGTAATATCTGGTCTTTGAACCTTGACTGCAACAGGTTGACCTGATTTTAATCGAGCTTTATGAACCTGGCCAATTGAAGCTGTAGCAATAGGTTCAGTTTCGACACTTAAGAAAATGTTCTCAATTGGTTGCAGAAGCTCTGACTCTATAATTTTTTTAACCTCTGTATATGAAAAAGAACTAACGTTATCCTGTAAGTTTTCTAATTCAGAAATAATATCCTCTGGGAAAATGTCATGTCTAGTGCTTGCAATCTGACCAAGTTTAATAAATGTAGGTCCCAATTCCTCACAAACAAGTCGTATTCGTTCGCCCCTGGATTTTTTAGCATGTATCTTAGATGTTAAAACTTCTTGGTGTTTATCCTTGCCAAACAAATCAATTATTCTTGTTTGATCGATTAAGAATCCAAACCCATGCTTTGCTAGTGTGTTAACGATTTTTCGATAACGACTTATATGACGATAACGTGTTTTAAACATAATTAATCTGCTTGGTTTTTATTGTTAGCTTGCAATTTTTCTAAAGACTCTACACGTTCTAACAAAGCATTATATTCTTCACGTGTCACTAAATTTAAGTCGTTGAAGGTTTTTTTAGATTGTTCATTAATCATATCTTTTAATTCTTGCTTCTGTTCTTCACCTTTTTTAACAAGTCTTTCAATAAATTCATCTGCTTCCTGTTGGCCTAGTTCACCTTGCTTAATAATTTGGTCTTTTATTTTTTCTGCTTTTTCTTTTGTGATTGAAAAAGCACCTAACCCAAATAAAAATCCTTTCTCTAGCCACTTTTGCATGTGTATTCCTCCCTAAAATCAAATCAAATTTGTAATTTAATTTTATCATAATCTCATAATAATTTCCTCTAATTACATTTACTTAGTACTTATTATTTCTACGTAATAGTGAAAAAATAACAAGGTAATTAAGAATAAATAATATTGGATAAAGGTGGTTGCTATGTCTATAAAGATAAAATTAAGATACATTCCCATGATAGTTGTATTTGGAATAATCATTCAAATTTCTAATCCATATACAATTTACGCGCTTGAAGCACCAGAGATTAGTGAACAAGAGGAATTTTTTAGGTCAGTTGAAGCTGTTACAGGAGTTCCTTGGTCAATTATGGCTGCTGTCTATAAATATGAAACTAATATACAGAAAAAAGATAATGGTAACCCACAATTTTTAAGCCATAAAAATCTATGGGGAGGATTAGGCAATACCGAACAAGGAAGCATGAGTCCGCTGGTAAATGCATTTTATGGTGGAATAGGACGTGATGGTTCAGATGATGGGCTTGCTGATAGTGATAATTTTTATGACATTATATATTCACTGGCATTATGGGTTAGCACTAACGGTAAGAACGAACAAGAATATATAGAATTATTTAGTGAACTCTATAATAATGAAAAAGCTTTCAAAAGAATTGAACAATTTACAAAAATTTATCAACACTTTGATACTGTTGATATAAAAGGAAACTCATTTCCTATTCCATTGACATATTCTTACAGTTATCGTAGCACTTGGGGTGCGGGCAGGTCATATGGTGGTTATAGAATGCATGAGGGAACAGATATATTTGCTAGAGCGTGGACACCAGTAAAAAGTACCTCCTATGGGGTAGTAGAAATTAAAGGTTGGAATAAATATGGTGGCTGGAGAGTTGGAATTAGAGATTTGAATAATGTTTATCATTATTATGCTCATTTAGCTGGATATGCCAAAGAATTAAATGAAGGCGATATTGTAGAAGCTGGACAAGTAATCGGTTACGTTGGCAATTCAGGTTATGGGCCGAAGGGCACAACAGGTAGATTTCCACCTCATCTTCATTATGGTATGTATAAAGATAACGGAAAAAACGAGTGGTCATTTGATCCGACTCCAAGTCTTTATCGATGGGAAAGAGCAGAAAAACAAAAGAAAAGGTGATGACATTGGTGAATAAAAAGTACCATAAATATTACGCTGAATTATTAGAGCAAAAACATGATATTATTAAACACTTACAAGAAAATAATAAATACGGTCTAAATCAAGCACTAAATGATTCAATTGGTGAATTAAGTAGCTACGATAATCATCCAGCAGACATTGGCACAGAGGTGTTTGAAAGAGCTAAGGATTTAGCCTTAAGGGAAGATAGCTTAGTTCGGTTAGATTTAATAAATAGTGCCATAGAAAAACTTGAGAAAGGAACATACGGTACTTGTGAAAGGTGTGAAACGATGATATCATCTGACAGACTTGATGCAGTTCCAGAGACTTCATTTTGCGTAGAGTGCCATAAGCATATCGATAAAAATATGGAATCTAAAAGTAGGCCCATAGAAGAAGATTTCATGGATTCAGGATTTGGAAAACATAATTATGATAATAGTGAACATGAAACAGAGTTTGATAGCGAAGATAGCTGGCAAGCTGTTGCACAATATGGTACATCTAACGACCCTTCGATGATGGGCGGAGAAACAAATTACAATGAAATGTACACAAATAGCCATGAAAATGAAGGACATTATCATTACGAATATCATAATCAATATGTAGATAAAACAGAAATGGAGTATGATGAAGTGTATGATGAAGAACTTGAAAATGAAGCTAATGAGACATGTACAATAGAACAACAAGCATATCAAGATTATCTACGTAAGCAGAATATGGAATGATAGATAAAAAAAGTTGTTGGACCGATATCTATATGCTATTCTTAAATCAAATGGGTTGTCTATATAAAAATTGATTTTAGGGGAGGAGAACCATTTGACTAAAGATTTGTTTTTAAGGTTTGAGCATGGAGTTATAGGTCTATTGTCTTTTCTTAGTTTTGCTTTTCATTTTGACTACTGGCTT
This sequence comes from Desulfuribacillus alkaliarsenatis, assembly GCF_001730225.1. Classification (NCBI taxonomy): domain Bacteria; kingdom Bacillati; phylum Bacillota; class Desulfuribacillia; order Desulfuribacillales; family Desulfuribacillaceae; genus Desulfuribacillus; species Desulfuribacillus alkaliarsenatis. Next base: position 109,137 of record NZ_MIJE01000033.1, on the reverse strand, counting down.
TGGTTTGTTTTTTGGTTTATCTTCCCGTTCGCAGTTGGCTTTGGCGTATTCTTGATAGAAAAAGAAAAGCCTCATCCACCTTGGAAGTACCTAGTCCAAAAATTAATGTTTACATATATAACACCAATTTTTATTTTTATCATTGTTCATATGATTTCTGGCACAACATGGTCTCTATTGGCTGGATGGGTTACAGCTATTGCAGTATATAGGTTAATAAATGTACACTATATGAATGATTATGAATAAAAAATACAAAATAATACATGCAGAGCTGGAGGTTTAAGGTGCCGTACTATATCATAGCAGTTATTATTGTAATAATTGATCAATTATCAAAACTAGCCGTTGTTAATTTTATGGATGAGCGAAATATTAATACCATACCTATATGGGAAGGAGTATTTCACCTGACTTCCCATAGAAATGCCGGTGCTGCTTTTGGAATTTTACAAGAGCAACGTTGGTTTTTTATTGTCGTTACACTATTTGTTATTATAGGAATTATTTATGCAATTTATAAATACGAGGGGCATGCGGATAAAAAACTATTTTTATTTGGAATTACACTATTATTAGGTGGAGCTGTTGGAAATCTAATTGATCGTATCTTTGTAGGTGCAGTAATTGACTTTCTTGATTTTCGATTGATTAATTACCCGATTTTTAATATTGCCGATGTAGCAATTGTGATAGGTGTAGTGCTTCTGTTTATTGATTTATGGCATACCCATAAACTTGAGAATGAACAATTGAAGGAGAATAAACTATGAATCCAGAGCATTTCCTGATTACTACAGATGATACTGGAGTAAGAATTGATAAATGGTTACATGAGCAATTACCAGAGCTATCTAGATCCCTAATTCAGTTATACATTCAAAATGGTAGTGTTAAAGTTAACGAATGCAATATTAAAGTTAATTACAAAATTAAAGAAAATGACCATATAGTTATTAATTTTCCTGAACCAGAAGAAGTAACGATAGCACCAGAAAAAATTGATTTAAATATAATATACGAAGATGCAGACTTAATTGTTGTAAACAAACCTAGGGGAATGGTTGTTCATCCAGCACAAGGTCATTATACTGGTACATTAGTAAACGCACTATTATACCATTGTAAAGATTTATCAGGTATTAATGGTGAATTAAGGCCTGGGATTGTCCATCGCATAGATAAGGATACAACAGGTATCATTGTAGCAGCTAAAAACGATTTATCCCACAGGCATTTATCTGAACAATTTAAAGAACATTCTATAATTAGGAAGTATGTAGCCTTAGTACATGGCTTAATACCAAATTCTGAAGGCACAGTAATAGCTCCTATTGGTAGACATAAGACCCAAAGAAAGAAAATGGCTGTTGATGTTGAAAAGGGTAAAACTGCTACCACTCATTTTAAAGTATTAAATTATTATAATGACTACACGTTATTAGAATTGACATTAGAAACGGGTAGAACCCATCAAATTAGAGTTCACATGGCTTACATCGGCCACCCTGTAGCGGCTGACCCGTTATATGGCTACCGAAAGTCAGTTAACCTCCTGGGTCAAGCATTACATGCAAAAGAGTTAGGATTTGTCCATCCTAAGACAGGAAAACAGATGCATTTCACATCAGAATTACCTAATGATTTTAAAAAAGTTCTTACTCAGCTTTAGGGGAAGAACTTTTTCCTTATTTCTACATATACTATTAATAATTTGACTGATAGGGGAGCTGGTTTAGTTGGAGAATAAATCAGTAAATATTGAAAAAATCGACCTAGAAAGTAATGATGTAAAGAATTCAAAGTTAACGAAGATTAGAGAATGGTATGAATCTGTGAAAGAAATTGAGTTTGAAGGAACTAAAATTATAGACAATGAATTATATGTGTTAATCTCCTTAGGTGAAAAAAATTGTGGCGGTTACATGGTTGAGATTATTAGAGCTGTGGCATCAGATAATACAATTCGAATTCATTATTCATTAGAATCACCTAAGGAAGGTGAAACAATGATTGCAAGCTTCGTTTATCCCTTTGACTTAATAGTTATAAAAGAAAAAGAACAAATAAACGTAACTGAAAAACTTGATAATTATACTGTTGAGTTTATAAGAGAAGATAAGCAGTAGAAGTTAAAAAAATGTCGTAAATTGTAGAAATATTAATTGACAAATTGAAATGTAAGTATTATTATTGCGTTAATGTAAAAAAATCATCCTTTAAAAACAGTACAGAGAGACTGGCAAGGAATTCATCGATTGAAATTGGATAAATATGTAGTGAGTATGCCTATAATACTGGTGTAAGCTATTGTTTTTCCAAAATTTTGTTGAGACAACTCCTTATCAGTTATACTGATAAGGGTTTTTTATTTGGAGGGATATAAATGACTCTAATAGAAAAAAATCAAATATTAGATGAAAAAGCATTAAATAGAGCTTTAACTCGTATCGCTCACGAAATAATAGAAAAAAACAAAGGTATAGATAATACTGTTTTAATTGGCATTAAAACTCGGGGCGTTTATTTGGCAAGACGCTTGGCAAAGAGAATAGAGGATATAGAAGGGCAAAGCGTTAGTGTTAGTGAAATAGACGTGACGATGTATCGAGATGATGTTGATCAAGAACAAAAGCAAGAGTTTAATTTAGACACAAGTAATTCAATTGACATAGTTGATAAAAACGTTGTACTAGTTGATGATGTCTTATTTACAGGCAGAACTGTAAGGGCAGCATTAGATGCATTAGTAGATATCGGTAGACCACAAAGGATTCAGTTAGCAGTATTAGTAGACCGGGGGCACCGGGAGTTACCAGTAAGGGCGGATTATGTTGGTAAAAACGTTCCTACATCAAAAACAGAAATTGTATCTGTCATGTTAGAAGAAACTGATGGACAAGACCAAGTTATCATTCTGCAAAAGCAATTATAATATAAAAACTAGGAGGAGAAGAAATAATGTCTCAACAAAGAACAATCGCTGTAGATGAAAGACCACCATTATCGCAGTTATTACCATTAAGCTTCCAGCACTTATTTGCGATGTTTGGTGCAACAGTTTTAGTACCATTTTTAACAGGATTAAGCCCAGCAGTAGCATTATTATCCAGTGGTGTAGGAACGCTCTTGTTTATTTTAATAACTAAAGGACAAGTTCCTGCGTACTTAGGTTCTTCATTTGCTTTTATCGCTCCTATTATCGCAGTTTCAGCAACTAGCGGTCCTGGAGAAGCAATGTTTGGCATTATGATGATTGGTGTTGTTTATGCAATTTGTTCAGGAATTATATTTAAATTTGGTGTTGAGTGGTTAAGGAAGTTATTACCTCCAGTAGTAGTTGGTTCGGTAATAGTTGTAATTGGATTAGGATTAGCAACTGTTGCAGTAGACATGGCGACTACAGAATATATAGTAGTAGATAAACCTGCAACGATAGAAGAATTTAGTGCATTACCTGGTAGTGTTCAAGATGTACAAGAAGACTCAGTATTATTAAAAGTTTATAGTGGGACAAGCGTATTAGTAGCGTTTATAGCCCTTGCAGTAGCAATTATAGCAAGTACATTCTTTAGAGGTTTCTTTGCAATAATTCCTGTTTTATTAGGAATAGTTAGTGGATATATTGCAGCAATTCCACTAGGGTTAGTAAATTTCCAACAGGTAATAGATGCACCTTGGTTCGCTATACCAGAATTTACGACACCTATACCTAATACACTTGCACTCTGGGTGATTGTACCTGTGGCATTAGTTACGATAGCAGAGCATTTAGGGGACATTTTTGTTACAGGAAAGATTGTAGAAAGAGATTTATTGAAAAAACCTGGTTTACACAGAACTCTATTAGGGGATGGAGTGGCCACTTTCTTCGCTTCACTAGTCGGTGGACCGCCTAACACTACTTATGGAGAGAATATTGGAGTTTTAGCGATAACGCGCGTATTTAGTGTATTTGTTATAGCTGGAGCAGCAATTATGGCAATTGGAATGGCCTTTATAGGCAAGGTAGCAGCTTTAATCAGCACAATACCTGTGCCAGTTATGGGTGGTGTAAGTATCCTGTTATTCGGTATTATTGCATCATCTGGATTAAGGATGCTAGTAGATAGTGGTATTCAGTACAAACATAAAAGAAATTTAGTTATATCAAGTGTTATCTTAATCCTAGGTGTTGGTAATGCAATTCTAAACTTTGGATTACTTGAATTACATGGCATGGCTTTAGCTACTATAGCTGGTATTCTTTTAAATGCAATTTTACCTAAAGCAATTGAAGTTGATGAACGACCTTCAACAGTTGAGCAGTAGCCTTTAAAACGGTACGAGAGACCGGTAAGGCTTTATGAAAAAGCTTCTTATCGGAAAACATATAGATAAGAAGCTTTTTCTATACAAATTAAGAGGTGATAAAGTGGCAGTACTAATTAAAAATGTACAATTATTTGACGGAAGGCAATTGCACAAAAGTAAGGATATTTTAATAGAAAATGAAAAGATAGTAGCAATTGAAGATAAGATTGATGAACGGTTAGTTGAAAATGCTATAGAAGATAATTATCAAGATATCGTAAAAATCAACGCTGCTGGAAAGCTGTTAACTCCTGGCTTTATAGATATGCATGTACATCTTCGCGAACCAGGATTTGAATACAAAGAGACTATTGAAACGGGTTCAAAGGCTGCCGCTAAAGGTGGGTTTACTACAATAGCGTGCATGCCAAATACTAAACCTGTAACAGACAGCAAAGAGATTGTTGAATATATATATGAGAAGGCTAATGTTAATAATGGTGTAAAAGTATATCCAATTGGAGCAATAACAATCGGGGAAAAAGGCCAAGAGTTAACTAATTTCCAGGAGCTAAAGGATGCGGGAATCATTGCCTTGTCTGATGATGGTAGAGGAGTTCAAAATGCTAAGCTTATGCAAGAAGCATTTAATAACGCAAAATCATTAGAGATACCAATTATTATTCACGCTGAGGATGACTCGCTAGCTGCTAGTGGACACTTACATGATGGGCAAAAAGCTAAAGAATTAAATATTAAAGGTATTCCATCTACATCTGAATCAATAATGGTTGCACGAGATATTTTATTAGCTGAAAGTGCTAAAGCACATGTTCACTTTGCTCATTTAAGTGCTAAGGAATCTGTTGATTGGATCGAAGTAGCTAAAGCTAAGGGAATACATGTAACATGCGAAGTTACCCCTCAGCATCTGGTAATGTGCGATGAAGATATTCTAGAGGATCATGGGAATTATAAAGTTAATCCACCAATCAGAAGTAACGAAGATCAAAATGCTTTAATTGATGCTTTAAACAAAGGCGTAATTGATATAATTGCAACGGATCATGCACCGCACTCTGATGATGAAAAAAATAGTGGCATTGAAAAATCTTATTTCGGAATGACTGGACTAGAAACAGCGTTTGCTGTTTTATACACGAAGCTGGTATTGACAGGTAAAATATCACTTGAGCGTGTATTAGAATCTCTAACTAGTAAACCAGCAGAAATATTTAATATAAATCGTGGTCATATCTTTGTTGGAAGCGTCGCTGACATGGTGCTCATTGATTTAAACGATAAAAAAGTTGTTGAAGTTGATAAATTTGAATCAAAAGGCAAAAATTCTCCATTTATCAACTGGGATTTACACGGTTGGCCTGTATTGACCATGGTCGCAGGTAAGGTTATTTATAAGGATGAAAGGGTGTAATTTATGACAAGCAAAGGAATTAAAGAAAACATAAGCTCAAGGGCTCAACAATACTTAGAAAATCTTAAGAGTGAAAAAAATGCTGCGTTAATTCTTGAAGATGGAACAGTACTTTATGGAACAGCATTTGGAGATACAACGAAAGATAAAATTAGTGGTGAAGTTGTATTTAACACTAGCATGACTGGATACCAAGAAGTTTTAACAGATCCATCTTATTGTGGACAGATAGTTACCATGACCTATCCTTTGATCGGAAATTATGGCTTAAACGCTGAGGATATTGAGTCAATGTTTAGCAAAGTAAATGGTTTTATTGTCAAAGAAAACTGCAATCATCCAAGTAATTGGAGAGCTGTAGAAGATGTTAATGATTTTCTAAAAGCACATAATGTAATAGGTATAGCTGGGATTGATACAAGATTATTAACAAGAAAAATCCGTGTGCACGGAACATTAAAAGGCATGATTACAACAAATATTGATGCAGATATCAATAACATAGTTGATACTTTGAATAATACGGAATATCCAACTGATCAGGTTTCTAAAGTATCAACGAAATCAATATTTAGAAGTCCTGGGCAAGGTTACAGAGTTGTTCTTATTGATATGGGAACTAAACAGGGTATACATAGAGAACTAATTAAGCGTAATTGTGATGTTACTGTAGTTCCTTATGATACAACATACGAGCAAATAACTAGACTACAACCTGAAGGTATTATGATATCAAATGGCCCTGGAGACCCGAAAAACGTACTGCAAACTGCAGAGATGTTAAAGCCGTTTATAGGAAAAATTCCTATGTATGGGATATGCCTAGGTCATCAATTAATCGCCCTAAGTGCAGGTGCAGATACTGAGAAATTAAAGTTTGGTCATCGAGGTGGCAACAATCCTGTTAAAGACTTGCGTACTAATCGAGTTTATATAACTTCACAAAATCATGGATACACAGTTAATAAAGAGTCCCTTGAAGGTACTGGTTTAACTATAAGCCATATTAATTTAAATGACGATACTGTAGAGGGTTTAGTACACGAAAGCGGTTTACTGGCTTCAGTTCAGTACCATCCCGAAGCAGCTCCAGGGCCGTTAGATTCAAATTACTTATTTGATCAATTTATAGATACAATAAAAACATGGAAAACAGGACAGGAGCGATAAAAATGCCTAAGAGCGACATAAAAAAGATACTTGTCATAGGAAGTGGACCGATTGTAATTGGACAGGCGGCTGAATTTGATTATGCTGGAACTCAGGCATGCCAAGCTTTAAAGGAAGATGGTTATGAAGTTGTACTTGTGAATAGTAATCCAGCTACCATAATGACAGATCCAGATATAGCAGATAAAGTATATATTGAACCTATTACGTTAGAAGCAGTGACACAGGTTATACGTAAAGAAAGGCCAGATGGATTACTACCGACACTTGGTGGCCAAACTGGACTAAATATGGCTATAGAGCTTCATAAACATGGAGTTCTAGACCAATACAATGTTAAACTATTAGGAACAAATTTAGAAGCGATTCAAAAAGCTGAAGACCGTGACCTATTTAGAACTTTAATGAATGAACTAAACCAACCTGTGCCTGAGAGTGATATTGTAAGTACATTAGAGGAAGCACTAGCATTTGCACAAAAAGTTCCGTATCCATTGATTATTAGACCTGCATACACATTAGGTGGTACAGGTGGCGGTATCGCATACAACGAAGAAGAGTACAAGGAAATAGTAAGTCTTGGATTAAAATATAGCCCAATTACACAAGTGCTCGTTGAAAAAAGCATTGCTGGTTTTAAAGAAATTGAATATGAAGTTATGCGTGATAAGAATGATAACTGTATAGTAGTTTGTAATATGGAGAATTTTGATCCTGTTGGTGTCCATACAGGAGATAGTATTGTAGTTGCACCTAGTCAGACACTTTCAGATAAAGAGTACCAAATGTTAAGAACGGCATCTCTTGATATTATTAGAGCCCTTAAAATTGAGGGGGGATGTAATGTTCAATATGCATTAGATCCATATAGCTACGACTATTATGTAATTGAAGTTAATCCTAGGGTAAGTCGCTCCAGTGCATTAGCTTCAAAGGCAACAGGATATCCGATTGCTAAAATGGCAGCTAAAATTAGCATTGGATTAACACTTGATGAAATTGTAAACCCTGTTACTAAAGAGACATATGCTAGCTTCGAACCAGCTCTTGATTATATTGTAACAAAGATACCTAGATGGCCTTTTGATAAGTTTATCACTGCAAATCGTCAGCTTGGTACGCAAATGAAAGCCACAGGAGAAGTAATGGCAATTGGACGTAACTTTGAGGAGTCTTTACAAAAAGCTATACGTTCCTTAGAAATTGACATTGATAGCTTATATTTAAAAGACGTTGAAAAGTTAGACAATGATACTCTTCTTAGTCGAATCAATAAAGCAGATGATGAAAGACTATTCTTAATAGCTGAAGCTTTTCGTAGAGGATATACAGTTACAGATATTCATGAGATAACTAAAATTGATTTATTCTTCTTAAATAAAATCTTCGGGTTAGTTGAATTTGAATTTATTTTACAAGATATTTGGGAAAAACACAGCGATGATCAAGAAACTAAAAAATTAATGCTGAAGAAAGCTAAAGAGTTAGGCTTTACAGATCATTATATAGGTAAGCTACTTGGTATCGATGAAATTGTTATTAGAGATTTACGCAAGCAAATGAATATTACGCCTGTATATAAAATGGTTGATACATGTGCTGCTGAATTTGAAGCTTTTACACCTTATTTCTATTCAAGTTATGATTTAGAGGACGAAGGAGAAGTAACAGATAGAAAGAAAATCTTAGTTCTAGGTTCTGGGCCAATTCGAATTGGACAAGGTATTGAATTCGATTATGCGTCTGTTCATGCAGTATGGGCAATTAAAGAAGCTGGATACGAAGCAATAATTATAAACAATAATCCAGAGACCGTATCAACAGATTTCAGCACCTCAGATAGATTGTACTTTGAACCTTTGTTCTTAGAAGATGTTCTTAACGTAATTGAACGTGAACAACCAGATGGAGTTATTGTTCAATTTGGCGGACAAACTGCTATAAATCTTGCGGAACCGCTAGCAGAGCTTAATATTCCTATTATAGGTACAAATATGGAAGACATTAATACTGCCGAAGATCGTGAAAAATTTGATGCTTTACTACAAAAGCTAGATATTCCAAGACCACCAGGAGATACTGTATTTTCAGTTGATGAAGCAGTTAAAGTAGCTGCTAATATTGGTTATCCAGTGCTGGTTCGACCATCATACGTACTTGGTGGTAGGGCAATGGAGATTGTTTATAATGAAGAAGACTTATTGAACTATATGGAAAAAGCGGTGCAGATTTCAACAAAGCATCCAGTGTTAGTAGACCGTTACCTAACTGGTAAAGAAGTTGAAGTTGATGCAATCTCTGACGGTGAAACTGTACTAATACCAGGAATTATGGAACATATAGAGCGTGCAGGTGTACACAGTGGGGACTCGATTGCTGTCTATCCAACACAAACAATCTCACAGGAAGTTAAACAGCAAATTATTGAACATACAACTAAACTTTCAACCTCATTAAATACTAAGGGTTTAATGAATATTCAATTTGTTATTCATAAAGATCAAGTATATGTAATTGAAGTTAATCCGAGGTCTTCTAGAACAGTTCCATTTTTAAGTAAAGTCACTGGGATACCATTAGCCAATGTAGCTACTAAAGTAATCTTAGGCAGTAAGCTTACAGACTTAGGCTATGAAAACGGACTTTGGCCTGAAGCTGAAGAAGTTTCAGTAAAGGTTCCTGTATTCTCGTTTGCTAAACTTCGCAGTGTAGATATAACGTTAGGGCCAGAGATGAAATCAACAGGTGAAGTAATGGGTAAGGATATCAACTTCGCAAAAGCTTTATATAAAGGGCTTATAGGTGCAGGAATTAATATACCTACCCATGGTAAAATTATAGCTACAGTTGCTGATAAAGATAAAGAAGAAGCTAAAGAAATCTTAACAGGATTTGTAGATTTAGGCTTTGAAATTGTTGCTACAAGTGGAACTGCCAGCTACCTAAAAGACAGTGGGTTACCTGTAACTATAGTTAATAAATTACATGAAGGATCTCCTAATATTGTAGAAATATTACGTTCAGGTGACGCAAATATGGTAATTAATACCTTGACCAAGGGTAAAAAGCCAGAGCGTGATGGATTTAAGATTAGAAGGGAATCAGTAGAAAATGGCGTTCCGTGTCTAACTTCTTTAGATACTGCAGCAGCAATATTAAAGGTTCTGCAAACGATTAATTTTTCTGTACAACCGATAGAGTACAAAAAGTAAACAGGAGGGCGGAACTTATGCGACACATAACTAAAGTTTTAAGAAATAATCAGTTAGCTGAGAATATTTTTGATATGGAAGTATACTGCCCTGAATTGGCTTCAACTGCCCAACCTGGGCAGTTTGCCCATATTCGGATAAGAAACAGTATTGATCCATTACTCCGTAGACCAATCAGTATATGTGATGTCAATAAAGAACAGGGAACAGTGCGATTTGTTTATCGTAAGCACGGTTATGGCACAACATTATTATCAGAACTGGGTGAAGAAGGAATTGAGCTGGATGTACTAGCTCCTTTAGGAAATGGGAAGTTCCCAGTTGAAATTGAGAGTCAGCAAGTCTACTTAATTGGAGGCGGTATTGGTGTGCCCCCTCTCTTATACGCAGCAAAACAATTAGCCAATAACAATATTGAAGTTCATGCCATTCTAGGATTTGCATCAAAAAATCAGGTTATCTTAGAAGAAGAATTCAAACAACATGGAAATGTACATGTGTATACAATTGATGGCAGTTATGGCAATAAGGGTTTGGTTACTGATTATTTTTCAAACGTACAGGTAAATTGTTATTGTGCATGTGGACCAAAACCGATGTTACGTGTCTTGATGAGTCACCCTAGTTTCGTACAAGCTAGAGGATATCTATCCTTTGAAGAACATATGGCTTGTGGTATAGGAGCATGTATGGGCTGTGTAACTAAAATAAAAGCTCTTGATAAAGATGACTCTAGCGAATCTCAATCGTGGAAGTACGCAAAAATTTGTGACTGTGGACCAGTTTTCACTTCTGAAAAGGTGGTGTTTGAATGATTAAGCAAAATCCATCTTTAGCTGTAAATTTGGGGTTTATGCAATTGAAGAATCCAGTAATGCCAGCTTCAGGGTGTTTTGGATTTGGTAAGGAATATGCTAAATACTATGATTTAAACAAATTAGGCGCAATTGTAGTTAAAGCTACTACAGCAAGTGAGAGGATTGGAAACCCAGTCCCTAGAATAGCGGAAACACCTGCTGGGATGCTTAATGCTATAGGACTACAAAATCCAGGTGTAGATGTAGTACTACAGAGCGAATTACCGTGGCTTGAGCAATTTAAAACAACACCAGTTATAGTCAACATAGCAGGAAGTACACTTGAGGATTATATAGAGGTTACAAAGAGGTTAAACGAATCTGAAAGTATACAGGCATTAGAAGTAAACATATCATGTCCTAATGTTAAAGCTGGGGGATTGGCCTTTGGTACTGATTGCCAAATGGCGGATAAAGTAATATCTGAAGTCAAAAAAGTCTCCCGATTTCCGATTATAGCCAAATTAACACCTAATGTAACTGATGTAGTAAGTATAGCTAAAGCAGTAGAAGATGCTGGTGCAGACGCAGTATCGCTAATAAACACGCTGTTGGGTATGTCGATAGATATTCACAGTAAGAAACCAATACTGGCAAATGTGATGGGTGGAATGTCCGGTCCAGCTATTAAACCTGTAGCTGTACGGATGGTTTGGCAAGTATCTTCAGCAGTTAAGATTCCTGTTATAGGCATTGGCGGCATTACGACAGGAGCTGATGCTATTGAATTTATTTTAGCTGGTGCTAAAGCTGTGCAAGTTGGAACGGCCAACTTTATTAATCCATATGCTTGTGTTGATATTATTTCAGAAATAGAAGAGTATATGGTTAAGCATTCAATATCTGATATACAAACGCTAGTAGGTAAGGCAAAGGAGTCTATCAATGGATAACAAAATGAATAACAATTATATGGATAATAACAATATGAATGATAACAACAATATGCCCCCTGCAGATAAAATCATTGTAGCGTTAGATACAGACAATAGAGAAACAGCACTCTTAATTGCTAAACAAATAGCTCCTGTAATTAAAACAGTTAAAGTTGGTATGGAATTATATTATAGTGTAGGACCAAGTATAATAGAAGATTTACATAAATTAGATTTAAGAGTGTTTGTAGATTTAAAAATACACGATATACCAAATACTGCCGCTGGAGCAGCTAAATCCTTAACGAAAACAGGAGTTTGGATGTGGAATGTCCACGTGGCAGGAGGTTTGAAAATGATGGAAAAGGCGCGTGAATCTGCTCAAGAAGTAGCAAAAAGTTTAGATATTCCGATGCCATTACTAATTGGGGTAACACAGTTAACAAGTACTGACCAAAGCACATTAAATGAGCAGATAGGTATAAATGAACCAATACAGGAAACTGTCGTACGTTATGCTAAGTTAGCAAAAGCTGCTGGATTAGATGGGGTAGTAGCTTCTGCCCAGGAAGTACCACTTATTAAAGACGCTTGTGGAGTAGAATTTATTACTGTCACACCAGGGATTCGTATGACTGATAGTAGTGTCGATGATCAAGTCAGAATAACGACACCTAAGCAAGCTGTTGAATTAGGTACTGACTATATGGTTATAGGCAGAAATATAACAAAAGCTGATAATCCGTATCAGGCAGCTGTGAAGATAATCAACTCTTTCGCGTAATCGAGTTTAAGAATAATTATTAGAATGTTTAGGATAAGAAAATCGGAGGTAGATAAAGTGAATCAAGATCAAATTTTAGAGATATTAAAGGAAACGAATGTACTGCAAACTGGACATTTTAGTTTAACATCAGGTAAACATAGTGCCGAGTATATGCAGTGCGCACAAGTGCTACAGTATCCTGATCAAGCAAGTAAATTATGCAATGAGTTCGCTGAATTTATTAAAGAAAATAACATTTCAGTTGATTTAGTTGTTGGACCAGCAACTGGCGGAATTATACTTGCATTCGAAACCGCAAGATTACTAGGTACTAAAACAATGTTTGCTGAACGTGAAAACGGAAAAATGGTATTTCGTAGAGGTTTTTTTGTAGAACCAGGACAAAAAGTATTTATCGTAGAAGATGTAATTACTACTGGAGGCTCTGTTAAAGAAGTAATAGAGATTGTTCAAGAACAGGGTGGTATCGTTGTAGGTGTTGGAGTTCTAGTAAATAGAAGCCCAGAACCAGTTGATTATGGAGTACCACTTAAGTCGCTACTGAAAATTCAAATCGAAACCTATAATCCAGAAACGTGCCCGCTATGCGCTAAAGGAGTCGAAATGAAAAAGCCAGGAAGTAGGGGCCTTAAGAAATAATAAGAAATAAATAGTAAATAATTGAACATTTTGTGTCCTATGATATAAATCACAATCAAAAACTCCCCCTTATGCTACTATAAACTTGTAGAAGGGGGTTATTTTTTTGAACACAAAATTAAGACAGACTATCCAATACTTATTTTTAGCATTTACTGTTTTAGTAGGGATTCGCTTTTATATTTTCTTCCAATATTATTATAACTATGGAGAAGGCCTTTATTTAGGAAGACCACATGCAGTAGAAGCATTTTTACCATTAAGCGCATTGGTAGGTATAAAAAGCTGGGTATCAAATGGAATTTTTGATACGATTCACCCCGCAGCAATAATTATATTATTAACGTTTATTTTGATTTCTTATATTTTTAGGAAGGCATTTTGTGGTTGGATATGTCCATTCGGTTGGATATCTGAGAGATTATCAGCACTTGCAAATCGATTTATTGGAAAGCAGTTTACATTACCTAACTGGCTAGATATTCCATTAAGAAGTATTAAATATTTATTGTTAGGTTTCTTTTTATATGGTATTTTTTATCAGATGAACGGTATGGCGGCATATATGTTTAAAATGTCAGATTATAATAAAATATCTGATATTAAAATGCTGTTATTTTTAATAGATATGTCTAAAACAACACTAATCTCAATCTTAATAATTTTAGCATTAACATTTTACATTAAAAACTTTTGGTGTAGATACTTATGTCCGTATGGTGCTTTTATGGGTATTTTTGGATGGTTTAGTCCATCTGTAATTACTAGAAATGCAGATACATGTATTGATTGTAGTAAATGTAATAAAGCTTGTATAAACCAATTAGATATAATGAATAAGAAAGAAGTATTTTCTCCAGAATGTAATAGTTGCTTAGCATGTGTAGACGCATGTCCACAAAAGGGAACTTTAGAATATAAGTTTATAAATAAGAACTATGGTAAATGGATTATACCAGTGAGTATACTGACAATCTATTTTGGTGTAATGGCAATAGCTATTATTACTGGAGTCTGGCAGACGCAGCTAACACCAGAAGAGTACTTAAACCTAATCCCATATGTAAATAGTGTTGTTCACTAAATAATGTTCTCTAAGCGTGAACTACTCGCCACTTAACTAACGTTAGAAGTGGGAGCTTCCTAATCTTAAGAATAGTAATTTGTCTCAGTGAAGTTTGGTATTTAAGTTTCCACCTAGTTAATCTAGGCAACCCTTATTCGCTGTGGATGGTTCACACACCCATTATCCCTCACTGATGTTATCAGATTGGGAGTACCTGTATAGGTTTTTCTTAATATGTTTAAGCTGCCGTTGATGTCTGCATTGACGTAGATTCCTTGGTTTGTTCGAAACAGGCCTCGGCATACTCTTCTTGTTTTGTTGTAGTATGTTTTGGTTATTGGCTCTAGGTCAATAGCACTTACACCGCTAGTGTATGTTTCTTTTTGATAGGTTATCTTTATACCAGCTAATTCTGCTTTATATTGGATCATCTTCGTAAAGCGCTCTATTGGTATTTGTACAAAGGTTTTGAGGGTGCTATGTTGTTTGATTCTTTTGATGTCACCAATGACTATGGTTCCTATATCGTATTGTTGGGCTAGGTTTATGATGGTTCTACTTGCTTGGTGCAGGTAGTTGGTGATGTAGTCATGACGCTTTTTTCTTAGTCGTTTTATTTGTTTGGTTGTTTTATATGCTTTAGCACTAGTTTGTTTCATACGTATTGATTGTAGGTGTGCTATTTTTTTGTTGATATAGCCGTTGATGCTTTTTAGGCTTTTGCCGTCTATGATGTAGTTATCTTTACTATGGGAGAAGGTGATTGCACTAAGGTTACTTAAGCCTAGGTCAATAGCCATTATGTTTTTAGAAGTGCTTTGTGCTTTAGCTGGTATGTTGTAGATGATTAAGAGATGCCAGTTTTGGTCATATTGTAGGCGGATTTGTTGTATGTGAGCATGCTCAGGTAGGGGAAGGGTTTTGGGTTCTTCCACTTTTAGACTGTCAACCTTGAATGCTTTTTGCATGGTTTTGGATAATGAAAGTAGTATATGACCGTCTTTTCTACGTATTGCTAGATTGGTGAAGATGATTTCGTTTTTACGTTTATGTATGTGCTTGTACTTTGGCGGTTGTGGCATTGCTTTGTATTTACTGGGATTTTGTTTATAGTCTTTTAAGGAACTGAAATAGCTTTTCCAGTTTTGTTCTAATACTTTTAATAGTTGCTGGTAAGTGTGTGAATGTAGATATGGCTTATGCCAATTTTGCTTTAATTCTTTTTCTAAGACACGGTAACTTTTGTATTTCTCACGACACTGATGATTAGCGATGTTGTATAGTTTCGTGGTGTGAAATGATAATTCTTCGATGATTTGTAGTTGTTCTTTTTTCCAGCGTGGGTAGTATTTCAAGCTTAGTTTCACTAGATTTCACCTCCTTTCCAGTTACTAACATTATACCACAAAAGGAGATGCTTGAAAACATATGTTTGCTATATTGTTGCATTCATCTCCCACTTACTTTGTTGAAGTGGGAGTCTTCTGCTAGCTTTATGATAAAAAAATGGCGCCATCTGGCGCCATTTTTAAATATTATTTTTGTTGCTCTTCTTCTAATACTTGAACAGCTTTAATCTTTTTCCACCAAGTCGGTAAAGTCCCATGATTAGTGTTACTAGCTTCATTTCCATCATCGCAGGAATTTCTACCTGTATCATTCGCTAATGCGGTAGCAGTTTCAGACTGAAACAAATGTTTTGACACAGTATCACACTCCTAATACACGAACTCTTAACTTATTTGTTATTTATTGTAACATATATAAATAATAAAATAAACAGCTAAAGCTTGTAAGATTTTGTCGAATGACTAGTTTTTTAGCTAAAAACTACTAATTTATTAAAATTTGTGATGTAGTAAGCTATTAATTATTTTAGTTTATCAAACAAAGATACTTCACGATGGGATGTAAAGTCTATAGTTTCTCCATATAAACTTACAAGCTGATAATGTTCATAATCATATATAAGAGATAAATTATTACTAGTTAATAGGCCAGGAAACACTTTGTTTATAGAAAACACCTGCGTTCTATACTCTAATAAGGCTCTAAATTTAATCTGTTTATATTTAGCAATGTTAATTTTAGTAGTAACTTGACTGTCTAGAGTGCCTTGATTGGTTTTGCCCCTGAGCTTGTAAAGAGATTTAGGAACAACAGTATAATACATCTTAGGTATTATATACTCCATTTTGACAGAATCAATCGCAGCTAAACAGGAGCTATGTATAGCAATATGATCTTTGTGAAGGGAAATACCGTCTTCAGGGAATGTTATTAATATATCTGGCTTTATTTCTAGTATTATTTTAGCAATAGCTGAGCGCAATTTTTTTTTATCAACTTCAGTTAATATATCTAATGTACCATCTAAAAAGTTAAGAAAAAATATATCAGTGATGCCTAGGTGTTTAGCAGCTTTTCGCATTTCATTTTCTCTGAAATTGCCTAGGTTTTCTCTAGTTGTAAGAGGTGGGTCACCAAGCTTGCCTGCTTCACCTTTGGTTGCAACGGCAACATAAACTTCTGCCTGATATTCATTAGTATATTTAGCTATCGTTCCAGCGTTTGCAAAGGTTTCATCATCCGGATGAGCATACACAAGAAGTATTTTTTTAATAGACATAAATTTTCCCCTTTGTCTTAAACATTCCATTTTTAATGCTATAATGATACCATACATAATTATTTTATCAACAACTGGAGGTTATTATGTTCATTGCAAATCGAATGAAAAATATAGGGTCTGCAATCTTTTCTGAAATGGCTTTAAGAAAACAAAACGAGTTAAAAAAAGGTAAAAATATAGTAGATTTGAGTATAGGCACACCGGATTTGCCTCCACCTAAAGCAGTTATAGAGGCTATGGGTAAAGCAATGTCAGAACCTAAGTCTTTTTTTTATTCGTTAAAAGGAACTGAAGAAGTACATAAAGCTATAACTGACTGGTATTACAATCGCTTTAATGTAGTATTAAACCATGAGCAAGAAATAACTACATTGATGGGTTCACAGGATGGGTTAGCTCATCTGCCTTTAACGATACTTAACCCAGGTGATATAGCATTAGTGCCAGATCCAGGATATCCAATTTATTTTGCTAGCGTTGAATTAGCTGGTGGAACCGTACATACTATGCCATTACTTGAGGAAAATAGTTATTTACCAGATTTACAAGCGATTCCTGAAGAAGTAGCCACTAAGGCAAAGCTAATGTTCTTAAATTATCCATCTAATCCTGTATCTGCTGTAGCTGACTTAGCTTTCTTCGAACAAGTAGTAGCTTTCGCAAAAAAATATAATATACTAGTTGTTCACGATTTAGCTTATTCTGAACTGTGCTTTGATGGTTATAAGCCTCCTAGCTTTTTAGAGGTAGCTGGAGCAAAGGATATAGGTATAGAAATTAATTCTTTATCGAAAAGCTATAATATGGCAGGCGCAAGGTTTGGATTTGCTTTAGGTAATAAAGAAGTATTAAAAAATTTAACAATACTTAAAAGCAACATCGATTATGGAGTGTTCCACGTTGTACAAGCAGGAGCGTTAGCGGCCCTTAAAGATGGAGGGAAGCATTGCAAAAAGATGTCTGATGTTTATCAAGAAAGACGAGACATACTAATCAATGGGCTTGAAAAGCTTGGTTGGAAAATTAATAAACCAAAAGCATCCATGTTCATTTGGGCTAGGATTCCTGAAGGCTATACATCTAAAGAGTTTGCTGTACTTCTATTAGAGCAAGCGGGAATTGTTGTAATCCCAGGAGATGCTTTTGGCGCCATGGGAGAAGGTTATGTGCGCATTGGTCTAGTACAGAACAATGAGCAATTAAATACAGCAATTGAACAACTAAAAAACAGCGGCATAACATTTAAGTAACAAATGTTGTGCCGCTAAAATACTGTTAGTAAGTTCGGATAGTTCTATCATCGAACTTCTCTATATTTACGCTATCCTTAAGCTCTTCAGGTATGGTTATTGTGTTCATATCACCGTCACTTACATATCGGCGCTCAGGATTATTTCTAAAATAATCTATCCATTGATTGAAGAAATCAGAAGGCACACTGGCTGCCCTAATTCTAGGAATTGCTTCTGGTTTAAATTCCGTAGAAAAAGGTGAAGGAGCAGGGTTGGAACCAACTAGAAAGACTCCTTTATGATGATAATCAATACCGTTATAGCTACCTTGAACTGATAATTCGCGATTTACAGGTCTTATACCAAACGTTAATGCAAATGTATCGACAGAATAGCCTGGTAATAAGTTTTGCGTAGCTTCAACATGACGCGCAAGGGTTCTTTGAACCTCTTCGTCTGTTATGCGGTCTAGGCGTTCATGCCCATAGGTATGATTACCAATCTCCATACCTAAATCAACTAAATACTCGAATTTAAGCTTACGCCATTCTGGTTGATCATTTTGCCTAAAAGGTAACGGATAATTAACGTAAAACGTAGCTGCTGTTCCGAAACCTGGATTTTCATTTGCAAAGTTTTCAATAATACCTACAGCAGAATCAGGGTCTACGATTTTTTCACCTTGTTCATTTATTAAAAACCTAAAGTGACCTTCTGTTGAGTCGTCAAATGTTAAGATAACAGGAGTTTTTCCTGCTGGTACGTCCATATTTCCTGTAACGAAATCTCTAGCCGTAACCAGATAGTAGCCTTCTTCATATAATACTTTTAAGTCATTTCGGAAATTGTCAGCAGTACGCTCCCATTCGTCTTCTTTATCACCAATAACGTGATACATTAGGACCATAACTTCACCTAACTCATTAACCTTTAATTCACGAAGCTGCTCATCAGACAAGGCAGGTTCGTCTGTAATCTCAGGCTGAGCTATTTCGTTATTGTTGTTATTGTTACTGTCAGTGCCATTTTCAAATTTATCATCTGATAAGTCTTCATTTTCAACATCTAGGCTTGTGTCAGGTTGCTCAGGCGTGCCTGCAGAATTTTGACAACCGATAAGAATTAGCAGGGATAAGGACATAATTAATAGAATAATAAAAGTATGTTTGATTGGTCGACTAGAGTACATTTAGATGCTCCTTTGTATTATAATGAAATAACGTATTGGCTTAATTATAACATAACGCATTATTAAAATATTATAATTTGAACTGTTTTTTAACATTAAATTAAGGAGGCAATAACTTGAATAATATAGCTGTAATATATGGTGGTATTTCGAACGAAAGAGAAGTGTCACTTAAGAGTGGATTAGGTGTATGCAAGGCATTAACTGAAAAAGGTTACAATGTTATAGCACTAGAATATGATAATCACCAACAGTTAATCAAACAATTACTAGCGGATAAACCTGACTTTGCCTATATCGCATTACATGGAAGATACGGAGAAGATGGGAGAGTACAAAGCTTATTAGAATTACTTAATATCCCATATGTAGGTTCTGGGGTTCTTGCAAGTTCCTTAGCTATGAATAAATCTTTATCAAAAAAACATTTTGCATTAGCTGGTATTAAAGTAGCTAAAGAGCTTATTGTAAAACCTGATGAAATTAATCTAAATAGAGAGTTAATAATTAACAAAATTATAAATATCTTTAGCTTTCCAATTGTAATCAAGCCAAATCAAGAGGGCTCAACGATAGGCTTAACTATTGCTTATGATAAGCAACAGCTTTTAGAAGGTCTTAATACAGCTGTTAATTTTGATTCAGAAATATTAGTTGAAGAGTATATAAAGGGTGTTGAAATCACAGTTGCCGTATTAGGTACAGGTGATGATATACAGGCTCTTCCAGTCATAGAAATAGTACCTAAGAATAGCCATTACGACTATGAATCAAAATATGCGCCTGGTGGCTCTGAGCACATAATACCTGCTAGAATTTCTAAAGAGAACACTATAATAGCTCAAGATTGGGCTATCAAAGCACATAAGGCATTAGGTTGTGAAACCTATTCAAGGGTAGATTTTATTGTACCAGAAGGACAGCAACCTGTAATTTTAGAAATAAACACATTACCAGGTATGACTCCTACTAGCTTATTTCCTGATGCAGCTAAAAGTATCGGCCTAGAATATCCTGATATGCTCGACAGAATAATCAAAATTGCAAAGAAAAAATATAAATAACTTGACTTATTCGATAAATTTGCTATGATTTAACGTAATAGAATATACTCTTATCCAGAGTGGTGGAGGGACTGGCCCTATGAAACCCGGCAACCTATGAAATTCATGAGGTGCTAAATCCTGCAGAATACTTCTGATAGATAAGAGAAAGTGCGAGTTTAAAAAGCTTTCTCTTAAGAGAAAGCTTTTTTCTTATATAAGCATAATTAATACAATTGAAATAGCATATATTGGAGGTTAGATGATGAAATTTAATAAAAACACGATTTTAGCTCAGGTTGGTGTTATTAAAAATGAAAAATATGGTGCAATTAGCACACCCATTTATCACTCAGCTACTTTTAGACATCCAGCAATAGGTGAAAGTACTGGTTATGATTATTCAAGAACTTCTAATCCAACTAGACAGGAACTAGAAACAGCACTAGCTAGTCTAGAAGAAGGTAAGTACGGTTTTGCTTTTCCAACTGGAATGGCTGCTTTAACTACTATTTTCGGTTTGTTCAAGTCTGGTGATCATGTAATCCTATCAGAAGATTTATATGGCGGCACATACCGATTATTAAAACAATATTTCAATCAGTATGGCATAGACGCAGATTTTATTGATACTACTAATCTTATTGAAGTTGAACAGACATGGAAACCCAATACTAAAGGTTTATTAATCGAAACGCCGTCTAACCCATTAATGAAGATTACAGATATCAAGCTGTGTGCCAAACTGTGCAAACAATTTAATGCATTATTTATAGTAGATAATACATTTATGACACCATATTATCAAACACCAATTAATTTAGGTGCAGATATTGTAATTCACAGTGGGACAAAGTATTTAGCGGGCCATAATGATTTATTGGCAGGAGCAATTATTACGAATGATGCAGACCTTGCAGATAGAATCGGATTTTTGCAGAATACAACAGGATCTGTCTTGTCAGCGGGTGACTCTTGGCTACTCCTTAGAAGTCTTAAAACATTAGGGTTAAGGATGGAACGTCAGACGAAAAATGCACAGGCCATCGTTGAATGGGCTCAAACAGAGGGATCTAAATGGATAAATCAAGTATATTATCCATCTATAAATGAACAAGGGTATAATATTCACCTCGGACAAGCTACAGGTGATGGGGCAATGTTGTCAATTCGTTTCAAATCAGAACAATTAGCTATGGACTTGCTTTCCAAGTTAGAGCTATTTTCTTTTGCTGAGAGTTTAGGAGGAGTAGAATCATTAATTACGATTCCTTCCAGACAGACACATGCAGATATGCCTGAGGATTATCGGAAAAAATTAGGCGTAACAGATGATTTATTACGAATATCTGTAGGTATTGAAGATTGTAATGATTTAATTTACGATTTAACTCAAGCAATTAACAAGTGTATATAGAACAGAGAGACAGCCTTAGTAATTATAATTACTTAGAGGTTGCCTCTCTTTTGCTTTTATTAATTATATTTAATAAGCGAATATATGCCTGCCTATTTGTTTGATTTGTGGACGACTCCAAATCCACGGGCTAGTTGAAGTTTCTGGATTAAAGAAATACAATGCTCCATTTGTTGGATCCCAACCATTTATGGCATCCATCACAGCTTGTCTTAGATTTGGGTCAGTTGGTGTTAGCCAGATTTGTCCATCTGCGACTGCAGTAAAAGCTCTAGGTTCAAAGACAACCCCAGAAACAGTATTGGGAAATTGTTGGTTTCTTACACGATTTAATACGACAGCCACAACTGCGACTTGTCCAATGTAAGGCTCACCTCTAGCTTCTCCGTTAACCAAGTTAACTAAAAGATTAATCTCTTGGTCAGTAAAGCCCCGTGCTGGCCCTGTAGCACCAGCTAAGTGAGTGTTTCGTCTTAAAGCTCCCCAGGTTTGTGGACCTGCAATTCCATCAACAACTAAACCATAATCCCGTTGGAAATTTCGTACAGCTGCTTGTGTTCTCCAGCCGTATATTCCAGTGATTCTAAAAGTATAGTAACCTAATTGATTTAGTCTAGTTTGTAGCTCAGTCACATCATTTCCCTGGGCACCATATCTAAGCACCCTTGCTGTCTCTTGTGTTTGCCAATATGTAAGAGATATTACATTAAGTATTAAGATAAACGTTAGAAAGATTAAAACTATTTTTTTGCTCTTCATGATTATAACCTCCTAGTTGATGGTTGTTTTTATTATTTGTTAATAAGATTAAAAAATTCCTTTTTCTAAAAAAATGGTTTATCTTTGAATGCTTATAATTTAATTAGAAGGGTAGTTTTTAATTGTTATATCCTGTACAATCAAATATATATAACTATCAATGGGAAAACAGGAGAGACATAA
This sequence comes from Desulfuribacillus alkaliarsenatis, assembly GCF_001730225.1. Classification (NCBI taxonomy): domain Bacteria; kingdom Bacillati; phylum Bacillota; class Desulfuribacillia; order Desulfuribacillales; family Desulfuribacillaceae; genus Desulfuribacillus; species Desulfuribacillus alkaliarsenatis. Next base: position 86,348 of record NZ_MIJE01000033.1, on the reverse strand, counting down.
ATTGAAAAATAAAGTTCAGTTATTACTAGTTACTTTTTTTTGTTATTTTATACTAATAAGCTTTACAGGGTATTATCTATACCAAAACCAAACTGTAGATGTAATAGCAACTGATCATAATAATGGAATTCCTAAACAAATACTTCCACTTTATATTACTGAGCTCACTTTTGTGTCACCAGTATTAGATAAGGTAATCAATTATCAAACTAATGGTTATAGATACCAGCAACCAAAAAACTCTGAAGGATTAAACTACATTTCATTAGATAATATAGAAAGTATTTTAGATAAATCTATAACTTTTACATTGGATGAAGATGAAATGTTATATCATATAGAATATGATAATAGAGAATTTCAACATTATTACGGAACAGACATCGGTAGTGAGGGTTATCGTATATTTCCGTTGCGTGGTGGAATTGTCAAAGAAAATACAGATACGATGTTAATAAGTACGGATTTTCTGAAATATGGAATTGGATATGAGGTTATAGAAGTAAATATAGACAAGGATAATCAGAATATTTATGTTTCAGGTCAGATAACGAAGGTTTTTGGTGAGACTCAGTTGCCAGCAAATGATGAATTACCAGTGAGCGAATGGGATTATGAAAAAAGGCTAGCTCATTTAGAGCATTTAATGAATCCAATAGAAGGTTCACACGTTAGCACGAGACCATCTCAATGGCCAGGGGCTCCTAGGTACTATAGGAATGGATATCATGAAGGATTGGATTTTTATTCCCATACTTCAGGAATTATTGTAGATAAGAATACACCAGTATTAGCGATGGATGATGGTATTGTAATTAGGTCTGACTTGGGCTATATAGAACTGTCCAGTAGTTATAGAAACCAAATTTTACAGGAAGCTATGGGTAGATTTATTACACCAGAATATATATTAGACATGCTTCGTGGTAAATCAGTCTGGATAGAACACAATAACGGTGTTGTTGCTAGGTACGTGCATTTAGATTCTATTATGCAAGATGTTCAAGTAGGGGAACCTGTAAAAAGGGGACAAGTTATTGGTAAGGCAGGTAATACAGGCACAAGTTATAGTTTAATAGGTAGTGACCAGGGGGTTCATTTGCACTTAGATATAATGATTCATGGGCAGCTCTTTTGGGAGAGTTTAACAACAGAGGAGATTGTAGCATTGTTGCAGACGTTATTTAATGATTAAGTAAAATTTTAAAATAGAAAGAGCAGCATATCAATGTTATGCTGCTCTTAATTATATTAATTATTGGTTAATTATTGGTTGTTTTTCTGGAATTCAGCCATAAATTCAGCTAAAGCAAGGCAACCTTCCTTAGGCATTGCATTATATATAGACGTTCGCATACCACCTACAGAACGATGACCCTTAACTCCTATTAGACCTTTACCTGCAGCTTCAGCAATAAACTTAGACTCTAATTCACTATTAGCTATAGTGAAAGTTACATTCATTGTAGATCGGAATTCTGGCTGTGAATGACCTTTATAGAAGCCTGAACTTGAATCGATAGCTTGATAGATGTAAGATGCTTTCTCATCGTTATGCTTTTCCATAGCTATTAAACCACCTTGCTCTATAACCCATTCAAGCATTAAATTAACCATATAAATACTAAATGAAGGTGGGGTATTATAAAGAGAATTATTTTCAGCCATAATGTCATAACGAAGCATAGATGGTAAGTCTTTATTACTAGCTTCGATTAAATCTTTACGAATAATAACAATTGTAACACCTGAAGGACCAAGGTTTTTCTGAGCACCAGCGTAAATAAGTGCAAATTTATTTGCATCAAATGGTTTGCATAATAAATCACTCGACATATCAGCAATTAATGGAACGTTATTGATTTCAGGAAACTCTTTGAACTGTGTACCATAGATTGTATTATTTGAAGTAATATGTACATATGCTGGGTTGTCACTTAGATTTAAAGATGTTAGTTCAGGTATGTACGAATGGTTTGCATCCTTTGATGATGCTGCAACATGGGTTTCTCCTATAAATGCGGCTTCCTTGCATGCTTTATCTGCAAAACTTCCAGTAACAATGTAATTTGCTTGCGTCCCTTGCTTAAGGTAGTTCATTGGAATCATGGAAAATTGTGTTGTAGCTCCGCCTTGTAAAAACAATACACGGTAATCATCATTCAACTGTAATAATGATTTTAAACGATTTTCCGCTTCCGAAACAATTGCTTCAAATTCTTTTGAACGATGACTGATTTCCATTACTGACATTCCAGTGTTATTATAATTTAAAAGCTCTGCTTGAGCCTTCTCTAGAATTGATAACGGTAATGTAGCAGGTCCAGGATTGAAATTGTACACTCTTTTAGTCATAATAACTAGTAACCTCCTCAAAATGTTTATACTTTTAAATAATACATATTATTATAATCTATAATTGCTAACTGTAAAAGAATTATTCTGCATAAATTTTATATTCAAGTGGAAGGAGCAAAAATATTTATGGAATTGTCTCAGCATAACAATGAACAGTGTACTTGGTTGATAGATTTGCCAAATGGACAGACGCTAGAAGAGAGTGGGGACTTATATGATATAAGTATTAAATTAAAGCATTATTATAAATATCCGATAATTGCTGCAAAAATAGACAGACAAATATATAGCTTAAAATATTATCCTAAAAAGAGCTTAGGAAAAGTGAAATTTATTGATTATAAACACCCTGATGGACAAAGAATTTATCAAAGAAGTTTAGTTATGCTGTTATTAAAGGCGGTAAATGATCTTAATGATAACCAAATAACTTCTATTGAACATTCGCTAGGTAAGGGGATTTATTGTCAGATTCATGAAGCTTTAAGCCATGAACTGGTTCAACTAAGATATCAAGATATTATTAACATAGAAAATCACATGAATGAACTCGTAAAAGAAGATTTATCTTTTGAAAAAATACAAACATCATTAAGTGATGCACAAAACTATTTTAATAATCAAAATAGGCAGGATATGTCTAAGCTACTAACTTATAGACAAAAAGATACAATATCTATGTATCGGTTAGACGATTATAAGGATTATTTATTTGGAGTTTGCGTTCCAAGTACAAAATATTTATCGTGTTTTAAGTTAAAGCACTACATGCCTGGCTTAATATTACAATATCCAGATAATAATCAACCAGATTCAATATCTAACTATACTGAACAGCCACGATTGTTTGAGATATTTCGTGAATCGCAAAAATGGAACAAGGTCCTTGGAGTAACCACCCTTACAGATGTTAATGAATGTATTGAACAGGGAAAGATACAAGAGCTAATTTTAGTAAATGAAGGCTTACATGAAAAAAAAATAACTAAAATTGCTGACCATATAACTGATTCTAAAGATAGAATCAAAATAATACTTATTGCTGGCCCTTCGTCATCTGGAAAGACTAGCTTTGCAGACAGATTGCGGGTTCAACTGAAGGTAAATGGAATACAATCTGTACCAATCTCAGTAGATAACTATTTTGTTAATAGAGAGAATACGCCTTTACATGCGGATGGGACATACAACTTTGAATCGATTGCGGCTATTGACATTGAACAGTTTAATAATGATTTAATGCAGTTAATACAGGGCTCTGCAGTCTCTTTGCCTAGATATAATTTTAAGACAGGAAAAAGAGAATACAGGGGTCAAACGGTTAAGCTAGAACCAAATCAGCCATTGATAATTGAAGGAATACACTGTTTAAATGAAGTGTTAACAGAACAGATTCCTAAAGGTAACAAATATAAGATATATGTAAGTGCATTAACATCGTTGAATTTTGATCGACATAACCGCATTCCAACAGCAGATTTGCGCTTACTACGCAGAATTGTTAGGGATCATCAATATCGTGGGAATACTGCTCAGAAAACAATTAATATGTGGCAATCTGTAAGAAGAGGAGAAGATGAATACATTTTCCCGTTTCAAGAAGAAGCAGATGTCATGTTTAATTCAACATTGATTTATGAAATTCCACTACTTAAGAATCATGCTGAAGAACTACTAAAATCAATACCTTATGAGGCTAATGAATATGTTGAGGCTCAGAGGCTGTTACGATTTTTAAGCTTTGCAGTAAGTATTTCAGAAAAAATACAAATACCATGTACTTCTATAATAAAAGAATTTTTAGGGGATAGCTGTTTAAAATTATAAAAACAAATTAGTAAAATAGGGAGCAAAATAACTTCCAAATTACCAATAAGTTATGATAGAATGAATTCAATAATTACATTTGAGGATGATTTAATGAATAACACAACTAGCATAAAACTTGATAATAATTCGAAAAAAGCACAGATGATTGAGCAACAATTTGAAATTCTTCGTAATGAGCTAAACAATCAAGTGGATAAGTGTGGTGCTTTGTCAAATCAAGAAGAGGTATTGGAATTAAGTCGAAAGCTAGATAAGCTTCATAATGAGTATATTAAATTAAAAAACTAAACAAACATATAAATAAACGAGGCATATGCCTCGTTTTTTGTTTTAAAGACTATTTGAATAGATGAACTATAGCTGTTTTAAACTTGGTTCTTAAATCTTTAATTCGCGTTTCTTTAGTCTTTCCAGATGAAGTATCTAGAAAATTATCTGACATATATAATTCTCTATTAATTTCAATTTGTACCCATGGTATTTCTGAATTCATACTATGATGCTTTGTTATATATCCGCCTTTGAATGGGGAATTAAATTTTATTGTGATATCCTCGTGCTCAAAGGCTTTTTGAAAGCCACTAGACAGTAAATTTAATAAATCGACAGAACAACTTGTAAATGAATTATTAACTGGTTTTCCATATAAGTCACCTAAATTACTTAAACAAATAGAGGGTCTTTTAGTTGTAGTAGAATTGTGTTTAATGCCTCCGAATGTAGGTGGATTTGGGAGCATACTATGACAATCTAATGCAATCTCTATTTCGGCATCTAATGATTTTTCAATCTGTTTATGAAATGGAATATAATATTTTTCTAATAGAAGTTTTCTCAAGCTAGCACTTGGGAACCAGTTATCTTTATAGATGGGCTTACCGAATAAATTTATCGTTTTTAATACACCGTCATGGTTTAGTGGGGGTAAATCATCCATAGAACGATTAACGTCTATATAACACCGGGCAATATCGTTAATAATCAATGGTCCTTTAAAATCCTGTAGCCCATAAATATCTATTGTATGTGGGTCACTGTCTTTATAAATATCATCAAATGATAGATTATTATAGTGGGTTAACTCGGGAGGGATTTTATTTCCTCCATGTGGAATCGATAGTAATATTGGCAACTTTGTCATAGCAACCTTCCTTTTTTTAAAAAAAGATATATTAATAATACAGAAAGAACCCTGATTAAGGGTTCTACGGCAGCACATATACTACAACATCTTGTCTGCCAAATTGCATGGCCTCTCCAACAGATGCAGCGTATAAATCTATTTTATTTCCTCTTATTGCTCCACCTGTATCTGCAGCTATGGCGTAGCCATAATTTTCGATATATAGATGAGTCCCTAATGGAATGAAATTAGGATCAACGGCTACAGCACCAATTCTTGTGCGTAATCCCATTCTTGTATAATTGGAAAGTCCTTGTTGATTGCTATTGTATTTAGTGGCTTCCATAACAATCTTATTTGTATATGGGATAGTTACACCGTTAATTTCAAGCAGATCTAATTCATATTTTTCATTATTATCAGACAAAAACATGCGGTCTATTAATACCGCAGCTTCAGCTCTTGTAGTATAGCTATTTGGACGAATCGTTTGATCTGGATATCCAGTGATAATTTCGTATTTTAAAGCATGTGTAATATAGTGTTCAGCCCAACCGTTTATTGCATCACGATCTTTAAATACTGACAGAAGAGTGTTTCTTTCAGTCCACGAAAGTGAATAGTGAATGTCGTACTTCAACAAACCATTACCAGTAATTAACATCTTGATTAATGCGTCCCTACGCACAGGGTCACCAGGACGAAACTCATTATTTCCTAATCCATCAACAATACCTAGACGATACGCAGTATCAACATATGTAGCAAAAGGAGTTTCGGTATGCACATCGTTAAATACTGGAATAATTTCATCTACAGGGAGGTAGCCCATAGCACGTAAAAGCATATGTAAAAACTCACCACGGCTAATCCATTCAGTTGGCATGAATTTATGGTCTTGTCGATAATTAGTTGCACCAATATCATATAGTCTACTAATTGATTCGAATGCATAGTGATGGGTAGGTACATCAAAAAAGTAGTGATGAGTATCCTCGATTATTATACTTTCATCAATAGTATTATCATCAGTAGTGCTTTCATCGGTAATAACCTCATCAATAATATCTATATCATCATTTACATTTTCAATATCTATATCAATTTCAGTTTTATTTTCGTATTCATTAGTTTCATATGAATCACTAACATATGCTAAGGCATTTGTTGAAAATAAAAGCATACTAACTAACAGTAACAAAATTAGTATAATTTTCTTCATTTTTAATCTCCCTAAACATAAAATTTTTTTATATATTATACCATATGATTACATTTAGGGTGTAGACAATATTTTACATGAGTCTATAGCTAGTTGCTTGCCGAATAATTTTTGTTGCTATGATTGTGACAAAAATAGCTACTACTAAGTCTTTTGGTAGCGGGGTTAGAAAGCCAACTACAATTGCTTGATTAATTGTAATTGCGGTTAACGAAACATAGTTAAGAATTAAATACATATATGTAACCCCGATCAGATAAATAACGAATAAACCACTTAAATTAGCAATTAGAAAAGTAAACATATTTTTATTTTTACTATGCTCAATTATGTATCCAATCACAAAACTTCCAGCAATAAAGCCCAACAAATAACCGAAGGTTGGATTAAATATATAGCTAAAACCGCCTCCTTGAGAAAATACAGGCAAGCCTATTAAACCAAGCGTCACATACAGCACTTGACTTAACGCCCCCATTTTACTTCCTAATAATGCACCAGATAATATTACAAATAATGTTTGTAATGTGATTGGAACGATAGGAGTGGGTATCTTAATGAAAGTTCCAATAATAGTTAATGCAGTAAATAATGGTACAAGTACTAAATAATAAGTTTTTATTCGATGGTTATGCACAAAAGTTCCTCCCTTTGTTAAAAATTACAATTTATTATTTAATTTAGAAAATAAATAATAATCACCTCTGTTAACCAAGTTGAATTTATTGGTTAACACAAGTGAGTATAGCTTATGATAATTGAATCTAATTGTCAACGGATTTTTTTATATAAAAAATATGACAATTAGCTGCATACATGAGATAATTATGAGTGAGATATAAAATTGCGGGGGATGGAAAAATTTATGGATAATTTATACAAGAAACATTCAGTATGTTCTCTGGACTGTCCTGATACGTGTGGTCTTGAAATAACATTAGATGAAAATAATATAATAAGAAAAGTTGAAGGAGATAAAAGCAATCCAATAACTAGAGGATTTATATGTAATAAAGTGCGTAATTTAGCTAATCGAATTCATCATCCTGAACGAATCTATACTCCATTAAAAAGAGTAGGGAAAAAAGGTGAAGGGAAATTTTTAAAAATAACTTGGGAACAGGCTATAGAGGAGATTTATAATAATTTTAATGAATGTATTAGAAAGTATGGAGGAGAATCTATCCTCCCATACAGCTATGCTGGAACTATGGGGATTATTAACAATAGCTCAATGGACAGAAGGTTTTTTCATAAATTAGGGGCAAGTAAGTTAGAGAGAACTATCTGTTCTTCAGCTGGTTCAGCAGGATATGCCTATACAATGGGAGAAAATAAAGGTATTAACCCAGAGGCCAGTAGTTTAGCAGAATATATAATTATATGGGGAACAAATCTAGTTAATACAAACATTCATCAAATGGAAATTATAAATCGAGCTCGTAAAAATGGAGCTAAGGTTGTAGTAATTGATGTTCATAGAAATAAAACTGCTGAGTTGGCTGACTGGTTTATTCAGCTTAAACCAGCTACCGACGGTGCCTTAGCATTAGGGATAATGAACGTTCTGATAAACAATAACCTAGTAGATAAAAATTTTATTAATAAATATACCTATGGATATACTGAGCTAAAACAAATGATTAATCTCTACACTCCAGAAAAGGTAGCAAAAATAACTGGAGTTGCAGTGACTGATATAGTTCAATTAGCTACGGAATACGGGTCAAATAAAAAGAGTTTTATTAGAATCGGAAATGGTTTTCAGCATCACTTTAATGGTGGCATGGCTACACGCAATATTACATGCCTGCCGGCATTAACTGGTGCTTGGCAGTATAAGGGCTGCGGTGCACTTAAGAGTAATTCAGAATACTTTAAAATTAATAAAAAGAAATTAGAATTACTTGAGCTAGAAACAAGTAATAATAGAACTATTAACATGAATCAGTTAGGTGATGCCTTAACTACATTATCTAATCCATCAATCCATGCATTATTTATATATAGTTCGAATCCTGTGATAGTTGCGCCGAATCAGTCTCAAATAATTAAAGGACTAGAGCGAGAAGATTTATTTACAGTAGTTCATGAGATTTTCATGACAGATACTGCCAAGTACGCAGATATTATATTGCCAGCACCAACAAGTTTAGAATACATTGATGTTTATAGATCGTATTGGCATTTATATTTACAGTTATCAGATCCTGTAATGCCACTTAAAGGTGAATGCCTACAAAACACAGAGTTGTTTCGTAGGCTAGCGAAGCGATTTGGATTTAATGATGACTGTTTTAATAATTCAGATGATGAATTGATTTCGCAGGCATTAGAAGGGATGATTGCTGGAAAAACTGGTGAACAGGTTTATAGTTATTTAAAGCAATATAAAATAATAAAGATAGCTGAAGAATCCGATTATATTAACAATAAACTTTTAAACCTTAAGACTTCTTCTGGCAAAATCGAACTGTATTCAAATCAATTGCGTATGTGTGGATTAGATCCATTACCTAACTACATTGATATTACTAACTATACAAAAGAAGATATAGTAAAATATCCATTAGTTTTAGTAAATGCACCAAATGAAAGATTTTTAAATTCATCCTTAGCAAACGTTAATTTTAGCTTTGAAGATGAACCTATTTTGGAAATCCATTGTGATGATGCAAATGCTCGTAACATAGAAGACCTAGATATTGTTACAGTGTATAACTCACTTGGTGAGTGTAAATTGCGAGTGAGAATATCGGACAAAGTACAAAAAGGAAATGTTGTGAGTCTAGGGTTGTGGTGGAATTCAGCATATAAGTCTGGTACAAACTTAAATCAATTAGTATGTCAAGAGCTTTCTGATATTGGAAATGGCCCCGTGTTTTTTAGTACATTTGTGCAAGTACAGAAATCAAATATATAATCTTTATAAAAGAAAAAACAACAATTACGAGGGAGGATTTTGCTGTTGAAAAAGATAGTAATATTACTGGGACATGGTAGTCGAAACGTAGACTCTATAAACGAACAAAAGGAGTTATATAAGCTTATAGCAGCAGCTATGCCAGACTACGAAATAAGAAATGCATTTTTACAGCTTTGCAGCCCTAAGTTTGAAAATATTTTAAATGAAGTTATTGAAGCTAATTATAATAGTATTATTGTTGTGCCTATATTTTTATTTGCTGGTAACCATGTTCAATCAGATATACCTGAAATCATTACAGATTTTAAAGAAAAACACCCAAATATTGAAATTGTATTAACTAAGCACATAGGAGCAGATAATAAATTAGTTGAACTTGTACAGCAAAGGATATTAAATATATAGCAAGATATTAAGTGTATAGTAAAATATTAAATATATAGTAAAAAGATATTATTAAGTTAGGGGATTATAATGCAAAACTGGATTGATTTATTTATTGCGTTTTTTAGAGCGAATATAGTTGGTTATGGTGGTGGACCTGCCTCTATTCCATTAATACGCAAAGAAGTAGTAGATATATATGGATGGATGACAAATGAGGAGTTTGCAAATGCATTAGCAATCGGAAACTCATTACCAGGCCCAATTACGACTAAATTAGCAGCATATATAGGATACGAAGTTGCAGGTATTCCTGGAGCGTTTATCAGCATTCTCGCAACTGTAGGACCAACGGCTGTTGCAATGGTGTTATTATTTTCTTTCTTAATGAAATTTAAAGATACTAAAGCTGTAAAGGGCTTGATGCTTGCAATACAACCAGTAATTATAGTGCTGCTATTACATGTTGTTTTTGAAATAGGGAAAGGTGCATATATAAACGTTTCATATATGCTAGTTGGTATTACCTTGGTTGCATTTTTAGGAGTTTTCTATTTTGAAATTCACCCTGTTGTTTTAATCATTTTTGCAATGGCTATGGGAATGATTTTTTCAGAATATATAATATAGTGAAATATTATATGTTATGAGCATTTCTACGATATACAATGTAAATCTATAGCTATGTTTATACAAAAGACTGTTATTTTTTCAAATAACAGTCTTTTTTGTATAAAACAAACTTTTATAAACAAACTATAATTGAATATTAACTTAGATTACATAAAAGCGAGGTTGGACTATGACTAAAAAATTACTAATAGGAATAGCGATTACCGCGTTAGTAGTATCATTTATAGTAGTCGATACAGGTATATTGCAATTCCGTGATGCGGAGGAGACTTTTAGTAACAGAAACTTATCGATGGGAAGTAGAGGGGATGATGTTTCAGAGCTACAAACTAGACTGCAGGAGTTGGGGTATTATACAGCAAATATAGATGGTATATTTGGTCATCAGACATTATATGCGGTTAGGAGATATCAACAAGATTATGGATTGAAAGTAGATGGGATTGTAGGACCGCAGACTAGAGGTTCTTTAGAGCAGAACACACAAGGGCAACCTCCTGGACAAGCACAGCAAGCAGGTGAAGGCGAAGCGACTACAGCTGGGCAATTTAATAACCAAGATCTCCAGTTAATGGCCAATGCAGTTTATGGTGAAGCAAGGGGTGAACCATATATAGGCCAGGTTGCAGTTGCGGCTGTTGTTCTAAATCGTCTTCGGAGTGAAACATTTCCAAACACAGTTTCTGGTGTAATATTTGAACCTAGGGCATTTACTGCCGTTGCAGATGGTCAGATTTGGCTTGAGCCAAACGATACAGCAAGAAGGGCAGTGCAGGACGCTATAAACGGATGGGATCCATCAGGCGGTGCTCTTTACTATTTTAATCCAGATACAGCAACCTCAGGCTGGATTTGGACACGGCCACAACGGAAGAAAATAGGTAAACACATCTTTTGTGATTAAGGGGGATATATATGTATAAAAAGGTTGCTAGTTGGCTAACTCCAATTTTGGCGATTGCGATTATAGCAGTAGGGTATTGGGGATATACAGAACAACAGGAAAAACAACAATTATATAATAAAGCAGAAAATCAATATCAGCGTGCTTTCCATGAGTTAAGTTATTATGTAAATTCTGTTCAAGATGAGTTAGGTACTGCTATTGCTATTAATTCACCAGGTCAGTATAGACAATGCTTATCTAATGTATGGCGATTATCCTATGCTGCTCAAGCTCGAATTGGACAACTGCCCTTAGGCATAATGGAATTTAGTGAAACAGAGAATTTTATTGCCAGAGTTGCTGATTTTTCATATCGCACGGCGGTTAGAGACTTAGATGAAGAACCACTTACTGATGAAGAATGGGAAACCTTACATGTACTATATGATTGTGCGACTAGAATTCAGGGTGAGATAAGTAGCGTCCAGACAGCAGTTCTTGCTGAAAGATTAAGTTGGACAGAATTTGAAATGATGTATGCTGCAACAGATGAGCCATTAGACAACAATATCATCAATGGATTTAATAACTTAGAGCAAGAGGTCGGACAGTTTCCTGAAGTTTCCTGGGGGGTTGGCATAGATAGTATTAATCAGATTAAACAAGATAAAATCAAACGAATGAACGATGGGGAAAGATTTGATGAACAGCAAATCGAGAATAAAATAGTTGAATTTCTAGAGCTAGGACCAGAGAAACAGTTTGATATTGTTCGTAATCCAGATGCTGGTGACTATGTAACGTATAGTGTAGTTGTTACAAATAGCGATGAAGATATCATCTATTTAGATGTAACAGAAATCGAGGGGCATGTTCTTTGGCTCTTACAAGATCGCCCTGTTGGCAGACCGACTATTGATTTAAGTGAAGCAGAACAAAATGCAGCAGAATATTTAAGGAAATTAGACGTTGAAAATGCTATTGCTACAAATATTGATGAATATGAGAATATTGCAGTTATAGATTTCGCGTCATATATAGATGACATAGTTGTCTATCCTGATAAAATCACCGTCAAGATTGCCTTAGATAATGGAGAAATCATCGGATTTTCAGCTATGGAATACTATTTGAATAACAATGAACGAGAGATAGCGGAGCCTAATCTAACAATAGATGAAGCAAGGGACCGTTTGAACAGCAGATTGCAAATAGAAGAACAACGTTTGGCAATTATTGAAGATAACACTGGCGTAGAAGTTTTAACCTACGAATTTATTGGAACCTTAAACAATAGCACGTATAGAGTATTCGTAAATGTAGAAAACGGTAGGGAAGAAAAGGTCGAGAAAATTGATCATTTAGGGATTGAGCGGGTATTTAGAAGGTTTTAAAGAAATAAAATATAACAATAAAAATACCATTGAGTTATGTCAATATAATTCAATGGTATTTTTATATTTCCTTAAAATACATATATGCTATAATTATAAATAATTATTAAGGAAAAAGATGAATAATATCGTGAACTACGGGTGGTGTGGTTAGTGAGTTATGATATCAATACAACGTTAGTTTTAGAAACGATTGAACAGACTGATAAAAAAGTATATAAGGCAAGAATAGCAGATATTAAAGATGACTGTTTATACTTTGAAATGCCTTTTAATGAGGAAACAAAAAGAATTGAAGCCCCAGAACAAGGGATTAAATTAAGGGTTTGGTTCCAAACTCCTGATAAAACAAAAGCATATTTTGATACAAGTGTGCTAGGTAGAGTTCAGGAAAACATAGCTATGCTGATTGTTGAAAAGCCTAATTCTAAAAGTATTTATAAAAAGCAAAGACGTGATTTTGTTAGGGTTCCAGCTATAATTGAAGCAGCGTTAGAGGTTATAACAAAGGAAGGCCCGATTAAAATTATCTGTAAAACTGAAGATATCAGTGGCGGGGGTTTTTCTGTAAAATTTAACTCTAGTATTAAACTCCAAACAGGACAAAAAGCTAAAGTTTGGTTAGTTATGCCCAAAAAAAATAAAAAAATAGCGCATGCTACCGGTGAAGCAGAAATTGTTAGGGTTAGATATCCAGAAGATTCTAGGCATTTAGCTTGGGCATCTTTTAAATTTACGAAAATTATGGAAGGCGATAGAAGCAAAGTTATACAATTTACTTTTGAGAAACAAATCGACTTATACGGAAAATAATTGCTTTTATTTGTATGTTTTCTTATTCTCTAGCGTAAAATGAGATAAGGAGGCGTATGTTATGGATGAAAGAAGAGTTAAAGATGTGAAATTTAAAGTGTTTGTCCCCGTTGAAATGCTTTTAAAAAAGATAATAGTAGTACTAGTGTTTTTATTAGTCACTTCGCAATTACTTTTGTTAAACCCATTAACGCGTCAATACGTTAGTATAATTGATAAATTAGAGGGTGAGAAAGTAACTACAATTGAAGCATTGCCAGCCTCACAAATACATAACAATCAGCAGTGGCTCGAATTAATCTTATTAGAAGACTTTCCTAGGAGCGAAATTTCCATCTATATTAATGGCGTAAAATATTCAAACTTTCATGATTTGCAAATGAGGATACCAGTAGCTGATCAGCAATCAGTAAGTGTTACCGTTGACGGTATACCTGGAATATTTTCAATTCAAATTATAGATAGCTCACACGATATGATTGAATACATGCCAGGTAAAATCTTTGAAGTTTCAGAGAACTCACCTCTTCAATTGGAGTTCTAGAATAAACAAGTTATGTGTGTATGTAAATATTGCAATCTTAATATGCCTATGATATGCTGGTTCAAAGAAATGTAAATATTTATACGTTGACAAGATTCTAAATGCATTGGAATATATCATATAGAGTTAATGAATATATTGATTATAGCTAGCAGACTCTTGTCTGCTATTTTTATTTAATCATAATAAAAAACCACAAGAATCTCAGGAGGTAAACATGTCTTCTCCGTTAAATATAGCAATAGATGGGCCTGCTGGTGCTGGCAAAAGTACAGTCGCTAAAAAATTAGCAGATAAATTAGGTGCAGAATACACTTATATTGATACAGGAGCTCTTTATAGGGCTATTGCATATCAAGCTATTAAATTTAACACAGATCTTTATAATGAAGAGGCAGTGTATGAAATCGCTAAAAGTACAAAGCTTGCATTTGATTCAAATAACAATGTGCTAATAAATGGCGAAGAAAAATCAGAAGAAATTCGTACTCCAGAAGTGAGTAATAATGTTTCACAAGTTGCAACCTATCCTAAAATCAGAAATCATATATTGATTCTACTAAGAAAGTTAGCTATGGATGGTGGCGTAGTTATGGATGGTCGAGATATAGGCTCGTTTGTCATTCCTACGGCTGATGTTAAAATATTTTTAACTGCTGATATTGACCAAAGGGCAAAGCGAAGAGCTTCAGAATTGCAACAAAAGAACTTCGACGTAGATATTAAAGTATTAAAACAAGAAATTTTATTACGAGACCAGAAGGATTCCGAAAGAGAACAAGCACCTTTAATCCAGGCACCAGATGCAATACTTTTAGATACTACTAATCTATCTATAAATGAAGTCGTAGAAGAAATAAATGATGTTTGTGAAAAAGTGCTAAGAAGTAGACATGTTAAGGAGTAAACTCATTGATTATAGATGTACTATATATTTTATTATATTTTGTTTCCTTGATAGGCATAATCATTTTTGGAAAAGTGATTTTAAGTAAACTTATATATAATGGAAAATCATTTAATCAAACCAAATTTTTGGTATGGAATTATTTTGTTATAACAATACTAAGTTTATCAATAATATTTTTATTATTGTACTTTATAGTTGTTAAATAATTTTTTTGTAGGGTGTGGGGAAATTGGTTATAAAAATTGCCCAGTATGCTGGCTTTTGTAAAGGGGTAAAGCGAGCAATTGACACAGCTAAAGACATAGGTAATGAATACGGTAAAGCCTTGACATTAGGTCCTATTGTTCATAATCAATTTGTCGTAGATTACCTAGCACAATTTGGTGTTGGCGCTATAGATTCGATTGATTATTTAGATCAAGTTGAGAAAAATACTGCAATAGTACTACGTTCACACGGAGTTGGTAAAGCAGTTTATGATAGACTTGAAAAAGAGCAAATCCAATATGTTGATGCAACATGTCCATTTGTAAAAGCTGTTCACAAACTAGCGTATAAAGCTTATACAGAAAATAAAGACGTAATTATAGTTGGTGATCCAACACATCCTGAAGTAATTGGGATTCTTGGCTGGACAGACAATAAGGGCTACGTGTTAAAGAATGCAGACAATATCAAGGATTTGCCAAAGCTTAATAGAGATATTGTAGTTGTTGCTCAAACTACACAAACAGATGAAAACTGGAAAGAGATAACAAATACCTTGAAAGATTTGTATAGTAACATTAAAGTCTACAATACTATTTGTAAAGCAACATCTGAACGTCAAAGTGCAGCAATTGATTTAGCAAAAGAAGTCGACCTGATGTTAGTAGTAGGTTCCCAAAGCAGCTCTAATACAATGAAGCTAGCCAAAGTGTGTAATAATCAAGGGGCTACAACATATCAAATTGAATCAGTTGCTGATATAAATAAAAATTGGTTTTTCAAGAATATGACAGTTGGAATAACAGCAGGCGCATCTACGCCTGATTGGGTACTTAAGGAGGTTATACAAATGACAGAAGAATTATTAAACGAGGTAAATGACTTAAAAAAAATTGAAAAGGGAGAGGTTTTAAAGGGTACAGTTACAAAGATTGAGGATAATCAAGTGACTGTGGATGTAGGTTATAAGTATGAAGGTATTATACCTATTGGTGAACTTTCTAGCTTACATATTGAAACCGCAAATGATGCAGTTAAAGAAGGCGAACAAGTAGAAGTTGAAGTACTGAGAATTAACGATGAAAAGAGTAAAATGATTTTGTCTAAAAAAGCCGTTGATAGTAAAAATGCTTGGCAGACGCTACAACAAAAATATGACGACAAAGAAATACTAGAGGTTACAGTAGCTGATGTAGTAAAAGGCGGATTAGTAGTAGACATAGGTGTTAGAGGATTTATACCTGCATCACACGTGGAGCGTCATTTTGTAGAAGATTTTAGCGATTACAAAGGGCGTAATTTAAAGGTTAAGATAATTGAGTTTGACCAAGAAAATAATAAAGTCATATTATCACAAAAGGTTGTCCTTGATGAAGAATTAGAAACTCAAAAGAAAAACGTAATAGTAAACCTAGAGCCAGGAGCTATTATTGAAGGTACTGTACAACGTATAACGGATTTTGGAGCATTTGTAGATATCGGAGGGGTAGACGGCTTAGTTCATGTATCTGAGTTAGCATGGTACCGTGTGGATCACCCATCAGATGTTGTTAAAGAAGGTGATGTAGTTAAGGTGAAAATTTTGAGTCTAGACGCTAATAATGAGCGTATTAGCCTAAGCCTTAAATCAGCACAGCCTAGTCCTTGGGACGAAATTAACAAAAAGTTTAGTGAAGGTCAAATAGCTGAAGGTATTGTAAAAAGACTAGTAAGCTTTGGTGCTTTCATAGAACTGCTACCAGGTGTAGAGGGGTTAGTGCACATCTCTGAAATATCTGATAAACATATTGGAGCAGCAAGTGATGTTTTAGAGGTTGGCCAGCAGATTACTGTTAAAATACTAGACATAAATACGGATGAGAAAAGAATTAGTTTAAGCATCAAACAAACTATAGAGCCAGAACCAACACAAGATAACGAAATCGATTTACAAAAAATCAATGAAACTACGACATATACCTTTGGCGAGATGATTGGTGATAAATTAAAAGATTTAAAATAGTTTCAAACCAGCAAACTGTTATTAAGTTTGCTGGTTTTTTATACCTGTCAGATTTTTTCTTAGTGATATCAAGTTTTGAGTGTAAATTAGTTATATAATGTATTATTTAATTATTAATGGAAAAAAATATAATAATAATAATACATTATGTGTGGTGATATCTATGAACATAGAATTTGATAATTTATCAGAATTAGATCGTGAACGACTTAAGTATGAATTAGCTAAGAATATAGGTGTTAAAAAGTATTTGGGAGATGATTGGGGAGACATATCTTCTAAACAATGCGGTATAATAGGCCAAAAAATGAGAGGCATAAAGAAGAGGGTTAAAAAATGAGCCAAGGCATAATTGCTAGTATATTAGTAATTTGTTTTATAATTTTAGTATTGACTGATTGGTTTGAAGCTTTACTAAAAAGTTTAAAGTTAAATAAATACTATGTCGTTTTAATACTGCTTAGTTACTTTTATCTAACGACATTGTGGATTTCAATTCCATATTTCAATCTTCATATTAACGTAGGTGGAACGGCACTTCCTATTATATTAATGCTATGGATATATATAAAATTCTTGAATTTTATACAAATTAGTGAAACGATAAGTGTAAGCATGTTAGTAGCAAGTTTATTACTTTTAGTGCACGAGGTTTTTCCAAAGGACCCGAAGCTTTTTATTATTGACCATTTTATAACTTATCCTTTACTTTTAGCAGTAGCAACCGTAATAATTATAAAGAGACCAATAGCTGAACATTCGTTAATAAATCATAAAGCAATAGCAAGTCTTATTTCAACAATATTGATATTAGATATGCTATCTATACTATATATACCTAGGGAACATTTTGCTTATATTGGTGATGGATATGCCAATGATTTGCTTTTTTTGTCTGTGCTATTAGTGGGAATAATATATAAAATTATAGAACTAGCTTTACTAAGAAAAAGAAATGCTATTTTTAGAAGCAATAATTTAAACTAGTAATTACTTGACTGTTTCATATGAGTATTAGATAATATTTAAATGCACACGAGTATTAAAGGGGATTTGTTTTTATGGGGAAAATAGCGAAAATTTATCCAGGAAGTCTAGCGAATGAGTTGGATTTATCCATAAATGATGAAGTGTTATCAATAAATGGACAAAAAATCCATGATATTCTGGACTACCATGTATTAATGAGCGATGAATATGTTGAAATAGAAGTAAAAAAAACTAATGGTGAACAAATTATCTATGAGGTTGACAAGGAAGAAGATGAATTGCTTGGGGTAGCATGGCAGCACCCCACAATAGATAAAATTAAACTTTGTCATAATAAATGTATTTTTTGCTTCGTTGATCAAATCCCAAAGAATATGCGAAAAACCTTACAATTTAGAGATGATGATTATCGCTTATCATTTCTCCATGGTAATTATATTACACTTACAAATGTAAATGAAACGGACTTAAAGCGAATTGTTGCATTAAGACTATCTCCTATTAACATTTCAGTACATACGACAAATTCACAATTACGCAAAGATATGCTCGGAAACAAAAAAGCTGCTGAAATATTAGAGCAAATAAAATATTTGGCTGATCATGACATTGAGATGCATACACAGGTTGTACTATGTCCTTCAATTAATGACGATAAAGAACTTGAGAATACTATAAGTGATTTAAGGGGATTTTTCCCTAAAGTAAAAACTTTATCGATTGTACCTGTAGGATTAACTGATTTTAGAAATCAATTACATGATATTAAGCCGTTAACAGAGTATGATGCCATCAAAACAATAGAAATTATTGAATCCTGGCAGAACAGAAATTTAGAGGAATTCAACAATGCATTTGTCTATGGAGCAGATGAATTATATGTTTTAGCTAATAAAGAAGTTCCTGAGGCTAAATATTATGATGGGTTTGAGCAAACTGAAAATGGAGTAGGTTTAATTCGACTCTTTTTAGACGAATTAAATTGTAACGCTGAAGGTTTGTCAAAAATAGACTCTACAAAGAAATTTTTGATTCTTACTGGGAGCTCGGCTCAAAGCACAATTGAAACAACCATAAACATAATCACTGAAAAAACCTCACTCGACATTAATTATCTTGTAATACCAAATCGTTTTTACGGTGATAAAGTTACGGTTACTGGTTTAATTACAGGTTATGATATAATTGAGGAATTACAAAATAATAAAAAAATTAAATATATGGATTATGATGAAATAATAATTCCAGATATAATGTTAAAGGAAGATGATAATATTTTTTTAGATAATATACATGTATCAGAGGTAGAGAAACAAATTGGGAAAAAGCTTACCATTGTAGCGACAAATGCCAGTGGCTTGATTGAAAGTGTTACTCAGCAGCCATTAACAAATCGTTTTCAAAAACAAGCTAATAAAGAATACCAGTTACGTTCACAGCGTTATGAAAGGTGTGATTTTTTTGCGTAAACCAGTAGTTGCAATTGTTGGAAGACCGAATGTTGGCAAATCTATGCTTTTTAATCGAATTGTAGGGGAAAGGGTAGCAATTGTCGAAAATGAGCCAGGGGTAACAAGGGATCGTTTATACGCTAGTGCAGAATGGGTTGGAAGAGAATTCAATCTTATTGATACAGGCGGTATAGAAATAGATGATGATGATAAAATAATAAATCAAATTCGGGTACAAGCAGAAATTGCCATAGATGAAGCTGACGTCATTGTGTTTGCAGTAGATGGTACTACAGGAATAACTAACTCTGACCAAGAGGTTGCCAAAATTCTATATAAGAGTAATAAACCTATAGTTTTGGCAGTAAATAAAGTAGATAACCCGGAACTAATTCATAATACTATAGAATTCTATGCACTTGGCTTAGGTGAGCCGCATGGAGTATCATCAATACATGGTTTAGGTATAGGAGACCTATTAGACTCGGTAATAGGTCATTTTAAAGATGAAGATACAAGCGGTGTAGATGATGATATAATACGTGTCGCTATTATAGGACGACCTAACGTTGGAAAATCTTCACTTGTTAATGCTATCTTAGGTGAAGATAGGGTTATAGTTAGTGATATTGCAGGCACTACGCGTGATGCCATAGATACAAAATTCAAGGCAGATGGACAAGAGTATATACTTATTGATACCGCGGGTATTCGTAAGCGGGGAAAAGTTTATGAAAAAGTAGAAAAGTATAGTGTGCTTAGAGCCATGTCAGCAATAGAAAGCGCTGACGTTTGTCTAATAGTAATAGATGGTTCTAAAGGGATTATTGAACAAGATAAAAAGATTGCTGGGTATGCCCATGAGGCTGGAAGAGCTTGTATTTTTGTCGTCAATAAATGGGATATCGTAGAAAAAGATGATAAAACATATGATCAGTTTGCAAAAAAAATACGTGATAACTTCTTATTTATGGACTATGCACCAATTGTGTTTTTATCAGCATTAACAAAAAAACGATTACATACATTAATTCCAATGATTAAATTCGCATCTGAGCAGCATTCTCTAAGGGTAGAGACTCACTTATTAAATGAATGCTTACGTGATGCCTTGGCTATCAACCCACCACCAACAGATAAGGGAAGACGACTAAAAATATTATATATGACACAGGTTTCTGTTAAGCCTCCTACATTTGTTATATTTGTTAACGATCAAGAATTGCTTCATTTCTCATATGAGAGGTTTTTAATTAATAAAATTAGAGAAAGATTTAATTTCGAAGCAACACCAATTCGCTTTATAATTCGAGAGAAAAATTAGAAAATATATAGACAAAGAGGAGAAAGCATATGTTAATGCTTGTAGCTATTTTAATAGGCTATTTAGTGGGTAGTGTTAGCTTTAGTTATATAATAGGCAAGCTATGGAAAGGCATTGATATTAGACAGCATGGTAGCGGAAATGCAGGTGCAACAAATACGCTTAGAGTGTTAGGTACTGTTCCAGGTATAATTGTCCTGCTGCTAGATGGCTTTAAGGGTGCACTTGCAGTAGTAATAGCATTATATATATCCAATAATGATCCAATTACAATGATAGTTGCTGGAATAGCTGCGATTATAGGTCATAATTGGCCGATTTATCTAAAATTCCAAGGTGGAAAAGGTGTTGCAACAACCATTGGTGTTGTTGCTAGTTTGGTGTTTATACCAGCGTTGTTATCAGCTCTAATTGCGATTGTTTTTTTAGCGCTTACTCGTTATGTATCTCTTGCATCTATAATTTTCACTGTTTTAATTCCTATATTTATACTTTTATTAGACTATCCAATCACATATTTTGTGTTTACTATTATTATGGCGATTTTGGTTTGCGTGAGACACATTGAGAATATAAAAAGATTAATTAAAGGAACCGAACGTAAAATCGGTGAACGCACGTCTTAGGGGTGAAGCTATGAATAATGAAGTAGTTGTTATAGGTGCGGGTAGCTGGGGTACAGCTTTGTCACTTGTACTTGCAGAAAACAAAAATAAAGTTACATTATGGACTAGAACAAGTGAACATGCAGCTTTTTTAAATAAGCATCATATAAATCCTAAATATTTGAAGGATGTAAAAATACCTGACTCAGTTATAGCAACGTCTGACCTTGAACAGGCTGTAAAAGGCAAAAAATTTGTGGTTTTGGTTACACCTTCTCATTCATTAGAGAAGTTACTACCAGAAATTAATCAATACATTACTAATGAAACAATAATTATACACGCCATTAAAGGAATAGATCCAGTATCCTTAAAACGCGTCTCAGAAATAATATTAGAATGTTTACCAAACCTTAACGCTAATCGGTTAGCTGTACTATCAGGCCCAAGCCATGCTGAAGAAGTTGCATTAAAGAAGCCAACTACGGTTGTTATAGCCTCAGCTATCAGCAGCACGGCAGAGCATGCTCAGGATTTATTTATAAATAAGCATTTTCGTGTATACACGAATACGGATGTAATTGGCGTTGAGCTAGGCGGAGCACTAAAAAATATTATTGCATTAGGTGCTGGAATATCTGATGGTTTAGGGTTTGGAGATAATGCAAAAGCTGCTCTAATGACTAGAGGTTTAACTGAAATTACCAGGCTAGGTGTTTATTTGGGCGCTGAGCCTACTACATTTTCTGGACTTGCAGGTATTGGAGATTTAATTGTAACTTGTACAAGTATTCACAGTAGAAATTATCGGGCAGGAAAGCTAATTGGTCTTGGTAATAGTCTGGAAGAGACCTTAGAACAAATGGAAATGGTTGTTGAAGGAGTTCGTACAACTAAGGCAGCGTATATTCTATCTCAAAAGAATAGTGTTGATATGCCAATCACATCCCAGCTTTATAAATTATTATTTGAAAATAAAGATGCTAAAGAAGCTGTAGAAGATTTAATGGCTAGAGTAAAAAAAGATGAACATGATGATTATAAGTAATACATAATTCAGTGAGCTTTCATATTTTGAAAGCTTTTTTAATGCAGCTTTTTATTACAAGAAATTTGTTTAATTGTATATAATAATATAAGTAAGATTAAAGTCGAAATTATATAGTTATTACTATACAGTTTTTTAAAAATATTAATGCAGTTATAAATAAAACATGGTAATATAAGGGGAGTAATATTAAATAAGGCTATCTGTATTAGCTTTATATACTATCTGTTGCTATACAGCTATAATTATTTATGACTAGTTATATAATTGGATATGATTCTTAATTAGTATAGAGAGGGTGTTAGAAATGCAAGTGCCAGTTGGGATTTCGAATCGACATATACATTTATCTGATAGAGAAGTAACGATATTATTTGGTGATGATTATGAATTAACACCTTTTAAACCTCTATCGCAACCTGGGCAGTATGCAGCCGAGGAAGTCGTGACCGTTAGAGGACCTAAAGGCTCTATTGAAAAGGTACGTGTTCTGGGACCAACACGTAGACAAACACAGCTTGAGATTTCTAGAACTGACTGTTTTACACTTGGTGTAAAACCACCAGTCAGGGATTCAGGTGATTTACAGGGAAGTGAATCTATAGAAATTATTGGTCCTAAGGGTAGTGTTACCATAGAAGAAGGTGTTATAATAGCACAAAGGCATATACACATGCATACTAAGGATGCAGAGAACTATGGATTAGAAGATAAGGATAGAGTTTATGTTAGGACTGGTGGGGATCGGTCAATTATTTTTGAGAATGTCCTTATTCGAGTGGGCGATACTTTCTCCTTAGAATTTCATGTAGATACTGATGAAGGCAATGCAGCTTCATTAAAAAATGGACAACTTGTAGAAATTGTAAGTATCCATATCCTTCGTTGATTTTAATATTAGAGGTGTAGTTAATGAAATTAATAGTATTAGGGGCTAATAGTCCATTCCCAGCTGCCAATGGAGGAACTTCTGGCTATTTACTTCAGACAACTGAAGGAAATATATTAATTGATTGTGGAAGCGGTGTACTGAGCTATCTACATAATTATTTGCCTAGTTACGAATTGGACGGCGTAATCATTTCACACACTCATGCTGATCACATAACTGATTTGAATGTTCTTAAATATGCTATAGATATTCCAATTCAGAAAAAAATCACTGATAAACACCTGTATTTTTATGGTCCTGAAGAACATGAACAGGAATTGAAGTGTTATCAATATAAGAACAGCTTAGTATTCAAAGCTTATTCAGGCGAAGACGAGCTTTCAATAGCTGGCACTAAAGTTTCTTTTTGTAAAACAATACACTCTATACCTTGCTACGCAATGAAAATTATTTATGAAAATTTAACAATTGTTTATACCGCTGACACAGAATACTCAGAAGAGTTAATTAGTTTTGCTAAAGATGCGGATTTCTTAATAGCTGAATCTACAATGTTAGATAAAGATATTAAACCAAATAGCGGGCATTTAAGTGCTAAGCAAGCGGCAATGATGGCAAGTAATGCAAATGTCAAACAATTATTATTAACACATCTATGGCCGTATTATGATGATATTCAGTACTTGAATGAGGCACAACAATACTATACTGGCCCTATAACAATTGCAGAAAGAGGTCAGGAGTATTATATAAAATGAGAAAACTATTACCCGTAATTCAGTTTGCACATCTACTTGCTGCTTCTAAGCTCCAATCAGGCGGTAATGCAATTGATGCTACAGCAGGAAATGGCAATGATACGTTGTTTTTAATCAATCATTTATCAAAAAACTCAAAGCTATACATCTTTGATATACAAGAAGATGCCATTAGACAAACGAAGCAGAGACTACATGAACATTTAACACAGGCTGATTTTAATAAGTTAAACCAAAGATTGTTTTTCTATTGTGCTGGTCACCAAGATATGGACATGTATGTTAAAGAACAAGTTAAAGTTATAATGTTTAATCTAGGGTATTTACCAGGTTCACAATCGAAAATCATCACCAAGCCGTACACTACATTAAATGCACTAAAAAAAGGTTTGAAGCTGTTACTTCCTAATGGACTAGTTAGTATAATTTTATATCCTGGACATGATGGTGGACAAGAAGAAGCAGATCTTGTTACAGATTATGTATCACGCTTAAATACATATGAATTTGGAGTTATACAGTACAATAATATTAATAAAGAAAAAGCCCCATATTTAATTGCTATTGAGAAAAAGAGATAGAAGTGATTTAATAGAACTATAGTTTTTAGATAAAGGGGGCAATATGAACTTGATTGCTTTTATATATATTTTACTTTTAGTAATAACGCTTTTAACAGCAACAATTACTTACGTTACTTATAAGAACGGGAATAATTTATTCAAATTCTGGTTAGTTTTATTAATCTTTAACGTTGTTATTATAGTAGTATTAACCATAATTACGATTTTTTTTAATCCATTTAATCAAATGGATATTAACCTAACAGACTCTAACGAGTACAACCAACAAGAAGATAATGAAAATAAGCTACAGGAAGATCAAGATAATATAAATAGTGATGAAATTATTGGTCAGGGCAATAATCAAGATGAACCGCATAGGCAATCGTCTAACATTTACATCTTTTTGCTAATAGCTTTGGTATTTGCTTTAAACAGCTTACTAGCTATATTTGTTTATCGTGATGCTGGAGCTAGGGCTGGCGTCTTTGGTGCCTTACCATGGGCTATAATAGTATTTTTAACGTCGATTATTGGTTTAGGTATATACCTATTAGTTAGACCTGTTGGGAATGTTATAATATGTAATAATTGCAAAAAACTCAGGCTTGATACTATACCTTATTGTCCTCATTGCTACGAGAAGCTAGAATTACCTAAAGATGAAGATAAATAAAAAATTTTAAAGATTACTGGTGGAAGCTCCAGTAATCTTTTGTCGATTTTATTATAAAACTTTTTTTGATATAATAGTACAGTTAAAGAAAAAATATAGTTATAACTTTATAGGAGTGTAAATTATGGAAGTTAAAAATAGAAGGAAATATTTGTTTAGAACCTATGGGTGTCAGATGAATGAACATGATACTGAGATAATGGAGGGTATGTTAAATGAGCTTGGATACGCTCCAACAACCACGGAAGAAGATGCGGATTTTATAATATTTAATACATGCTCAGTTCGTGAAAACGCAGATAATAAAGTTTTTGGTGAAATAGGTAGAATGAAAAATTTAAAGCGTTCTAATCCTAATATGCTGCTTGCTTTATGTGGTTGTATGGCTCAGCAACAGACTGTTGTTGATCGTATATTAAAATCTTATCCACAGGTAGATATGGTATTTGGAACGCATAACATACATAAGCTGCCAGAACTAATTGAGCAAGCATTTTTGAGTAAAGAGACAATTATAGATGTGTGGCAAACAGAAGGGGAAATAGTAGAAAATCTTCCAAGAGCTAGAAAGGACGGACTTAAAGCTTGGGTAACTATAATGTATGGCTGCAATAATTTTTGCACGTATTGTATAGTTCCACATACCCGCGGAAGGGAACGAAGTCGTTCTTTTGAAAACATAATAACTGAGATTAAGCAGCTAAAAGATGAAGGGTACAAAGAAGTTACCCTTTTAGGACAGAATGTTAATTCCTATGGCAATGACTTAGAAGATAACGTCGATTTTCCAACTTTACTTAAAGAAATAGACAAAATAGGTATTAATAGAATTAGGTTCATGACAAGCCATCCTAAAGATTTTACAGATGAACTGATGGATGTAATTAAAAATAGTGAAAATATCTGCGAGCAAATTCATTTGCCGTTTCAAGCAGGTAGTGACGAAGTCTTAAAACGCATGAACAGGAAACATTCACGTGAATGGTATTTAGATAAAATTAATGCTATTAAAAACAACATACCAAATGTAGCACTAAGCACAGATATTATCGTTGGGTTCCCAGGGGAAACAGATGAACAGTTTGAAAAAACATTAGATATGGTAAGACAGGTTGAATTTGACATTGCTTATACTTTTATATATTCCCCTAGAACTGGAACACCTGCCGCTAACTTAGAAGACAATATATCTCTAAGTGATAAAAAACGAAGGCTACAAGCACTAATACAAACACAAAATGATATCAGCAAAAAGAAGAATTTAGAATATGTTAATAAAACTGTCGAAGTACTTGTAGAAGGTTATAGTAAAACAAACACTGACAAATTAACGGGAAGAACTAGAACAAATAAAGTTGTAAACTTCTTTGGAGAAGATACTTTAATAGGTCAACTAGTTAATATTCGTATTGAAACTGCTAAGACTTGGAGCTTAGAAGGAGTTATTGATAATGATGGAAAATAATTTTGACCCTATGGAATTACTTAACAAAGCCCATAGTTTAGGTTTAGAGATAGCCGAACTAGATTTTGTAAGACAATACAGGGATCTAGAGAAACAAATAAATGACAATGATAAAATCCAACATTTACTGAGTATAATGAAAGAGTCTAATCAAGAAGAGTATAAACAGATTTATGAAGAACTACTTTCGATACCACTTTTCAGCGAATATATAGAATTACAACAAGAGGTAGAAGAATATCTGAAAAATTTAATACATATTTTTGTTAAAGCAGTTTCGCCAAATATAATGGTTAACGACCACGCTAAAGGCGGTTGTAACCATTGTAGTGGTTGTCATTAATAAAAAGCTCACATTTTTTTTAAAAATGTGAGCTTTTTTATGCACTATAGGCACATATCCTGCATACAATTGAACTAAAAGCCGATATGGGCTTATTCTTCGCAATCAAAACATTTGATTATCTAAGAAGTAATAGAAAACGAAAGAGGAGGTTACATTATGGTGTATATCGATAATCAGGTAAATACTCGCGAAATATTTACTAAAGCTGTATGTGCAAAAGGTCGCAAGTATTCGCAAGCCGTCCATATAGTAAAACCAGCTAATTCGCCAACTAGTATTTTAGGTGCTTGGGTTATTAATCACACTTGTATGTCAGAAAAAGTTGGTGACGTAGTAGAAATTACTGGAACATACGATGTGAATATTTGGTATTCCTACGATGACAATACCAAAACTACTGTAGCAAAAGAACTTGTTACTTATGTTGAAGAGATTTCTATGGATATGATGGATAATAATAGCACTGGTAGTAATATGGATGTTATAACTATTGTAAAACAACAGCCAAATTGTCTAGAAGCTAAAGTGAATGAAGAAGGAGACAGCATCCGTGTTAAAGTAGAAAAAGAGTATTACGTTGAATTAGTAGGAGAAACAAAAATAGCTGTATTAGTTGTAGAACCAGATGAAAAGGACTTTGATGATTCAGATTTCATTGATGATGAAATTGAAGAAGATAATCAACTAGATACCGATATTTTAATTGATGACGAAGATTAATTTTAAAGTGTATACACTTGGGCTTAGGCCCTTTTTTTTTGCCTTTTTACTTCAGGCTACTTAATCTCACACTTTCAAGCTGATTTAAGCATAGACTAATGCTAGATAGCAATAGGGGGATTTATATGGAGATATACAAATATAATATCAAAGTACTAAAAGACAAAGAACTTAGTATAGTATTACCTAAATCTATGCAAGCACATGAATACTTTGAGGAAATAGTAGAAACATCAGTCGCTTTTGGTCAACATTGTATTAATGCAGCTGTTAGCTTTCACAATAAAGAATACTTAATAATATCAGATAGGTTAGCAGCGAAGCTTTTGTTTCCGTTTAATAATGTGGAGATGCACGTCAAGGTAACTAAATCTTCAGTAGCTATTGGCCCTTTAGTCGCTGTATATGTTAAAGAAAACGAGCAAGGTCAATTTGGTTTGCTAGACACATTATTAAAAGATTTAGCTAGAATTTCCCATCAACTAGGGGTAGCGTTAGGTGTATTTAGTCCTAATAATACAGATTTTCACAAAGAAACAATCAATGGTTATATATACAATGAAAATACATCTGAATGGGTTAATAGATTGCTTCCTCTTCCTAATGTTATATTTGATCGAGGTATCTATGGATCTAGTACAGAATGGGCGATTGCCCATGAAGAACGCAAACGATTTCAACAATATTCCAATATATTAAAATATAACTCCTCTATTGGAGACAAATATGAAATACACACAATTCTAAATAAAAATCCAATGGTAAGTCCATATCTCCCTGATACGGTAAAATTCCAAACATTTAATGATTTTATGAACATGATTGAAAAACATCCTTCTTTATATATTAAACCAATAAATGGCACTCAGGGCCAGAATATCTATAAAATAAAAAAACAAAAGAACATCATAAAAATATTTTCTAATAATACTCAGAGTACTAGTAAAAGAATGAATCAAGCAAAGAATTACATTGTTAAATATTTTATAAAAAATAAACGAAAATTCCTAGTACAGCAAGAGATAAATTTAGTAAAGAGTAACAATCGAATTATCGATTTTAGAGCGCTACTACAAAAAAAGCCAAATTTACGCTGGGGAGTAACAGCAATTATTGCACGAATAGGTAAGGAACACGATATTACAAGTAATTTGGCAAGCGGAGGCACTGTTAAAGATGGTGAATTAATAATCAATAAAATATCAAAGATAACTGGTAAAAAACCTGGATTCCTGTTACAGCAAATAAAAGATATCTCAATATTAGTTGCATATACACTTGAAAACCATTACGGAACATACGGCGAGTTGGGTATAGATATAGGAATTGATAAATCTGGCAAACCATGGATTATAGAAATTAATCCCCGTCCTGGCAGAAAAGCATTAAAGCTTATTGACAAAAATTTACGATTAAAATCTTTACGTATACCTATTGAATACTGCTTGCAGCTCTGGCTAAAGCATTGTGAGGGTGGTCTAAAGTGAAAAAAAGCATTTCTATTATTGTAAATAATGATTTAGATATAAATGAAGTGAAATTGTATACATCACAAACAAATAAAGGTAAGTACTCTTATTATATAATTCAATTCGGTAGCAAGAAGGCTAGGATAAACCTTACTAAAAACATTGATAAAAATGAAAGAATTGAGCTATCTCTTAAGCTATTTAACATACTTAATCTATCAGATGAAAATCTTGTTATTAAGTATGAAATTAATGATAGAAAACAAACACTTATTCTCGGCCCGCTAATAGGAATTTTTATAAGAAAAAGACGGAATAACAAAAGCTTATCGGTGCTACAAAAGAAAGTACTTGAACATTACTTTAATCACGCTAAACAATTAAATTATGTAGCATATGCATTTAATGCAGATGATATAAACTGGCAAAAAAAAATAATACATGGATACCTGTTGATAAATGGTAAATTAACAAAAAAATATATGCCTTTTCCGAATGTTATGTATGACCAGAATTCTTCAAGAACATATGAGAAATTACCTAATGTAAAAAAATCCCTTGAGAAACTTCATAATAAAGTTCTTCATTACTTTAACCCTGGATATTTAGACAAATGGGAGATATTTAATTATATAACTGAACACGAGATTGCGAAAAAATATCATCCTCCAACAGTTCTTTTAGAGAATGTAAATCAAGTAGCTAAAGAAGTTAATAAATATAAGCTTGTATATTTAAAACCAATCAACGGTAGTCAAGGACGAGGCATTATTACAGTTACAAAAAACAAAAATGTATTTGAGTATAAATACCAAGGTAATACATTAATTGCAGGAAGTGCGAATAATATAGCAAGGCTTGAAGAATTTATAAGTAACATTGTTAAGAAAAGGAAATACATTATTCAAAGAGGCTTACCATTAGTAAAATACAAAGGATCACCTCTTGATATTAGAGTACTAATGCAAAAGAATGAAAAAGGCAATTGGATCAGAACAAAAATGTTTGCAAGGGTATCTAAACCAGGTTCAATTACCTCAAATTTAAGTTTAGGTGGAGAGGCAAAAACTTTAGATGATACATTAACGGAGTCGTTCTCTGCATCCATGATTAAGAATATAAAGAAAAAATTGATTATAGCTTCGAGAATTATCCCAAAAGCACTTGAAGAGCAGTCAGAAAAAAAATTTGGTGAATTAGGATTAGATTTAGGAATTACAAATAACGGAGAGATTTGGCTAATAGAAATAAATTCAAAGCCGTGGAAAGCAATAGAAACAACAGAAGGCTCTGAAGAGCTTGTAGAAAAATCTTTCAGAAGACCTATAGAATACGCTGGATACTTAGCTAAAGATGGATATCAAAAAGAGGTGTAGTACATGTTATGTACTTTTTATTTAAAAAAAGCAAAACTTCATATAAGATTCCATAAACTTGATAATTTATTAAAAGATAGATTGGAACCCTTAAAAATATTTTGGGGTAATCTCGAACTAGCCACAATTTCCCCAAAAACTAACTTTGTTGTAGATAAAATGTACTCTTTTAAGATGAAAAACGAAACACAAATTTCAACCCCTGCTATTATAATGAAGTATAAGATAGAGAATCATATCGTTAATATAGCACCAATAGTCAGTATTTTGTTAGACCCTATGTCAGTACCAGGAAAAACCGTTAAGAGTAAGAAAGGGAAGATGATTGTTTTAAACCAGCTTGCAGAAAAATTAAGCAAAAAAGGTTTTGCTGTAACAGCCATACATCCCGAGAGCGTAACTTGCTATAATCAAACAACTATTTCTGGTTATGTATACACTTGCTCATCTGAAGGTGATAAATATACTTGGGAAAAAGCTGTTTTTCCTTTTCCTAAGGTAATATACAACCAAATATCTGCCAGGAAATGGGAGGCGCTTGAGACCTCAAAGTACGCTAAGGAGGTCATAGTTAAAAAGATAGGAGAAGGATTTTTTAATGCTTGTTTTCTAAATAAGTATGAGTCATACAGTATACTTTCAGAAAACCCTTATCTTAAAAACTTCTTGTTAGACGTGAAAATTTATAACGCGAATAATGCTGTTAAGATGTTAAAAAAATACGATATGTTGTACTTTAAACCCATCAGTAATTCTTTAGGAAATGGGATATGGAGACTGCTAAAACTTAAAGACAGGAGGTTCGTATTTCAAACTAAAAGAGATAATAAAGTAGTTAATTATGTTAGTAAAAATGTTCGTAAACTATTACAATTATTTGAGTCAAATATAGGGAATACAAGATATTTAATTCAACAAGGTGTTAAGTTATTACGCCATGATGATAGAATATTTGATATTAGAGCATTGACCCAGAAGAACTGCCTTGGGGAGTGGAGTTTAACAGGATCAGGAGCAAGGGTAGCAGCACCAAACGCGTTTATGACCCATGTACCAAACGGTGGAGAAATAATGGATTTAGATTTGATTTTAAGAAATACAATTGATGATAAAGAGAAACTAAATGATATTTATAAACAACTAAATGAAATGTCGACAGAAATACCAAGAACCATTGAAAAAGAATTTGAAGTAAACTTTGGTGAGATGTCAATGGATATTGGGATTGATAAAAACAACAATTTATTTTTAATAGAAATAAATGCTAAACCAATGCGATTTGATGAAGTAGAAATACAAGAGGAAGCAGTTAATAAATTATCAGCATACATTTCATATTTAAGCAACTGGGAATAACTGCCCAATCAACCTTGAAGGGGGCGACAGACATTGTGGAATGTAAGATTAACTATGCTAATCAAGAGTATGTCAAAAAATTAGAAAAAAATATTAATAAAGAATTAAAATCAATTTTTAAAAGTAAAAACAACAGTTCCGCAAATAGTGTTTTATTAAATTGGGGCAAAGAAAATAATTATAATGATTTAGAGTTTGACTATGTTTGTAATCCTGCCCATGGATTAAATAATATTAAAAATAGGCTAAGAATGTTCAAGATTCTTAAGCTTAATGGCATAGAAATACCTCCGATAAAAAGAATAGGTGAGACAGAGTCTGGTATAGCGCGATATAAAGTGGAGAAAGTAAATACGATTCGAAACTACCGTGTTTTTGTATTTCAATTTAATACGGTAATCATGTACCGTTCTAATGATAATTTAGTCTGGTTATCACAAAAACCCTCTAAAGTAAATATTAAATATTTTGAGACTGCAGAGAGTGAGAATAGAGAAACCCAAAAAGTTGCACAACTGGCCCAAAGAGCAGTCTATTCTTTGGGGTTAGACTTTGGCTCTGTTTGGATAGGTGTAACAAGCTCTAAGAAAAATATCGTTCTAAATGTTGATAGCGCTCCTATTCTAAACATAAAAAGGGAAAAGTTATTTAGGCAAGCAATTGTGTCTTTCATAGAGCAATATAATAACGATAAGTTGTCGACAAACCCTGTCTTAGGTGCAGATCCGGAGTTTATGTTTAAAGATAATAAAGGAAAAATGATTTTAGCATCCAAATATTTTTCTAAAAATGGTAGTGTAGGTTGTGATGCTAGGACAATTAATCGAAATAAAGCTAAACGTCCATTAGGAGAAATCAGACCTGAACCTAGCAGTAATCCTCAACAACTACTTGAAAACATAAGAAATATTATGGCAGAAGCAGTTGGTGTAGTAAATTCTAATAAAGTCTCTTGGGTAGCGGGTAGCATGCCTTTCAAAGGCTACGCCATTGGAGGTCATATACATTTTAGCAACGTTAAATTAAATACACCAATGGTAAGAGTGCTTGATAGCTATCTAGCTCTTCCATTAGCTTTAATAGAAAATCCTGTAACAGCAAAACAAAGAAGACCTAGATACGGATTTCTAGGTGATGTTCGTACTCAATTCCATGGCGGCTTTGAGTATCGCACTTTAAGTAGTTGGGTAGTTTGTCCGAAAATTAGTAAAGCAGTTTTATATTTAAGTCACTTTTTAGTTAAAAACTATACAAAACTAAAGACAAACATCTATGACTCCTATAACCAGCAAAGGCTATTCTATAATGTTAACCGCGCTGAATTGAAAAGTAAGTTTAATATTTTATGGGATGAACTAGAACAAATACCAGGATTTTTATCAGTATATAATCACATTAAGATTGTTCCAGAGATGATAGAAAAAGATGTGATATGGGATGAGAAAGTAGATTTTATAAAGAGTTGGAATATAAATTCACAAAAATTAGTTAGAGAAGCAAAGAGTAGTTAACTGCCTTTGCTTCTTTATCTGTGTTATAATATATCTTAATTTTAAGTGTGGAGGTTTATAAAACGTGGGGAAATATACACCGATGATTGAGCAATATTTACAGATAAAGAAACAATATGGGGATTGTATATTGTTTTTTCAATTAGGTGACTTTTATGAAATGTTTTTTGAGGATGCACATGTAGCATCAAGGGTTTTAGGTATAGCTCTAACTGGTAGAGAAGCTGGACAGGCTGATAGAATTCCAATGTGCGGGATACCTATTCATGCTATGAACAACTACCTACCTAAACTAATTGAAAAAGGACATAAAGTAGCAATTTGCGAGCAAGTTGAAAACCCCGCAGATGTTAAAGGTATTGTAAAAAGAGATGTGGTAAAGATTGTAACACCAGGTCTTAATTTAGAGGAAAAGACTTTAGATGAAAAAAGAAATAACTATATTGTCAGTATCGTAAATAATGACTGTGATGCAGCATTATCTATCGTTGATATAACAACTGGTGACTTCTATGTATGTACTATAGATTACCAATCTTCAGTAAAACGTTTATTTAACGAGGTAATCTCATATAATCCCAAAGAAGTTTTTATAACAGATTCTAATAATAAATTATATCAACTTTTTAAAGATGCTGGTGTTTTTGTCTCCGACTCGAATGCAACTTATATTAATAAAAACATAGATTCACTTGAGTCATTCAATAAACATTTTTCAAATCCAAGTACTTACTATCCAAGTGATATTAATAATTTAGAAAAACAAGCAGTAGGATGGTTATTAGAATATATACATACCACCCAAAGAAGGGCTATACACCACCTATCTAACTTACAGAAGATAAATAAATCACAAAACATGTCGTTAGATTCTAATGCTCGCAGAAATCTAGAAATCACAGAAACAATTAGAACCAAAGAAAAAACTGGTTCATTACTGTGGATTCTAGATCATACTATTACATCTATGGGTGCAAGGCAACTGCGGGCATGGGTCGAAAATCCATTATTAAATAGAACAGATATAGAGAAGCGTCTTGATGCAGTTGAAGAGCTTAGTCGCGATATTTGTATTATTGAAGATCTTAAAAAGACACTAAAGAATATCTATGATATCGAAAGACTAATTAGTAGGCTATCTTATGGGTCAGCTAATGCAAAGGATTTAATAGCATTGAAAAAATCATTGCTTGAGGTTCCATTCATCAAACAAACACTAAGTCAATTAAATTCTCCTTTAATTAAAGACTTAACAGAACAATTAAATGATATGACTCATCTAACTGCATATCTTGAATCTGCTTTAATTGAAAATCCTCCAATGACGATTAAAGAAGGGCAAATGATTAAGGAGCAATTCAATGAAACACTTGATAAATATCGAGATGTTAGTAACAACGGTAGGGAATGGTTAACAAATTATGAAAGACAAGAACGTGAAAAAAGCAAAATAAAGTCTTTGAAAATTGGTTTTAATAAGGTTTTTGGATACTATATAGAAGTAACTAAAGCAAATCTATCTCAGGTACCAGACTATTACCAAAGAAAACAGACATTAACAAATGCTGAAAGGTATATAACAGAAGAGCTTAAAGAGCGTGAGGAACTAATTATTAAAGCTGAAGCTAGCTTGATTGAACTAGAATATCAGCTTTTTATCGAAATTAGAGATTACACATTAGGTTTTTTACCTGCTTTAAAATCGATAGGTAAATCCATAGCTATTATAGATGCGCTTTTATCTTTGGCTATAGTAGCTAAATTAAATTATTATACTCGTCCAGTGTTTAATGATGAAGGAATAATTTCTATAAGCCAAGGTCGCCATCCTGTTGTGGAAAAAGTTCTTGCGTCTGAGAACTACGTGCCAAATGATGTCTCACTAAATAACAAGGGACAGCAAATTCAGTTAATAACTGGACCTAATATGGCAGGAAAATCTACTTATATGAGGC
The DNA here is from genome assembly GCF_001730225.1 of Desulfuribacillus alkaliarsenatis. Classification (NCBI taxonomy): domain Bacteria; kingdom Bacillati; phylum Bacillota; class Desulfuribacillia; order Desulfuribacillales; family Desulfuribacillaceae; genus Desulfuribacillus; species Desulfuribacillus alkaliarsenatis. Next base: position 50,611 of record NZ_MIJE01000033.1, on the reverse strand, counting down.
AAACTGCACTTATAATTATAATGGCGCAAATTGGATCTTTTGTTCCAGCAGAAAAAGCTGAGCTATGTTTAATAGATAGAATCTTTACCAGAATAGGTGCTAGTGACGACCTTGCTAGTGGCCAAAGTACGTTTATGGTAGAAATGATTGAGGCAAAGGAAGCTTTATTAGAAGCTACTAATAATAGCTTAATTATTTTAGATGAAATAGGTAGGGGAACTTCTACCTATGATGGAATGGCACTAGCCCATGCTATTATTGAATATATACATGAGCAAGTACAGGCAAAAACATTGTTTTCTACCCATTATCATGAACTAACAGACCTAGAGCAAGAGTTTGCTAGATTAGTTAATTATCATGCTCAATGTATAGAGAAAGATGGTAAAGTTATTTTTCTGCGTCAAATAAAACGTGGTAAAGCTGATAAAAGCTATGGAGTATATGTAGCGCATATCGCAGGCATGCCCCAAAATGTAATTACAAGAGCTAAACACCTATTAAATATGTATGAAAAACAATCAAAACAAGGTGAATCGTTACAATTATCATTTATTGAGACGAAACCAGTAGCACAAGATAAAATAATATCAGATAAAAAAATTGAATTACTTAAAGAGTTAGAAACCAAAAAGATTAATAATATGACACCATTAGAGGCTTTAAATTATTTAGCTAAATTACAAAATGAAATCATTAATTCTTAGTCGGAGTTGGTCAATTTGCAAACTATTAGAATACTCGATGAACACATAGCGAATCAAATTGCAGCTGGCGAGGTTGTAGAAAGGCCTGTATCTGTTATAAAAGAATTAGTTGAAAATGCAATAGATGCTAATTCTACTAGAATAGTGGTAGAAATCCAGCAGGGTGGTCTCGATAAAATAAAGGTAACTGATAATGGCACAGGTATGAGTAAAGAAGATACCCTCCTCGCATTTGAGAGACATGCAACAAGTAAAGTACTTAATGAAAAAAGCTTATTTAAAATAAAAACATTAGGCTTCAGGGGTGAAGCATTGCCTAGTATCTCTGCTATTAGTAAGCTAGAGATTAAGACACGACAACACGCAGCTTCATTAGGAAATTACTTGAGGATAGAAGGCGGGAAAAAAGGTACCATAGAGCCAATTGGGTGCCCTATAGGTACTCAAATTGTCGTTGAGGAGCTATTTTATAATACGCCAGCACGTTTAAAATATCTTAAGACTATTTCTACAGAAGCCAATCATATTAATGATTATTTAATGAAAATGTCTATGGCGTACCCGAATATTAGTTTTAATTACAGTCATAATAATAAACAAATATTTATGACGCAAGGTAATAATTCCTTGCATGATGTTTTAATTAATATATATGGAAGTAATACAAGAGATTACTGGATTCCGATTGCCCTAGAAAATCTAGATTTTAAAATTGAAGGCTATATTGCTAAACCTGAATTTACCCGTTCAAATAGACAACATATTAGTTTTTTCGTTAACGGTAGATTTATCAGAAACCCTAAATTATCAGAAGCAATTGTCAAAGCTTATCATACTTTGACTCCGATTAATAAATACCCAATAACGTGCCTACATATTACTATGGACTATTCCTTAGTTGATGTGAATGTGCACCCAGCCAAATTAGAAGTTAGGTTTAGTAAAGAACAAGAGCTTAATCTATTGCTGCAGGAGTCGATAAATAGAGAACTATTAAGGATTAATCTAGTTCCTGAAATAAGTGCTAAAGAAACAGTAAATAATACACCTAAAGTTAACAACATTTCAAAGGTCGACAACATCTATAATAATTACTCAGAACGTGATACAAAAAAAGTGTTAGCTGTTCATGAACCATTTAAGGAGGATAGTTACACTAATTTAAGCAATAGTCACACTAATACAAGCAAGCAATCAGTGATAGAGTTTGATAACAATGAACATGACTTTAGAATTATCGGACAAGTTCATGGTACATATATCATTGCTGAAGACGATAAAGGTATGTTGTTAATTGATCAACACGCTGCCCATGAGAGAATAAATTATGAAAAGGCACTTAATGCCGTAAAAAATCAAACAATTCGTAAGGTTGAACTTCTTGTTCCTATTCAATTACATTATTCGAAGACAGAAATAGAACTTATTAAAGAACATAAAGAAATATTAGAGCAGTTTGCGTTAGATTTTGACCAATTTGGTGAAAAAACACTTATAATAAGAGCCTATCCAGACTGGATTCCCAACAATAAAGTTTACGAGTATGTAACTTTTGTAATAGACAAAGCGCTGGCTCATACTAACAAAATTAACATTATTGAAATACTGGAGGAGTCTTGTATTTTATTTGCCTGCAAATCATCGATAAAGGCAAATCAACGTTTATCTGTAACAGAAATGGAAAGGTTAATTATAGATTTAAGAAAAACTAGTTCACCTTACACTTGTCCACATGGTCGACCGATATCGGTACATTATAGTACCTATGAAATAGAAAAACTATTTAAGAGGAAGAATTAAATGGATGATGTAATAATTACTACAGCCTCTAGACAGCAGATTGATTTAGAGCCTGTAGCAAGAGAAATCGCAACGGAATGGAATATACCGTATGTAAAAAGAAAAAAACACTCAGTACAATCATTTAATTCCAGGTACAATGTAGATAATGTTTTAGTGCTTGACCATCAAAAGAACATTATATGGCATAATCAACATGGAGCGATAAAATATCATCCAGGAATGGCTCTTATTCGTATAAAGCGACTAATATCTGGCAATAATGATTCCATGATTGACTTGCTAGATATTAAAGATGATAGCATTATACTTGATTGCACCCTTGGTCTAGCAAGTGATGCTATAGTTGCCCAGTATGTTGCTAAAGAAGGGCAGGTCATCGGCTTAGAAGCAGAGAGACTTCTAGCACTCTTTATAAAAAGAGGTTTAACGGTTTATGATGAAGATATAGATTCACAAATCAAACAAGCAATGACTAAAATTAAGGTTATACATATGAATTATAATGAGTATTTACAACAAGCTCCTGATAAATCATTTGATATTGTGTATTTCGACCCTATGTTTAGAGATGGTATTAGTCTATCACCGAATATGCAAATGATTAAAACCCGTTGCTGCAATGATGCAATACCAATCGAGACAATCGAACAAGCCGTACGAGTAGCAAGGAAAAAAGTTGTCTTAAAAGAAACGACTTATAGTAATGAGTTTAAGCGATTAGGGTTCAAGCAGATTATAAGGCCCAATTCATCTTTCACATATGGTATTATAGATGTGGAGGGTTGCTGATGGAAAAACTTGATAATTTAATTGTAATAATAGGGCCCACAGCAGTTGGCAAGAGTCAGTTAGGAATAGATATTGCAAAAAGGCACAATGGAGAAATTATATCAGGTGACTCTATGCAGGTGTACAAAAATCTAGATATTGGCACAGCAAAGGTTACAGTGAATGAGATGGACGGTATCCCACACCATATGCTAGATATATTAGAACCTGACGAAGATTTTTCCGCTGCTAAATTTAAAAGCTACGCAGCTCCGATCATCAAAGATATAAATAGTAGAAATAAGCTGCCAATTATAGTAGGGGGAACTGGTTTATACATTCAATCGCTCATAGATGACTACAATTTTATAGATATTGAGGGCTCTGAGAAATTTAGAGAAGAGAAGCAATTATTTGTAGAGCAATATGGTAGTGAGCTGTTATATAAAGAACTGGTACAAATCGATTCTAATGCAGCAGCAAAAATACATAGTAATGACGTAAAAAGAATAATTAGGGCATTAGAAGTTTATCATTTAACAAATAAAAAAATATCAGAATTGTCAAAAAAAGGAGAGTCTCCGTATAATCTTATCTATATTGGGTTAGAAATGAATCGAAAAGATTTATATGAAAGAATTAACTTACGAGTTGACTCTATGGTTGATAAGGGGCTGATAGAAGAGGTTAAATACTTAAGTAATTTGCATTTGCCGAAGGATAGTACTGCAATGCAAGCAATAGGATACAAAGAATTATTTCCGTTTATTAGGAATGAAATGAGTTTAGATGAATGCATTGAAATACTTAAAAGAAATACAAGAAGATTTGCCAAGAGACAGCTTACTTGGTTTAAGCGCGACCCTAGAATCTGTTGGTATGATGTAGGTAATAATAACTGGTCTACACTTTTACAAAAAATTGATAATTTAATAGCAGGAAAGTTTAACTAATTAGAGAATATACTATATAAGTGTAGAAAAAAAGAAATGCGGAGGGATATTCAATGACAAACAAGCAAATAATTATCCAAGATGTTTTTTTGAACCAATTACGAAAAGATAACATCCCAGTGACTATATATTTAGTTAACGGATTTCAAATTCGTGGTTTAATAAAAGGATTTGATAATTTCACAGTTGTAATCGAAGCTGAAGGAAAACAGCAATTAGTATATAAGCATGCTATATCGACTTTTATTCCTTCCCGTAATGTGAATTTACAACAAGATACAAATGAATAATAATTAAAAAGAAAAATGCAGTGCTCTTAGGGGCTGCATTTTTAGGTTATAATATTTTTAGTTTATAATTAAGTTAGCAAACTATATCAAATATTGGAGGGGAACGGGTTGACATTATATCATGTACTAGGTGCGAAGCAATTTAACAGAGAGTCACTAGATGAAATTATGCAATTGTCAAAAGAGATGGAAGAAGTTGAAAAATCAGGTGGATCAGATATTTTTAATAACAAAATCATGACAACACTATTTTTTGAGCCGAGTACTAGGACAAGGTTATCGTTTGAAGCTGCAATGTCTCGTCTCGGAGGTAAAGTAATAGGCACTGAAAATGCAAACCAATTTTCTTCGGCAATTAAAGGCGAAACATTAGAAGATACAATCCAAGTAGTATCTAATTATTGCGATGTTATTGTAATCAGACACACAGACATAGGTGCAGCAAACCGTGCAGCGGAATCTGCTACTGTTCCAATTCTCAACGCTGGTGACGGTGCTGGAGAACATCCAACACAGGCTCTTTTGGACTTATTTACAATTCAAAAAGAACTAGGTACAGTTGATGACATTTCAATTGCTATGGTTGGAGATTTAACATATGGTCGAACAGTTCATTCACTAGCATATCTTTTAGCAAATTATAGAAATATTAAGATTTATTTTACTGCACCAGAAAACGTACAAATACCTACATATGTAAAAAATTACTTAGAAGAGAATAATGTTAGCTATGAAGAATCTGATGATTTTCAAGCTGTAGCTAAAAAAGTCGATGTAATTTATCAAACTCGTATTCAAAAGGAACGCTTTAGTTCATTGGAAGAGTACCAAATGGCATCGGGTAGGTTTATAATTGATAATCAATTATTAGAACAATTGCAGGAACATAGTATCATTATGCATCCGCTGCCTAGAGCTGGTGAAATCAAACCAGAAATAGATAACGATAAGCGGGCAGCATACTTTAGACAAGCGAGAAATGGACTATTTGTCAGAATGGCATTGTTAAAGAAATGCTTAAAAGCAGACTCATAAGAGCCTGCTTTTTTATTCTAAATAACGACTAGAGTATACGTTTTTCTTAAGTAGTTTGCTCTTATAGTAGCTCTTCTAGAGCAGAAATATACTCATTAAAGCTTTCAAAGGCAGTCAACACGGCCTGTGGTGATGTCATATCAATTCCAGCAAGCTTTAAAAGCTCAATTGGCTTATCAGCGCTACCGGATGCTAAGAAATCTATATATTTGCTTACAGACTCTTGATTATTATTTAATATGTTTTTCGATAGCGCTTGTGCAGCGGAAAATCCTGTAGCATACTGATATACATAATAATTGTAATAAAAGTGTGGTATTCTAGCCCATTCTAATTCAATATCTTTATTTATATTAACGGTAGGAGCATAATACTTCTCGTTAAGTTTATAGTAGATATCAGAAAAATCATCACTTGTTAAAGCATCGCCACGTTCAATCATTTCATGTATAACCTTTTCAAACTCAGCAAATAATGTCTGACGGAAAACTGTTGTTCTATATCCCTCAAGGTGATAATTTACTAAATACGCTTTGAATTTATTATCATCATAATTATTAAATAAGTAATTAAATAACAATGTTTCATTAACTGTTGAAGCAACTTCTGCAACAAATATAACATAATCAGATGTCGCAAATGGTTGACGCTTTTTTGAAAAATAACTATGAACAGAATGACCAATTTCGTGGGTTAAAGTGAACAAAGAATTCAAGTTATTCTGATAGTTCATCAAGATATATGGATATGTATTGTAACTACCCCACGAATAAGCTCCACTTCTTTTCCCATCATTTTCGAATACATCTACCCATCTTTGTTCAAAGCACTCTCGGACAACATCGGTATATTCAGTTCCTAATGGTTCTAATGATTTAAGAATAATATCGCAGGCCTCTTCATATGTAACATTAAAATCAATATCAGGTATTATAGGCACATATAAATCATACATTTCTAAGCTATCTAATTTTAACTGCTTTTTTCTTAGCTTAAGATAGCGTTGCAATAGTGGAAGCGATTTATTCACTGTATCTATTAAGTTTGTATAGACTTCGACAGGAATTTCATTAGGCTTTAGAGCAGCTTCTAAACTACTGCTGTAGTTTCGTACGCGAGTATTAAACACATCCGTTTTAAGATGAGCATTTAAGATAGAGGAATATGTATTTATATATTTTCTATATGTATTATACATTGCCTCGAATGCTTGCTTACGGACATCACGATTATAACTCTCCATAAATCTAATAAATCTTCCGTGAGAAAGGCGTTTTTCTTCTCCATTGTCATCCTTGATAATAGGAAAAGTAAGATCACTATCTGATAATACACTAAAAATATTTTCAGGCCCTTGGGCCATAGCTCCAGCCTCAGAAATGATTTTTTCTTCTTTGTCTGATAAAATGTGCTGCTGTTGCTCTTTTAATTGAGCGAAATATCGTTTATACTCAGATAATTTTTCATCAGTTGTGATAAATCTTAAAAAAGTATCCAGGTCCTTTAAAAGCTCTGGTTCTAAGAAAGATAATACTCGCTCTACTTCCGTACTTAAATTTTGAGCCTGATCAAACATGCTCTTAATTTTATTTATTTTTGTATTTTCGTCCCAACGCATTTTAGAATATGTGTATAGTCGTCCCATACCGATTATAATTTTTTCACGAAGAATAATGAATTCTTTAAATAAAGTACTAGATTGATTAAGCTTTCCACGATATTGTTCAACTTCTTTTAGTAGTAGCTGTACTTTTTCAAATTCTTTTCTCCATTCTTCCTCACTTTTGTAAAAACTAGAAATATCCCATTTGTATTGTTCATCTATAGTTTCTCGTGCTTGAATGCGATCTGATTCTGACATGTATATTCCTCCTAGAATATGGCTAAATTATTTGAAAATCATTCCTCTAATATCGTTATTATAACATTAACTAACAAAATTTTATGAAAAATAGTTAGATGCTACTATAAAAATCTACTAAAAAGAATGTTGATATACAGGCTAGAAAACTTTATTATAGTATTAGCAAAATAAATGAGCATAAGTAGGTGCAACTATGGTATTAGTATTTTTATTATTGTTTATAGTATTTCATATGTTTATATTTGTATTTCCAAGGGTTGTATTTACTAAAAATGTTAGCCCTACTAATTCTCAACTACTTTTTGTAAGAGTAACTGCCTTTAGTTTTGTAGTGCTTGCAATTATTGTGTATTATTATTAATATTATAATGTGCAAAAAAGATATACATATTACTAAACTTAGCGATTAACATTTAATGTTTATCGTTTTTTTATTTTTGAAATTTCAAATTTCGAGAAATTTATGGAGGTATATCATTGCAAAAATTAAAAATTAAGGGAAAGTGGCTAGAATATACAGTTGATCAATTTTTTATTGGAATTACCCTTGAGGAGCTATTGAAAGATACATTATCTATCTCTGGTAGACGTATACAGAAGCTAACTAGGTCAAAGGGTTTATATGTAAACAATAAGAAAAGCTATTTAAACAAAAAACTAAAGGAAGGCGACATAGTTAAGGTACGTATTGAAGAGTCAGTTACTGATAAGGTCAAACCACAAGCAATGGATTTAGACATTATATATGAAGATGAATGGCTGTTGATCGTAAATAAGCCAGCAGGTTTAAAAGTTTATCAAACAAATAAAGAAGATAATTTAACTTTAGCTAATGGTATTCAATACTATTATGAAGATAAAGGCATTGTAAGTGGTGTTCATTTTGTTCATAGACTCGACACAAATACCTCTGGGGCAATAATGATAGCCAAAAACAGCTATGCTCATCATTTACTAGCTAAACAATTAACAGCTAACCAAATCAAACGCCAATATCTTGCCATTGTAGATGGAGAGCTTAATGAATTAACAGGTACTATTGATTTACCAATTGCCAAGCTGGCTAGTGCCGTCAATAGAAGAACTGTACATAAAACAGGAGACCAAGCAATTACAAATTATGCTGTTGTAAAGCAAAATAAAAGATTTGCTGTTGTAGAAGTAACCTTAGAAACTGGTAAAACACATCAAATACGGGTGCATTTTTCACACATAGGGCATCCATTAATAGGAGACACCTTGTATGGTGGTCCTAGTAATAAAACAATTAGTCGACAAGCACTTCATTCACACAAGATTTCTTGGCTGGATTTTGAAAATATGCAGCTAAGGACTGTAGTAGCAGAAATACCGAATGATATCCATGAATTGATGAATTCTATTGATTTAGATAGCTAGATATGTTATGTATAAATAAATTGTATTTAATGATTAGGTATGGAGGTATTCATGGTAAAGATAGCCATCATAGATGGGCAAGGTGGGGGTATTGGTAAGCTTATTACTGAAAAGGTGCGTAAAACATATGGCACTGATTATCATATTATTGCCCTTGGGACTAATGCTTTAGCAGCATCGCTGATGCTAAAGGCAGGAGCTAATGAAGCCGCATCAGGCGACAACGCAGTAGCTAGTGTAGTAAATACGGTTGACATTATTATTGGATCTATCGGAATAGTTATTCCTAACTCTATGTCTGGCGAAATTACTGTTAATATTGCAAGCTCCATTAGCCTATCTAAGGCCCATAAGTTTTTGTTACCATTGCTTAAAGGAGATTACACCTTAATAGGCAATAACCTTGAACCACTACCTCACTTAGTAGATGAGTTACTAAAAGAATTGAAGCCGATTATAAAAAAGAAAATGGAGGAAGCTACTATGTGCGAAGCAAATGCATATCTCTATAAAGATGGAGAAGAAACACTTTTATTAGAACGAGTAGATAAAATAGTCCCACATTCTGACGGCTTATATTTAGAAAATATTTTTGGAGAGCAAAAGATTATTAAAGCAAAAATTAAAAAAATGGAGCTTGTAAATCACAAAATCATATTAGAAAAATCTTAATTCTTATCTAGGAACTTCACGATACTGTGAAGTTTTTTTATTTAATAATGATGTTTTTATGGGCATTCACCCATTTTGATTCTTTTTCATAGACTGTAGTACGAATCTATGCGAGGTGAAATGATTCATGAGACATACTTCAGTTTACGAAAAAGGGATGAAGACTATTTTAACTCAATATGAGCTAGGGAAAATTTCTTTAACAGACACAATGCGTTATATAAATAAAGAAAATACCAATGTGGTTTCAAATAATGATATAAATAATAAATCGATTCGAGAGCTTTTCCAAGAATTAAATCAACTTGTAGGTCTTTATGAAGTCAAAAAACTAGTAAGTGAAATATATGCATACCTACAAATCCAAAGACAAAGAAACAAACAAGGTTTATTGACTGATTCAATAGTGCTACACATGATCTTTAAAGGTAATCCTGGTACTGGTAAAACCACAGTTGCCCGTGTGCTCGGGAGGCTATTCAATGAACTTAATATATTATCAAAAGGTCATATGATTGAAGTAGAACGTGCAGACTTAGTAGGAGAGTATATTGGGCATACTGCTCAAAAAACGAGGGAACAAATAAAAAAAGCGCAAGGAGGTATTTTATTTATCGATGAAGCATACTCCCTAAATCGTGGTGGAGAAAAGGACTTTGGAAAAGAAGCGATAGATACCTTAGTCAAGGCGATGGAAGACTATAAAAACGATTTTATATTAATTTTAGCAGGCTATTCTAATGAAATAGAAAATTTTTTATTAGTAAATCCAGGACTGCCATCTAGGTTTCCATTAAAGATAGAGTTTCCAGACTACTCTATTCAAGAGCTTGTAGAAATTGCCGAGTTAATGCTAGAAGAAAGACAGTATAAGTTAAACAAGCTAGCTAAAAGCAAGCTTCAAAACCAACTAATCACTTACAAAAAAAATAACTTCCACAACTTTAGCAATGCTAGATTAATTAGAAACATTATTGAGCGTGCTATCAGAAAGCAGGCAATAAGATTATTCAAGAAAACAAATGATAATGCAAGTTTTCTAGGTAGGAGTGATTTAATAACAATTAGTGAGTCTGATATAGAAATACATGAGGAGGGAAGCTAAAGGATGGAATTAACAATTATAGGTAAAAAAGGGGTCGGCAAGACTTTATTTATGCTTCAGTTTGCTGAATATATTGCTGAAGAAAATGGCTTTGATTGTATATATAATTCAGACCAAGGTGTTCACCTGCGAAAAGTATCTGACCTAGGAGATGCTCTGTCGGTATATAATAAAGGAATTAAGAAGCAAAATCTTCCTCAGTGTGTTACATTATACACAAGGGGGCAAAAAAAGTATCTTAAGTTATCCGAGGCCTATAGTTTAGATGATAGCTTACAAAGTAATAATGAACATAGGAAGAATACAAAAAAAACATTAGAGAAAATTCTAAATAGCAACTATCTAATTCATATAGTTGACAGTACTCAATTGGTTAAAAAAGGGCTTGACCCTATTAACTATGAGCTATTTCAACTTGGTAAACGTAAGAAGTTTTATATTATGTTACTATCCAAGACAGACTTAACTACAGAAATGACAACATTCAAAGAATTAAAGCAGAAATTAGATACCTATGTTTATCCTATATCTGCAAAATATAAAGAAGGCTTCTTTCATGTATATCAAAGTGTAAATTCTGTCATGAAAGAGCCTGTATTAAGTAGGTGACTATTATAGAGACAGCAGTTATTATTGGTTTATTAGTTAAAAATGAAATAAAGCAAGAGCTTTTTGAAAGCTCATTAGTTGAACTAGTACAATTAGCAGAAACCGCTGGTGCTGAAGTTGTTCATGTTTTTCAACAGCATCGAGCGAATGTTGATACTAGAACTATCGTTGGTAAAGGTAAATTAGAGGAAATAGCCACTTATATTACTGATAATAATGTAGATGTGGCTATTTTCAACAATGAATTAACACCTAGACAAAAAACAAATATAGAAAAAAGCCTTCCATGCAAAGTGGTTGATAGAACACAGTTAATCCTAGATATATTTGCATTAAGAGCTAAAACACATGAAGGTAAACTACAGGTACAATTGGCACAACTTCAATACCTTTTACCTAGATTAGTGGGTAAAGGTCTTGAACTATCAAGACTTGCAGGAGGAATAGGAACACGCGGACCAGGAGAGACAAAAATCGAGGTAGATAGAAGAAAAATTAGAGATCAAATATCAAAAATCAAGAAAGATTTGTTACATATAAAGAAACAAAGGCAAATTGAACGAAATCTACGCACGAAGCAAGATATACCAATTATAGCTTTAGTAGGATATACAAACGCAGGAAAGAGCAGTTTATTTAACCTACTCTATAAGAAGTATCATACGTTTCCAGCTAAAGAAGACGTCTTTGCAGAAAACAAATTATTTGCGACTCTAGATACTACCATCAGAACCATAGAGTTCGATAATAAGATGCCAGCGCTTCTTATAGATACCGTAGGTTTTATTCAGGACCTACCTCATAATTTAATAGCAGCGTTTCGCTCAACCTTAGAAGAAGTTTTATATGCTGATATTATTTTGATTGTAGTTGATATTAGTGATCAAGATTATTTAAATAAGTTAAATGTTGTTGAGCAAGTGTTAACTGACTTAGGAATCACAAATCAAAATATATTATACGTGTACAATAAGGTTGACCTATGCCCAATGCAAACTATGGCCGAATGGAAAAGCACACAAGATGGTGTTCAAATCTCAGCATTAACAGAAATAGGTATAGATGAATTAATTAGTCGTATTAAAAAAATAATCTTTCAGGAATACGAAACAGTTACCATGTATTGCGATTTTGATAATCAAGAACTATATTCATTTATACATAAAATTGGACATCAGGTTATGAAAGAAGATTTAGAGAATGGATGGAGAATTAAATTTTTAGCGAAAAGTAAAGATGTAGACTTGTTGCTAAAAAGATATAATTATAATCAAGAGCTGCTGGAGCGTGAACTTCATGATGATAGATAGAAAACTTCGTGACCTACAATATGATATTGAAAAACAAATTGCCGAAAAAATTGAGGAAATAAATAAAATAGTAGACCATAATCAAGAAAAAGTATTAGCAGCTTTTCATAAACATCAAATCAGTGATTTTCACTTTGTAGATTCAACTGGTTATGGGCATAATGATACAGGTAGGACAACCTTAGAAAACGTATACGCAACAATCTTTGGGACAGAGGCTAGTATAGTTAGACCACATATTGTCTCTGGTACTCATGCAATTAGTAGCGTATTATTTGGACTGTTACGTCCTGGGGACGAGTTATTATATATAACTGGTAAGCCTTATGATACATTAGATGAAGTGGTTGGAGATACGGGTAAAGACCAGGGCTCCTTAAAGGACTTTAATATTAGTTATCAGTGGCTGCCTTTAAAGAACAATAAAGTTGACTATGATTTAGTTAAGAAAAGCATTACCGCAAAAACGAAAATGATAGGGATACAAAAGTCTAGAGGTTATGCTAACAGACCTACCTTTTCAGTAGCAGAAATTAAGCAAATGGTACATTTTTGTAAGGAAATAAAAGAAGATGTTGTTATATTTGTTGATAACTGTTACGGTGAGTTCACTGAGTTACTCGAACCAACAAATGTCGGGGTAGACATTATGGCAGGTTCATTGATTAAAAATCCTGGCGGTGGACTAGCTAAATCTGGAGGCTACATTGTCGGAAGAGAAGATCTAGTCAAAAAAGCGAGCTATCGTGTTACATCACCTGGCATAGGTGTAGATGGAGGAGCAATGCTAGGCACAACTAGGGAGATATTCCAAGGCTTATTTTTAGCTCCACATGTAGTAGGTGAAGCGTTAAAGGGTGCTGTTTTTGCAGCAGCAATATTAGAAAAGCTAGGCTTCGTTACAGATCCCAATTGGAAAGCCCATAGACCTGATATTATCCAAGCCATTCACTTACAAGACCCAGACAGGCTATTACAATTTTGTCAAGGTATCCAAAATGCGTCACCTGTTGACTCACATGTTACCCCAATAGCCAGTTCTATGCCTGGATACGCTGATCCAGTAGTTATGGCCGCTGGTACCTTCATTCAAGGTGCGAGTATCGAATTAAGTGCTGATGGACCAATGCGTGAGCCATATACTGTTTACTTTCAGGGTGGACTTACATACTCCCATGTAAAAATTGCAATCCTTAAGGCTATATCTAAATTTGTTTAGCTTAAGGGCGCTTGTAAATATTCCTTACATTACTTGACAGCTTTTAATTATCTACATATAATGAAACTACGAAAAACAATAAAAAATATGATGAAACTACCTTATTTCATTGATTTCTCAAGGAGGAAGGCAATGGACAACAATGAACGTCGTAAACAGCCATTATTTCCAATCGGAATTGTTAAAAAATTAACAAGTTTATCTGCGAGACAAATACGTTACTATGAGGAACATAAATTAATTCAGCCAACTAGAACTGAGGGAAACCAACGTTTATTCTCGTTTGAAGATGTAGATAGACTTTTGGAAATAAAAGAACTTATAGATCAGGGTGTTAATATTGCAGGTATAAAAACCGTACTTGGAACGATTGACGGAACTCCACCTGTAGCTGATATTAAAGAAGTCGAGGAGAAAAACGACCTTTCCGATAAAGAGCTACACGATTTATTGCAGGCTCATATCCAGGAGCATATTGCAAAGCCTAGCATGAACAATCCGTTAATCCAAGGGCAATTACATCGCTTTTTTCGCAGATAGTAAATAATATTCTTTAGGCATAGGAGGTAATAATGTGAGTCGCTACACAAAAGAAGATATCAAGCAAATGGCTAAAGATAATAATGTCTCATTTATTCGGTTACAATTTACTGACTTACTTGGTACTATTAAAAACGTAGAGATACCAGTTAGTCAATTAGACAAAGCCTTAGATAATAAGATGATGTTTGACGGTTCTTCAATTGAAGGGTTTGTAAGAATTGAAGAGTCTGATATGTACTTATACCCAGATTTAGACACGTGGGTTATTTTTCCTTGGTACGCAGATAAAGGTAAGGTAGCTCGCTTAGTTTGTGATGTATATATGCCAGATGGCACCCCTTTTGCAGGCGATCCTAGAGGAATCTTAAAGCGTGTAGTTAAAGAAGCAAATGATATGGGTTATACATCATTTAATGTTGGTCCTGAGCCTGAGTTCTTCCTAGTTAAGATTGATGAAAATGGCAAGCCTACAAATGTTATGAATGATGAAGGTGGCTACTTCGATTGGGCTCCAGTCGATTTAGGTGAGAATTGTCGACGAGATATTGTACTTACTTTAGAATCGATTGGATTTGAAGTTGAAGCATCACACCATGAGGATGCTCCTGGTCAGCATGAAATAGATTTTAAATACTCAGATGCAATTACTGCAGCAGATCAGATACAAACATTTAAATTAATTGTTAAAACTGTAGCTAAAGAACATGGATTACATGCTACGTTTATGCCAAAGCCATTCTTCGGAATCAACGGATCAGGTATGCATTGCCATCAGTCATTATTTATGGATGATGAAAACGCATTTTATGACGAGAGTGATGAATTAGGCTTAAGTGAAACGGCTAAACAATTTATTGCAGGTTTATTAAAGCATGCCCGTGCGTTATCGGCTATAACAAACCCTACTATTAACTCTTACAAACGACTTGTGCCAGGGTATGAAGCACCATGCTATATTGCTTGGTCTGCAAAAAATCGTAGTCCTTTAATTAGAGTACCAGCTGCTCGAGGAATGAGTACCCGTATTGAAGCCCGTTTCCCAGATCCGGCGACAAATCCGTATTTAGCGTTAGCCGTTATGTTGAAAGCTGGCCTAGATGGAATAACAAATAAGTTAGTTGCTCCTAAACCAACTGATAGAAATATATATATCATGAATGAAAAGGAATTAAGGGATGCAGGGATTGAATCATTACCACTGACCTTAGAAGAAGCAATAAAAGAATTGATTAATAACAAAGTTATGCGTGAAGCCTTAGGGTCACATGCCTTAAATCATTTTGTAAGCGCTAAGCAAATTGAGTGTGATATATTCCGAACTCAGGTACATGAGTGGGAGCGCGAGCAATATATGAGGCAGTACTAATCATAAACAAGAATTTAAACTAGTATTTAATGGATTTATATGTATAAAAAAGAACCTTTGCTTTCATTTTATTCTAATGAGAGCAACAGGTTCTTTATTTTGTATTAACATTTTGTATTAACGAATTTCCCTGTAGATTCCAATTACTTTACCTAAAACAGTAACATTGTTTACATATGTAGGAGCTAATGAAGAATTTTCAGGCTGCAATCGATATCCATTATTTTCTTTATATAAACGTTTTATTGTAGCTTCATCGTCTTCTGTCATTACTACTGCAATTTCACCATTATTAACAGTAGGTTGCTGTCTGACGATAGCATAATCATCATCTAATATTCCAGCTTCAATCATACTTTCACCAGATACGTGAAGTATAAATGCTACATCATTTTTTATGAGATTTTTAGAAATAGGTAGATATTGTTCAATATGCTCAACAGCTGTAATTGGAATCCCAGCTGTTACTTTTCCTATTACAGGAACATAACTATATTCTTGTATTAACGACTCAGAATCTAAATCATCTAATATTTCTATAGCCCTTGGTTTAGTTGGGTCACGTCTTATATAACCAGCTTCTTCAATTTTTGCTAAATGACTATGTACAGTGGAGCTAGAAGCTAGTCCAACAGCTTCACCAATTTCACGAACTGAAGGGGGATAGCCCTTCTTTTGAACCTCTAATTTAATAAAATTTAATATTTGTGTTTGTCTATTAGACAATGGTTTCATCGTATCACCTCTAATGTTAATATCTATTTATGCCATTATATCACAAGTTATGGCAAAAGCAAACAGAAGTTCGTTATTTGGGTGTAATTATCGCTATTCTGTAGCTAACTATCTCAAGCTAACTATCTCAGTGATCCTCGCTTGCGAATTGCGTCATGTAATTTGTGCTTTGAGGCATCTACATATTTCTTTGCAGTTACTGAAATATCTTCATGACCTAGCTGTGCAGCCACCACACGAATATCACCAGTAGCTTCATATAATGATAAACCTGCAGAAGAGCGAAGTTTATGTGGTGTTATATTATACTTGCCAATAGCACTAGCGTATTTTTTTACAATTTTTTGCATTCCTCTAATACTTAACCTGTCATAGTCTCTATTAAGAAAGATAGCCTCTTTATCAATAATCTGCTTTGATAATCTCGTAGGATGCTTTAAATAGGCAAGTAGGGAGGTCTTAGTATCACTCGAAAACACAACAGTACGAACTTTTGCACCTTTACCCAGTACAGATATCTCCATATTATCGAAATTAAAGTTTTTTCTATTTAATGTATATACCTCACCAATTCGCAATCCAGTATCTAATAGTAAAGTGATAAGAGCTAAATCCCTGGCTATTGAGAATTCAGTACGTGATTTTTTCTCTTTATCAGTTAATCCATAACCAGACTCTATAGCATCAAGCAAAGATACTTGCTCGTGTGGTGCTAATGCTATAATTCCTTGCTTGTTAATTTTTAATTTATCATATTGGATAGTAGGGTCTTGCTTGAGTATGTTTTTTTTATATAAGGTGTTAAATAAGACTTTGATAGCAGAGCGTCTTCGAGATTGCGTGCTTTTAACCACATTACGATCATTTAACAACCATTGCTCAAAATATACAAGGTTATCATAGGTGATAGAATTAATATCCTCATTTGTAAGCTCTTTAATTTTTTTACCTTGAAATTGCTCAAGGTGTTCAACACAATATTGAAAGAAGAGGTGCCAGTCACGCATATAATGAATAATAGTAGAGCGTAATCGTCCTTCTATGACAAATTTTGTAGTTACAACTATTTCACAGAAGGCAGGTAGCTCTTTAATAAGGTTATTAAATACTCGCTGTTGTTTAATACTTAACTTGTTTAGGAAATCAGACATTAGATAAAACTCCTTGTAAACATTGAATTGTAAAAACAATCATCACATGTGTTCGTTTAATTTGTATTATGCGAACACATAGGTCATTTTAATAACCTTCTTAATTCTGCTAAAAAGTTAATACTTTGGTCAAGAGTTATTATACACCGTTCTTTAAAATTTCCTGGCTTAACAGTTATATTATCATATAAACATGCATCTATAAACCATATTCCTCCACAATGATCTATTGCTAAGTCTAAGCCCCAGACACAGGTACATGAATAATCATGGATTTTACTTAAATGTTTTACAACATGAATAGATAAATCATAAAGTTCTAACTGCACTAAGCTTTTGTCTATTGAACATGAAAAACTTAATTTGTCATAACTAACTACTGTGGCTCCAAAATCGATGCTAGTAATAGTAAGTTCTTTGGTGGCCACTTTACCCAAAATTCTTGTGCATTTCCATGATTTTTCAATATGTTTTTCTACACGTACACGAATATTAGTATAAGCTCCCTTATACTTTGCTAATTTAACATCTCGTTGAACAATACATTGTCTGCAATATATTTGTTTAAGAATCAGCGTTTCTAGTTCGATGTATGAAATCGTTTTAGTGTAAATATTCTCCTTTGTATAGTAATAAAATTTAAATAAGTCTCTTTTAATTTTAAATATATGGATTATATAGTTTCCCCCGTACCCAACACATGGTTTTATAAACACTGACTTATAACAATATAGCATGTCAAATACAATCTCAGGTTTAGTAATGAGTGCAGTTTCAGGCAGAAAAATATCTATATGTCTAGATTTAATTAATTTCTCATACATGGTCCATTTATTAATAATCTCCATAAACAAATAGCTCCTCTTTAAATATTTACTAATCTAACTACAACTAAAAACCTAAAGGTATACATAATAAATGTTATGTATACCTTTAGGTTTTATTTATAGACAAATATATATTTTTAAAAAATATCTTCTATTCGTTCAGATTATCAATTTTATCATTTTTATCTTTTTTATCGTTTAAGTTATCATTTTTGCTAAATACGTTTAGCATATCTTCATAGGAGTTTATTAATCTTATATCTCGTTCACACATCATACGATAAACCCTACATAATTGAAATATTCTAGAAGTTATTCTCTCTCCCAGTACTTGATCCATAGACGGTGGATCTAATAAATTTGTTGTAATAACTGTAGGTAATTGCTCCTGTAATCTGTAATCTATAATGCTATACAATTTATCTTTCACCCAGTCGCTATAATTATGGGCGCCTAAATCGTCTAGAATAAGTATGTCGGCATTCCTAGCTGTATCTATAATATCAAACTCTGAATGTGTATTATTCTTATTATCATAGGTTGAACGTATCTCATTAAGCAAATCAGGAACAACAACAAAAAGTAGTCCTATATCTGGCTTCCTATCTAATATTTCGTTAGCAATAGATGCTGCTAGGTAGGTTTTTCCTCTGCCAGTTTTTCCGACGAATAATAAGCTATCGGGTAGCTGATTTTCCAGGACATTATGGACAAAACTTGCAGCTGCATCGAGTGCTTTTTCAGCCATTTCTCGGTAAGAATGACTCCCTCCTTTAATTATTTTATTAGAGTAATAACGAGAATCAAATTTATCAAAGGAGCACTTTCTTAATAAGGTAGAAATTCTTGCAGATTTTATTTTTCTTTGTATGCTTTTATTTTTCAAACATTTACATCTAGTAGCTGCCATATCCAACCCAGACCCGCTAAGCACATAGCCAGTGTCATTACAGTCATTACATTGATAGCTGCCATATATGTAACTATTATGATTACTAGGATTACCTGGATTACTTGCAGTTTTGTTATTTATTTTTTTCAATTGTGAGTTTATGCTTAAATTAATTGGCTCCATGTATATTCCCTATCTTCCTTCTTGTGATTCAATATTCAACCAATACCATAATTCTTTATCCTGTTCGTAGTTATTACTGGTATTAGGTTTTTTGGGCTCTTTTTTCTTCTTGCTATTTTGAAATTCTAGATTAGCCTGTTCAATCTCTTGTATAGAACGAATATTTCGTTTTTTCCACTCTAATAGTATTCTGTCAATATAATTCATGCTGTATTTCCCATTCAGGACTGCCTGCTTTAATGCTTCAGTAATTATTTCCTTGTTAAACTTATCATCTTCTACCCACTTAATAATCTTTTCGCATTCTATAGGAGATAACGGTCTACCAAATTCGCCTTCAAAGATTGAAAAGATGTCCAATTCTTCTAGCTCTGATACAAGCTCCAGGCTTGATTTAGCAGGTTTATTTTCCCGTTCGTTATATACTTTTGTTAATTTATCAATCCAGCCCTGTTCCTTCAACCATAAATCACTTAATTGATCAAACAGTGGCTGAGTATTATATGCTTCATAATACATATCAGTTGATTCGTCATAATGTTCATCAATTTTTAGATATCCACTATTTATAAGTCGCTGAATTAAGTCCATTATCTGAGATTCATTAAAAGTTGTTGATTCACATAACAAATTGATACTTGGAAACGCATCATTTTCCATTTTCTGATAATAGATTATTTGTAGGATAAACATAGCTTCCTGTTCATTAAGACCTAATTTTTTATAATATTTCATTAATGAACCTGGTATTAGTAGCTGTTGATCCCAGCTAGCATTTACTATTTTTTTTATAATGTTGTTAGCTTGTCTTTTCATAAAAAACACCTCATAGATAGTATAACAGGCATTCAATTATAATCACAGGGAAAAAAGATATAGTTGTGAAATAAAGATATAAATGTACATAGTGAAACAAAAAATAAGACCAATTGTAAAATTAGTCTTATTTCTTTCTAAGATTATAAATTATTTTCTACAAATGTTTTAATGCGCTTAATACCTTCTTCTATGTTTTGCATACTAGTAGCATATGATAAACGAACATGTTTATCTGACCCAAATGCGGAACCAGGTATTACAGCTACATTAGCTTGCTCTAATAATATACTAGATAATTCGTCTGCATTAGTTATTTTTTCTGAAAATAACGCGCTCACATTAGGATAAGCATAGAATGCTCCTTGAGGTGTTTCACAGGTGATTCCAGGTATATCATTTAGTAGCTCTATCATAACTTTTCTGCGCTTATCAAACTCTTTCACCATATCATTTAATGGCTGTTGAGACCCTGTTAACGCTTCTAATGTTCCCCACTGAGCCATGGTAGTTGGGTTTGAAGTACTATGACTTGATAAATCAATAATCGCTCTGATAATATCCTTATCACCTGCAACATAGCCAATTCTCCAGCCAGTCATGGAGTAAGGTTTAGAAACACCATTTACCACTAAGGTTTTTTTAAATATTTCATCGTTTAAGCTTGCAATACTAATGTGCTCAACATTATCATAAACGAGCTTCTCATAAATCTCGTCAGAAATTACCATTATATCTTTCTTAACACAAACTTCAGCAATACTCTCCAATTCTTCCTTCGAATAGGCAGTACCTGAAGGGTTACTAGGTGAGTTAAGTATTAATGCTTTTGTTTTCTCAGTAATAACAGCTTCTAATTGCTCAGCAGTAATTTTAAATTGATTACTTTCAAAGCCTTCGATATATACAGGCGTAGCAGAAGCTAGCTTTACTTGCTCTGGATAGCTAACCCAATATGGAATTGGAATTATAACCTCATCTCCAGGGTCACAAATAACTTGGAAAATATTGTACAGAGCATGCTTAGCTCCACTACATACACAGATATTAGCTGGTTCATATGTAAGTTGATTATCATCTAAGAGTTTTTTGCAGATTGCTTTTCTTAGTTCGGGTAAACCGGCAGCTGGGGTGTACTTTGTTTGTCCATCCTGCATCGCTTTATAAGCAGCATCAATTATATGCTGAGGAGTATTATAATCTGGCTCCCCTGCTCCAAAGCTAATAATATTAATCCCTTGCTGTTTTAACTCTTTTGCCTTTGCAGTAATTGCTAAGGTAGTTGAAGGTGTAAGAGTTTCTACACGTTTTGATAATCTCATACATATTCTCTCCCTACATTTTATTAAGTTTGATTACCTATGATATTTTGAGTATCACGGGCAATCATTAATTCTTCATTAGTTGGTATAACTAAAACCTTAACCCGTGAATTCTCAGAACTGATAACCCGATCATGTTTAGCAAACACATCATTTTTCTCATTATCAAGCTCCACGCCTAAGTAGCTTAAGTTATCGCAGATTTGTTTTCTTAAAATTGGTGAGTTCTCACCAACTCCTGCTGTAAAGATAAGTACATCAAGACCATTCATTGCTGCAGCATATGCACCAATGTATTTTCTAATCCTATACTCATACATATTGAAGGCAAGAGTTGCAGATTCGTTATTGGCTAATAAACCGTCCTCTATCTCCCGCATATCACTACTTATCCCTGATATACCGATTAATCCACTATGTTTATTTAGCATTGAATTAATTTCTTGAAGTGTAAGTTCTTCTTTATTCATTATATACAAAACAGCCGCTGGGTCAATATCTCCTGAGCGAGTTCCCATCATAAGTCCTTCAAGGGGGGTCATGCCCATTGACGTATCTACAGATTTACCATCTTTAATTGCAGTAACACTTCCACCATTACCTATGTGACAAGAGACAATTTTAGAACCATTTGCGCTTAAATTTAGAACGTCTAATGCCTTTTCTGCTACGTACTTATGGGATGTTCCATGAAATCCATATCTACGAATTTTATATTTTTTATATTGCTCCATAGGAATTGGGTATAAAAAAGTCTTCTTATCCATAGTTTGGTGAAATGCAGTATCAAAAACGGCAACCTGTGGTGTGGTTGGCATAACTTCTTTAACTGCATCTATACCCAATAGATTAGCAGGGTTATGTAATGGCGCTAAATCTATGCACTTTCTAATTGCGTCTTCGACTTCAGGAGTGATTAATACAGAGTCTGAAAAGCTTTCTCCACCATGTACAACACGATGGCCGACAGCTTGAATTTCACTATAGTCAGCTAATACTCCATCGGACTTATCAATTAAAGTTTCTAATACTGATTTAATTGCAGTTTTATGCTCATAAATTTCTGATACTTTTTTTACTTTTTGCTTGCCCGTAGGTTCGTGTGTCAATATTGCATCTTCCATACCAATTCTTTCAACTTTACCATTAGCTAGTACGGTCTCACCATCCATATTAAATACCTGATATTTTAATGATGAACTACCGCAATTTAATACTAATATTTTCATTATTATCACTCCGTTTATAAAATGTTATATGGCTACTTTCTTAGTTTGCCAACTATTTGTATACAATATTACCACATTCACTAAAGCTTGTAGATTTTGGATACTCTGCTTTTTAGCTGATTTAAATAAATAGAGCTAACCATACTACGGCTAGCTCTGTATTACTAGTAATTTCTAACTGTCGTACTATTGAATTATTTCCTTAACAAGCTTCTGAATTCATCTCCATCAATGGTTTCTTTATCAATCAGCACATGAAATATATCTGTAATTGCAGTTTTATTGTTCTGTACTAATTCAACGGTAGCAATTTCTAATTCCCTTATGATACTATTTACTTTTTCTGTATACTCTTTTTTGTTTAAATCTTTATCTATAATCCCTAGCTCCGTTAAACCACTCGTTACTACTTGTTTAGCTAATTGTAGTGCTTTGCTAAAGTCGTTTTGAGCTCCAGTACTCTTATTACCTAGAAATTCTTGTTCAGCAACTGCACCTGCTAAGGCTATCATTATTTGCTTATCAAAGAAGTCCTTAGTATATAAATAGCGATCTTCAGTGTCTGCTTGTCGAACATACCCTAAAGCACCACCTCTAGGTGTAATAGATATATTTGCAACTGTGCCAGGATTTAGCAACTCTGTTGTAACTGCATGTCCAAGCTCATGATAGGCAACTCTACGAATCTCCTCTTCATTAGGCTTTCGATCAGACTTTTCACCTATCATAACCTTATCTATTGCTTCGATTATATGATGCTTCTGAATTACTTGTTTATTATTTCGTAACGCAAGTATACTTGCTTCATTCACAAGATTTTCCAATTCAGCACCTGAAAATCCAAAGGTTTTATTTACGATAAATTCTATACTTACATCCTCTGCTAAAGACTTTTTTTGTGTATGAATTTCTAATATTTGTTTACGACCTTCTTTATCTGGAAGATCAACCATGACTTTTCGATCAAACCTACCAGGACGTAAGAGAGCAGGATCTAATATGTCTACACGATTAGTTGCAGCAAGCACTAGAACCTTTACTTTATCATTCTCTTTTATTCCGTCCATCTCAGTAAGTAGTTGATTTAACGTTTGATCATACTCTTTATTATTCGAGGATGCTTCCCTTTTTTGTCCAATTACATCTATCTCA
The DNA here is from genome assembly GCF_001730225.1 of Desulfuribacillus alkaliarsenatis. Lineage (NCBI taxonomy): Bacteria > Bacillati > Bacillota > Desulfuribacillia > Desulfuribacillales > Desulfuribacillaceae > Desulfuribacillus > Desulfuribacillus alkaliarsenatis. Next base: position 26,662 of record NZ_MIJE01000033.1, on the reverse strand, counting down.
TCAATAAAAATAATTGCACTACTTTTATTCTCTTTTTCAGCTTCTTTATAGGCATTATTAAAAATTTCACGGACTCTTTTTGCGCCCATTCCAACGTACATTTCAACAAATTCAGAACCACTAGCAGCAAAGTAAACAGAATTTGTATAATTAGCTGCAGCTTTAGCTAGAAGCGTTTTTCCTGTACCTGGTGGGCCAACCAATAAAAGTCCTTTAAGGGCACGGATGCCCATTTCCTTATATTCATCAGCTTTTAATACAAACTCTAGAGCTTCTTTGATTTCCCTTTTGGCCCTAGCCTGGCCACCTATTTGTTCAAATTTAATATCTGAATTATTAATTCGATGATTTGGCTTATTCAGTACATTTGAAAAACCGTCCTTAGAATAGATTAATAAGAAAATCAAACCAATAAGGACTAGTATAAATACAACAGGTGCAATGTTAAAGCCTAATAAAAATAAGAAAATTAATATGGCTGGAATAACACCGATAATAATACTTTTAGTCATACGTATCATCCAATCATTGCTTACGTTATTTGCTAATGTTACATTATTTATTTTACGTTACTAGCTTATTTTGCTTACGCGGTATCAGCTTATATAAATAGTGTTCACCATTTTTAAGATTTACATAAATAATATTTTCATCCATTTCAATTCTTAAGTCATATGGTTTGCTTACTGAATCCATAATATTGTTAAATGCCGAGTACTGGTTGTTCTCTATAGCTTCAAAAACATAAAAGCTAAGGTTATTATATTTATCAATTATTAGTTGGTTGCGATCGTCTTTTATTTCTATTGTATATATGTCTGAATCTACAACTTCATTGACAGCATTGATAATTTCATGGTAACTACCCATCAAATTATCTGTCTCTAAATATATAATAATTTCTCTTTTATTAAGAGTACTTGTAATTTCCGTGTCACTAACACCTTCGATTTCAGAAATCAAATTGTGCAACGGCTGAATAACAAAATATTGATTATATGCAAAAAAACTAGAGATAAGCAATAATAACGAGAAGAAAAACGATAAAGCTATATATGGTATTTTAATTGAGTTCATAAAAAAACCTCCTATTCCACAGATGTGTATATCAAGCAAGTGTACATAACAGTATATCACGAAATATACATCATCTTATGTGGTAATTATAGGTAGGTTTTACTGGAGTTGATAATTCCAAATTAATTTTCCACTAAAAAAATCAAAATATGTGTATTGTACTCTGTCATTGCTATTAAGACCGATTACCTCCCATACAATTGCGGTATCAGTTAAGGTAGCGTAATACGGTAATTCAGCACTATCCCGTTTAATCAAACCAGGTGTTAATTGATATATTTCTTCAAACATAGGTATCTTTAATGCTTCAAGTCGTTCAATAATTTCTTCTGAGCTAATACCATCTGATGCATTAATTAGTGCCTCAACAGTTTCATTGGTTACAAATGACCAATACAAGTTATCTTCTTTTTCTAAAAGAAACACATATTGTAAAGGAGTAGCTACAAATATGTTCCCAAGCACAACTTCAAAATCATTGTTCATTTTAGCTATTTGTTTAGCTGTTTTAAATTCATCAGACCTCGTAACAGCATAGCTCGCATACAAGTTTGAGATTATTATACTTAATACAATAATTATAAAGAATATGGATACAAGTAAACGCTTCAATTATATTCACTCCCAGAAAATACATCTAATATGTTGTCAATCTTCTCTATTATATAGCTTTGATTCCAATCATAAAAGTGATACTTGATGATATCTAATTCAGTTGATTTATTTAATGCTTTAATTATAGTCAATGTTAATGGATATAGATTATTATTATCCATTTCAATTACATATGTAAAATTAACCTCAGCGTCCTCTATAACAACTGAATAGTAAAAAGAGTCGTTCACATAAATTTGCTCTAACTTGTAGTTATTAAGATGCTTTATATGGGAAAAAGGATTAGTAGTTGAGATTAACTGTTCAAATCGCGTCCAATCGTTTCCATCTTCACTATAATAAAACAATCCATTTTGCTCTAAAACCAGCATTGTCTCTGATACATGAACCAAAAGCTGCTTATTTTGTGTAGAGTATAAATAAAATAAGTCTTCAAGCTCTAACAAAGATATTTCCACGATTAATTGTTCAATTGGAATTTCCTCTTGAAAAAAATCAACTATATCCGTTCCTATAACAGAAAAAACAACGCTTTGGCTATCTATGTTAGCAAATATATGAGACAGTGTGTACATATCAGATTTTTGATTTTTATCAAATCCAGGCGGATTAATAACTACCCAGAAAACAATAATTATCAAGCTACAAATGGTAATCCTTAAAATAATTTTTTTCTGTAATTCTCTAATATCGTCCATAAATCCAACTCCTAATTAGCAATAGTACAATGTATGCTGGATAGGACGATATATTAATTAAAAGATTATTTAAAATTTAAAGTTCCAGTCTTTCATTTCTTTTACCTTTTGATAATGGGTAAAGTCTAAATTGATTGGTGTAATACTTACATAACCATTGTCTACAACATTGACATCAGTGTCAGGCTTGTTGATATGATCCATTAAATCACCCGCTAGCCAATAATAAGGCAATCCCCGTGGATCAGAGCGCTGCTCATAGAAATTTATGTATTTTCTAATGCCTAAGGTAGTTACAACAATGCCTTTGCATCCTTGGTCAGCTAATACAGGTAAATTCACGTTAAAAATAGAGTTGTTATCTAGATTTTTTTCCATAAGCTGCTTTAAAATCTGTATTGAAATTTTCGCTGCTGTGTCGTAACAAAAATCAGTACTTCCAGCTAAGGAAAAAGCTATACCAGGAATTTCGTGAATAGAGGCTTCTATTGCTGCAGCTACTGTCCCAGAATATAAAACATCAAGCCCTAAATTAGGACCTGCATTTATACCGCTAACTACAAAATCTGGTTTGTTATCAAGAAGAGTACTAATTCCTAGCTTCACACAGTCAGCTGGTGTGCCATCAACTTGAAAAGCTTTTGTTGCGTCTGTAAAACCTGGAACTTCTGTTGTTCTTATCGGACTATGAATAGTTATAGCATGACCCGTAGCACTTCGTTCTCGGTCAGGAGCAATAACATATACGTTAGCTATTTTAGATAACTCTTTCACTAATGCTTTTAAACCTTTTGCATGTATACCATCGTCATTAGTCACTAATATATCCATACACTAAGCACCTCCGAAACTATTGTACTACACATTATATAATATAATTGTAAAAATATATGCTGAATTAAAAACAGGTTAAAACAAGGATTTACCTTATATGCTAAGTAACCCGTGTTTTTACCTGTATATGTTAGACATATTGTTTCATTGCAGTGTCATAATATAAGTACACCTTTAAGGAGGTGATGCTTTTATGGCAAGAATGACTACTAAGTTGTTTCAGATGTCAGATGATGTACTTGAAAATTTTCATTTTGAAGTGGCCGAAGAATTAGGAATAGCACCCGAAGTCAAATCTGAAAAATGGTCATGTATTTCTCAGAGTGACTTCAAGGATGAAACAGTTAAGGTTAGAAATAGTTTCTAAATTTAGTATTTAACGCAAAGGTAATTTTATTCAAAAACTTTCTATAAACAAAATTATTAAGCGGCTATTTTGTAGCCGCTATTTCTTTTGCAATATTTTGTGCTCTATCTTGAACCTGCTGAAAAATTTCCTGCTTATTAAACTCTAATCTTCTGTTCTTCATTATCTGTTTACCAGCAATAAATACATCAGAAATATCCCTAGAATTTGCAGAGTACACTAACAATGATGTGATATCAAAGGATGGATAATATAAAGATTTATCCAAACTAAAGGCAATAATATCTGCTTGTTTACCAGGCGCTATTGAGCCGATAACTTCATCTAAAAATAATGCTTTAGCACCTTCGATAGTTGCCATTTCTAAGGCTTTTCTCGCAGGTATCAAGGTCGGATCGTATGTATTGCCTTTATGAATTAGAGATGCAAGCTTTAATTCTTCCAACATGTCTAAGTTGTTATTACTTGAGCATCCATCAGTTCCAATTCCAACTGTTAAACCCTTGTCGATGTACTTCTTAAGGGGAGCAATACCGCTAGCAAGCTTTAAGTTACTACTTGGATTATGGCTTATAGTAACATTGTGCTTATGCATAATATCGATATCATTATCATCTAAATGAACACAATGGGCCGCAATAGTTGGTCTTGAGAACAGCCCAATATTCTCTAAATGCTTAACTGGACTAGCTCCATACATCTCCTTGCAATCATTTACTTCTTTTTCAGTCTCAGAGACATGAATTTGAATTGGTACGTCAAGCTTATTCGCTAACTCAACAACCTTTTTTAAGTAGTCCGGTGGACAAGTGTAAGGTGCGTGTGGACCTAATGTACACGTGATTCTACCTTCTGCTGCTTGATTCCATTGACTAATAAATTGTTCACTTTCGCTTAAAGCAATATCACGATTTGGCGCTACACCAATCATGCCACGGGACAAACAAGCTCTAATACCCATTTCTTCAACAGCCTTTGCAACTTGCTCCATTTCAAAATACATATCTGTGAAGCATGTCGTTCCTGTCTCAAGCATTTCTATAATAGCAAGCTTAGTTCCCCAGTATATGTCGTCTGCCGTTAATTTTGCTTCAAAAGGCCAAATTTTATCTTCTAGCCATTGTTGTAATGGTAGGTCATCTGCATAACTACGTAAAAGGGTCATAGCAGCATGACCGTGAGTATTTACAAAGCCAGGCATAACTACTTTATTAGCCATATCTACACATTGATAGCCTTGATTTATATACTGTTTACGCTCATCGTCCGATAATTGTTCAACTTTTTCTATTCTTTGATCATTTATAACAATGTCTAAATAGGCTGGCTTCCAATCCGCCTCCATTGTTAAAACTAATCCATTAATTAGAATTGTTTTCATTCTAACCTGCTCCCTCCATATCATGTTTACTATATGATTCCAAATAGCCTTTACGCATAATGCTTACATCTTCTTCGCTCAATATATTAGGAGTACCAATCGCCTTTGCAATAAAATGTATCTGGGCAGCTTTTTCCACGACTAAGCATACCTTAAACGCTTCGTGTACAGTCCTGCCAACACCTACAAAACCGTGATTTGCCATTAAAGCTCCGTATTTATCCTGCATAACCCGTAATACATCGTTACCTAATTCAGGGGTGCCAGGAAGATGATATGGAGCTACAGGTATTTCTCCACCAGCAATTTGCACCATATCTTCGATAATTGGAGGAATTGCCTCACGGATAACTGAAAATGCACTCGCATATATACTATGAGTATGCATAACGCCATGAATGTCTTTGCGATTTTTCAATAAAGCAAGGTGTAAAAGCTTTTCTGATGATGGCTCGTATTTTCCATATATTTTTTTACCGTCCATATCGATGACAGGAAGTTCGTTAAATGTAAGGTTTTTATAATCAACACCTGATGGCGTAATTACTATTAGATTATCATTATCTACCTTAGCACTTACATTGCCCCATGTAGAGGCAACTAGCTTGCTTTCAATCATATCATGAACGGAGTTAAGCACAGCTTTTTGGGCTTGTTCAATATTCCTATACACGTTAATCTCCTTGTTTAGTACATTTAAATTTTATTAAAAAATGACTTCATAGCCTCAAGTGAAGGGTTTTTAATGATACCTTTTTCTGTAATAATTGCAGTTATATTCGAATTAGGTGTCACGTCAAAGGCTGGGTGGTATGCTACAGCGTCCTTTGGAGCGATATAAGCATCAAAAATTTTAATAACTTCATCTACTCCACGTTCCTCTATTTCTATATCGTCACCATGATCTATATTTAAATCAATTGTCGATATAGGTGCAGCTACATAAAACGGAATATTGTGTTCTTTCGCAAGTACAGACAGACTGTAGGTTCCAATTTTATTCGCCACGTCACCATTCCCAGCAACACGGTCAGCACCAACAATAACACAATCAACCTTGCCTTGTTTCATTAAGAAGCCAGCCATATTATCTGTAACTAGAGTAACAGGTATATTGTCTTTCATAAGTTCAAATGTTGTTAGCCTAGAACCCTGTAGAAACGGTCTAGTTTCCCCTGCGTACACATGTATATTTTTTCCCTGTTCATGTGCATTACGTATTACTCCAAGGGCAGTTCCGTAATCAACTGTTGCTAATGCCCCAGCATTACAATGAGTATAGATTTGAGCGTTATCAGGAATCAAGTTACCACCGTGTTTGCCGATGCTCTTATTTATAATAATATCTTCTTCGGCAATGTTTTCAGCTTCCCTGACAAGTTTTTCAACGAGCTCTGGTACTGTGCACTGCTCACGATTTTCATTAACGACCCGTTTCATGCGCTCTATCGCCCAAAACAAATTAACAGCAGTAGGTCTAGTTTTTGCTAATATATCAGCAGCATTGTCAAAATTACTTTGGAACTCATCTATTGCACTATTACGATACTTCAATGCAGCTAAAGCTAGTCCAAATGCAGCAGTTGCTCCAATGGCTGGGGCGCCCCTAACCACCATAGTTTTGATAGCTGTCGCTACATCATTATAATCGCTATATTCAATCCATTGTTCTTGCTCTGGTAGTAGAAGCTGGTTTACTAATTTCAGTCTACGGTTTTCCCACTTCATTGGTCGCATTTATAATTCCCCCATAAATATAGAATCAGAATTTTCCAAGCTCGGCAGCAGCATATTTGCATTTGCAGTTTCTTTCATTATCTTCATTTCCTATGATTGCCTTCAATAAATCCCGTAAGAGCTTATTGTTATTCGACATAACCTCACTTACTTCTTTATGGGTTAATAATGTTTCAGAGATACCAGCACCGTAATTGGTAACCGTTGCTATTGTAGCATAACAAAGTTCTTTTTCACGAGCCAGAATTACCTCTGGTACATTTGTCATTCCGACTACATCAGCACCCCAGTTTGCAAAAAGAGCAATTTCTGCTGGAGTTTCAAAGCGAGGTCCTTCCGTACATATGTATGTTCCTGTTGCGTGGTATGGTATTTTTAATTTATTGCATTGTGAAATAATTTTATCTCTTAGTTCTAGGCAATAGGGATCTGTTAAATCAACATGAGCAACTCCCTCTTCCCCATCAAAAAACGTATACTTTCGTTTTTTTGTAAAATCAATAAATTGATCTAAAATTACTAAATCTCCTGGTTTCAACTCTTTTCTTAAAGAGCCGACGGCTGCTGTCGCGTATATTTTTTTTGCTTGTAATTTATATATTGCTTCAATATTTGCCCTATAATTAATTTTATGTGGAGGTGTCGTATGACCTTTGCCGTGACGGCTTATAAAAGCGACTTTCTTTCCTTCATAACTACCTATCGTTACAGCTACACAGCCATACTTAGTATTTAGTAAGATCTGCTCAATATCACTAAGTAGCTCAGGGTCGTATACCCCTGTTCCACCAATAATTGCAATGTCTGCTCGTGCAAGGTTGTCCAAGTTATCATCTCCCTCAAAAAAATAAGCCCAAATAGGCTTTAGGTTCATTAAATCAGTCAAATATTAAAAAGTCAAGTTGCGACTAAGTGTTTCTAATAATTATTTAGATGGGTATTTACTTCAAATGATTCACCATCAAGTTGTACTAAAATAGTACCTTTCACATCGTTTCTATACACATCTATCCAAGATTCAGTTAAGCGCTCAATCACACCATATGACGGGCGGCTATTATCTTCAGTGTCCCCTCCTAAAATTATAGCAACCTGTGGATTGACAGCTTTTAAAAATTCATCACTACTCGTCAAGCTTTGTCCGTGGTTACCAACTTTGAGAATTAGTGATTTTAGATTTTCTTTATATTTTGCTATAAGTTTTTCTTCAATTTCAAAATTTGCATCTGACATCATTAAGATAGAAGACTCTTTATATTTGAACTTTAATACCATTGGATGCTCATAAAAAGCATAAACGTCTAAATCATCATCTAATGTAAGTTTTTTATTTTCTGGAAGCAAGACAACATTTTTAGATTCCACTAGTAATTTTCGGATATCTGGTTCAAACAAGCCTATTCCTGGCTCCTTGCATATTAATGTGCTATGGATGTTATATTTTTTTTGTAATTCTGGAAAAGCCCCAATATGGTCTGGTTCGTTTGTGGTCAGAAATAGATAGTCTATATTTTCTATCTTAAGCTCCTTAAGAATAAAGTCTAGCTTTTTAAAATGCTCATCATCCCCTGTATCGACAAGTATTACTTTGTTATTAGGTGTTATTAAAATCGTAGCTTCACTTCTACCTAAATCCAAAAAATAACTTTTTAGTTTTGACTTTTGTTCATTATTTGTATCGTTTTTAGTATGTCTTTCTATATATTTACCTTCGGTTGGTGTTACATTATTCAACCATATAGATACTGATAAAATAAATAAAACTAGTGTTACTGCAGTTGTGAAATACCAGAAGCGAAGCATAGAATCAATCCTTTTTCATATTTTACAGTTACGTCCTTAGGAATAAGGATTATTATATATAATTATGCTATTATGATTGATTCCATTCACTAATTTCATTAAACAGTTCATTTTCAGAAACTGCTCTAACAGTAGGACCTGGTAAAGCTTTAATAAAAAAGCTACCGTACTTACTATCGATAACCCGCCGATCAAAAATTACTACAATTCCCCTGTCTGTTTTAGTTCTAATTAAACGTCCAAAGCCTTGTTTGAATCTTATAATAGCTTCTGGTAAAGCATATTCCATAAAAGAGTTTTTCTGCTCTTTCTCCAATTGCTCAGTTCGCGCCTCAACAATAGGCATATTAGGTGGCCAAAATGGTAGCTTAATTATAAATAAGTTCGTCAAAGCATCCCCTGGCATATCCACCCCTTCCCAAAAGGAATTACTACCAAGCAGGATGGCTTTTTTCGATTCAAAAAACTCTTCAAGTAACTTTGAACGATTGTTGCTATCGATATTTTGTGCTAGCACTTTTATGTCAGTTGTTGCTAAACCCTGTTTCAGATTGCTATGAAAGCTAGCAAGCATTCGATTAGAAGTAAATAGCAACAATGTTTTGCCATCTGTTATACTTAAAAGCTTGATAATAAGCTTGCAGGCATTGTTAATAAAGACTCCCTCATCTTTAATTGATGGAATATTAGTTGGTATACATACTAGGCATTGCTCTTTATAATCAAATGGTGAGTCTAGTTCAAGTGACATAACCCTTTCACTGATTACATCTAATCCAAACTTTTTCATAGCATATTTAAAAGAGCCTCGGATAGCTAGGGTTGCAGATGTTAGAATACATGATGACTTTTTATCAAATAACTTCTCGTTTAGAATTTCACCAATATATATTGGAACAGCATTAAAACATAGTTTTTTATAGGAATGATTAGAACCTATTTCAAACCAATACACGTATTTATCATCTTCATGCTTACTAAAGAAAAACTGCAAATCTTTTTCAAACTGCTGAAGCAGCCTCTTCTGCATTAGTACGTTATTTACATATTCGCTTAGCTGATAATCAAGCTCATCATAGTTGTGAATAGCTTTTTCAAGGTCTTCCATTAGCGTATTAATTAGCTTTAGTTGAGTGGTAACATTTGAAAACAAGTCCTGCTTTGTAAAATCTGTCCTCAATTTTGTTGTAAAGCGGATGCTTTCGTTATATTCATATTGTTCCTTCTGGTGGCTGAGTATCCACTGGCGAACCTCAAGCATGCAATCATCGAATGCTAGCGTAAGCTCCATAGTTTGTTTGATTAACTGATTGAGGATTTCTAATATGTCACCATACTCAACATTTCCCTGCGTTAATAGCAATCTAATGTAATCCATAGCTTTCGGCAAAGCACCATTCTTAATATCCCGATATAAATAAGTTAGGCATTGCTTGATATCATGGTATTGTATCCTTGTTCCAAGATGTTTAGTTGCTTCATTTTCAAGGTGATGGGCTTCATCAAAGACAATATGCTTATAGGCAGGTAGTATTTGATGATCCGTTTTAATATCAGAAAAGACCAGTGAATGATTGGTGATAATTAGATTTGCATGGTTTGCTTTTTCTTTAGCAAAGTGATAATAACAATAAGAAAAGCAATAACATTTTTTATTTAAGCAAGTTTCTGAATCGCTACTGATTTGCTGCCAGTCTTTATTATCCTTTAGCTGTAGCTCTTCCCCTTCGCCAGTCTCAGTTTTACATAACCATACAATGATTGTAGCAAGTAAATCGCTTTTCTTCGTTGAATTACCTTTGTCGTTTGCTAACTGGTTAATTAACTTGCGTAGACAAAGATAACGACCCCTACCTTTAAATATAGCTACATTAAAAGGAATCTTATATATTTTTTGCAGTAATGGTATATCCCTCTCAAATATTTGCTTCTGTAGCAAAACCGTATTGGTAGCTACAACAACTCTTTTTTCGTTAGTAAGGCTAAAATATAGGAGCGGTAATAAATATGCTAATGTTTTACCCGTTCCTGTACCCGCTTCTACTAATAGATGTTTGTTTTCCTTTAGTGCAGTATGAACATGTTCCAGCATTTTTTGCTGTTGCGGTCGTGCTTCAAAATCATTAAGTATCTTTTCTCGATTGGGATTTTGAAAAAAGTTTAGCAAATCATTTAACCCTATATTGTGTTCTTCTACCTCTGTTATTACCTTCTTCTTTAAGACCAACTGAGAGAAGGCAACGGAGTCACTTGCTAGGGTCGTTGCACCCAATTCTTGCATTTTTTCATTTTCAATATTTAGCAAATATCCTTTAATAGCTATATCTTCTATTGAATTATAGACTTCAATTAGTTTTTGAATCACTAATATCGGTAGTTCCTTCAAATAGTTGTATTGATGCCAAAAAATTTGCACCATTAACTCTAAGTGACTTAAATGCTGCTCCCCAGTGTTTGTTGAGTTCGTAAACACAGGTAAGGTCCGTCTTAAATCTAAGTATAGACCATTAAAGTGATTATAGCCTGATGATTCCAGTATGCTATTAAGCAATGGCAACTGTTCATCGGCAGAGTAAAAAACCACAATACTGTTGTCTAGCAATGGTAAAACCTCTGCTAAATAGGCATCAGTATTACTATCATCAATTATAAATTCATGTATCCCTAAGTTAGCAGCGCTTACATCAGTAATCTTTGTATTTTCTATAGAAACATAGCCGATGCTCTTCGTGATTTTGTCTTCGATAAGAAGCTCGTTTATGTACATTATGATATATCGTTCATATAAGTTGCTCATGTATATCCCCTGATTGAGTATTTTCTCTAATAATAACATAAAAACAACCTATGAAATTACGTTATAGGTTGTTTTTCTTTATTTGTTATTTTATCTAAAACCTGAATATAAAAATTTGATTCTGTTAGATATGGTGCAATCCGCAATGAGGCTTTAAAGCTATTCAACGATTTATTGTAGTTTTTGCGCTGTAACCAATAATAGCCGAGGTGATATGCTAAAACTCCTAGTTCATGCTTTGTATAGGTGTCTTTAATTGCTTTTAATAAGTATTCTTTTGCATTATTGTAACTATCGGATTCATTGGCTAACTTAGCAAAACCAATTTTTGAGTATATGTTCTTAATATTACATTTTTCTATCTGCTTAAAGCAGATGTTTGCTTGAGTTTTTTTATTTGCGTGTAGATAGACCCAACCTAATGAGAATAAATAAGATTCATTTTTCCGATCCAATACAATAGCCCTTTTAATTGCAATAACCGCTTTATTGTGTTCATTATTATATAAATGTATCCAACCCATGCGATGATATAACTCTGCTTCCTTTGGGAATAGTTCCAACAAATTTTCATAAACACCTGATGCCATAGATGTTTGATTAGTTATTTCGTAAGCTTTACCTAATGTTAAGCCCACCTCTATCCGATTTGATAGCTGAAAGGCAATCTTTAAATTTTTTATTGCTTGATTAAAGTCCATTAAAAACATATTGCATTTGCCTAATAAGAAATATAGCTCCCAGTCCTTAGGATTTAACTTAATGCCTTTCAGGAATATCGATTTTGCTTTTGCATAATTTTGCTGATTATAATACGATGCTCCAAGATTAAAATAAATGTTTTTAAAGTTCTCATCTATATGTATTACCTCTTGGAAGTACTGTTGGGCCAGCTCATATTTTTTCAGTTGGGCATATACACATCCTAAAGCATGATTCGCTAGTGTGATATATGGATTTCCTTCTTCGGCAAAAAGAAGCGATTTCTTCAACTCTTCCTCTGCTTCATTAAACTTACCTAGACTTAAATAGCATAATCCCAGATATACGCGTGCCATCATAAAATTTGGATCATTATTGACAGTTTCTTTGAAATATTCAATGCTGTTTTCAAACATTAGCAGCTCAAAATATCCAATACCTTTTCTAAAAGTTGTAACAGCTTCTTCATCAGCTACCCAAAAAATCTGCTTTGTTTTTTGTTCATTATCAGGTAATTCATTTTCCTTAGTATCTATCTTAAGATTCGAAGTGTCACCATTTGGCGCAACTTCTTTATTTGTTTTATATTCAGTTTCAGCAGCTTTCTCCTGTTTCATTGAGAGGTTATATTCCTGATCTAATATATCTATATACTCCTGGAGAATTAACCACTGCTTATATATGTCATCACCTTGAGTCTGGACATTTCGTAGCTCATCAATAATTATATTCTTTTCTTTCATAGATGCTGTATCTAATTGTTCATGTAACTCAACTAGCTTCTCGAATAATTCATCAAAATATTTATAAGAAGACAAAAAGCTCACCCCACCAAACTATTATTACCTCAGTTTTTGTAGGATGAGCATGCTTTATACATAATGAAATTGTTTGATTTAATTTTTCCAGGTTAACTCAATACCATCATCAGTAATTTTGATGGCACCCTCTTTTAAGAGCCTGCCAGCAGCCCTTTTAAAAGCAGCTTTACTAATATTTAATTCTGCTTTTATTTCTTCAGGAGCGCTTTTATCATTGATTGAGAGCTTTCCATCACGTTGCTTTAGTAGCTCCATAATCTTTTGTGCATCACTCTCGATTTCATTGTGTGCCTGTTTTCTCAAGCTTAACTCTAATTTACCATCTTCCCTTACGCTTTTAATCCTAACCTCAATCTTGTCACCTATTGCAAAGTTGCCATATAACTCTTTATTGAGAACTAAACCGTGGTATATATCATCAACAGCTACAAAAACTCCTAGATCTCTATTTATGTTATATACAGTTCCCTGCGCTACATCATTTTTTTTGTATGGTGATTCAGTGCTTAATAAATCATATAGATACATTGTTGCACACAACTCGTCGGTATCTTCGTTAACATATAAGCCTACTAAGCATACATCTCCATTTTTAAGGTCAGTAGTTTGTTCTCTTATTGGTAAGAAAAGGTCATTGCCTGGTTCCCATTCCAAAAATGCCCCGCTTCTTGTAGTGTTTTTTACTCTTAGTTTATGTATTTTATTAGTTTCGTTCATGGTATACCTCTTTTTCAAATAATTTTTAATCTTACGGTTAGTATAATCTTAACTTTATAGCTTAACAAGCTTGTTTACATTATTCGACTCTTGTTTTGCTCTGAAACCTTTTATATGCTTTCATATAACCTAAATTCATTATTAAGTTGTATATGATATTTACACGTGACTTGGATAATCTCCTCACAATGCTTCTCCACGAATAAAACTTACCACGAAAACTATTATAACCTTCAAGTAACTCCGAACTAGTTAACTGCTTAGGTTCAAAACTGACTCTGGTTTTCCCATTATAATATGACCAATCAACGTCAAGAAGTCTGCAGTCCTTTTCCAAAGCATCATATAAACTAGTACCAGGAAACGGAGTTAGAATACTAGCAGTTACGCCATCTACACCTATCGATTCACAAAATTCTAGGGCATCGTCAAAAACAGCCATTGTGTCTGAATCAAAACCAAACACGACACCTGCTTGCACACTTATGCCATTACTATGTATTAGTTCTACTATTTTCGGATACTGCTCTATTATATTAAAACTTTTATTTGCGTCCTTTAAACCCTCTTTTGAAAAGGACTCTAATCCCAGAAATAAGTACAGGCAACCAGCTTTTTTTGCCATGCATAATAGCTCTTCGTCCTTACAGCTTTGAGCTGTTACCTGAGCTGCCCATTTTTTCTTTAATGGTTTTAGCATTTTCAATAGTTTCTTTGTATACTCAGCATCAGCAAAAAAATTATCATCCCAAAAGACGAAATGTTTATTGGGAATATTTTTTATATCTTCAATAACTTCCTCGACAGGTCTTTTTCGAAAATGATGACAATATATTTTTTTGAGGCAACAATAGCTGCAATTGTGTGGGCATCCTCTAGTAGCAAAAACTGCTCCACTAGTAAACTTGTGGCCGACGATTAAATCACGCCTAGGCAATGGTAAATCTTTTAAGTCAGGAGTATTTTTACACTCATAAACTTCCTCTGGCTTTCCTTCAAGAAAGTCTGTTAAAAAAGAAGGCCAAGTTTCTTCTGCTTCACCAACGAATATGGTATTAGCATGTTTACTTGCTTCTTCAGGTAGAAGCGTAATATGAGGTCCACCTAATACAACCCAAGATCCCAGGTCTTGGAACTTTTTTGCTATCCTGTATACATGTGGAGCATTAGGAGTATTTACAGTTACTGCAACTACATCAAACTTTTCAAAGGGAATTTGTTGTGAGTATTCATCTATTAATATTATTTCAAAAGAAGATGGTACAAAGCCAGCTAAATAAGGCATCGTTAATTGTGTAAAGTTGTTAAACTGATGAACACGGTGTCGATTTATTTCTTCATTTTCTGGAGTTATCAGAAGTAACGTAGGTATTTAAATCACTCCTAGGTATGCTAGTGCATTAGTATTCATTGATATACCTCTATATTATATATCACGTTCAATTAACGAACCTATATCAATTAAACGCCACTCTTTATCATGTTGTGTTATATAAAAGCTTTGTTCTGCAATCGCATTAAAGTCACTACTATATAAATTACCAAACAAAATTTTCTTCTCAAATACATCTTTATAACCTAAATGTCTATCTTGATAATAAATTTCCGATGTTCTAGTCAATGACCACATATTGTGATTTATTTGTCCCCATGGGAAATCCTGAATATCTGGGTGTATTAATGCTTTTGCACTATTAATATCATCACTGTAAACAGCAGCACTGATAAACTCACTTATAGTATTTTCAGGAGTAAAGCTATATTGTTCAGGGGGCCTATTGAAATAGTTATATTTTTTGGTTAACCATTGAGGTTGTATTTTTATCTGATGTGTTTCATCAGTTATTTTGTCAAGTATCCTAATGATTAACTGTTCATTACTATCTGGGTCATAACCATTAACAAAGAACCTGTCTCTAGAATGAAATGCGAATATATTACTGCTCATAAAGCGTTTTAATCCAGTTTGTCTCCCTGTAAGAAAATACCCTGTCTGTTCAACAACTACATCAGCACTTATTATATTATACAAACTTTCCACATCATCGTTTATAGGAACATATAACCCATTAAGAGTCATGATTTTACCAGGTACATCTTTATTCGTACTCAATTCAAAATTATAGGGTTTATTATAAAACCAAAACACTTTACCTACTGTCATATGAAATCTCTTTGGTGTTATTGGTAATAGCTTGTTGAAAAAAAAATCTACTTTTGGATTATCTAAATCGAACTTTCTATCAAAATTATGTAATTCTATACTGTGAATGAAAACAATACCATCGCTTGTTTCGAACCTCTCTCCGATAGGGAATTTCTTAATTGTTACAACATGCTGATTATAATAGTATAAGGAAATTGCCCCCCAAACCAGTAAAAATAAAAGTACTATGGCCATTATTATTTTAGCTATGGAGCTTTTCAAGAGTCTTGTCACCGTTATCTCTCCCTATACTTATATAATCTCTAATTCTCAACTTTCACTTCCCAAGTCACATCAGGAACGAACATTACTTCATCGAATTGTAAGACAAAAGAAACTGTATCTTCTGGCAGAGCAGGAAAGTAGAGTATTTGATATTTTTCATATTCCTTGTAATTGTCTATAAAGGAGCGCATTGTTTCGATATACCTATTTCTATATTCCTCAACATCGTATCCTTCGCTATATTGTGCCATCATATTGTATTCCTCGATTGTTAATTCTAGTTCGTCATAGGCTGGCATCCACAGCTCCATTCTTTCTAATTCGTAGCGATTACCTTGATTATCAAGTATATAGGCTTCCCTCATCTCTCCTAGCATTCCGTATTGGTAACGTAGTTTAATTGAGGTTTTATCTCCAATTGCAACTTCATCTAACGTCACAGTTGTTCCAGCTTTTTCATATGAAGCTGTCTGCCAACCACTAGCACCCATCTCTATTTGAAATAGGACTGGTTCCTTAGATTGTAGTAACGGGTGTTTTGCAATAATTTTCACTTCTTCATCTTCTTTTATAGGTGGAAACATAGCTTCTGAAGATCCACTTGAACGATCAGGTCTTAATATGTTCCCGCTCTCATCTTCGATATACACTACTTGGTTTTTCATTATGAACTCTGGATACGAACGAAACCCCAGTAACGGTGACGTCAATAACGGGAAAAACTGCTCATTTTCATATAGACTACTTCTAACCATTGTAAAATCAAGGTCATCCTCATAAATCAATATTTCTCTAAATACCCAGTTCAAATATGTTGCTGTACTTCCTAGTGTTAATTCAACTACTGTAAAGCCGATTCCTATTTCTTCTACTCGAAGCATTTCATATGTTACTATATCTCTTCCTTCAATATCTTCCATAAAATAGACAGGAGCTTCTATACTCCATTCCCCTTCAAGACCACCAAGGTTTTCAGCCTCAATTGTTATCTTCTTTATGTCTCTATCTAATGCCCGATTGAAAATAGTTATACTTGAATAACGTTCCTCTTGTTCACTATAACGACCATGGCTCATGGGGTGAGAAGTTAATTCATTTATTCTTACGTCTCCTGGTTTCATATAATGGTTATTATTGTCTGCACCTCTATTGGAATCATAGCTATTCTCTTGAAACTCATAGCTATAAATGATTATTGTTCTAATTGCATCTGCAATCACTTGATGTACAGTAAATTCAATTCCATTGTTAGTTACAGACTTATTTAGTAGTGGTGTCATTTCCATTCCTTTATTAAGACCAGAATCAGTTGCTAATAAATCCTCAAAACCAATATAATCTATAAGATCTGTTACTTCTGTTGCTGTTGGCGGATCTGGCATTCTTCCACACCCAGTAATAGTAATAGCTAATATACAAATAATGACCACTATTTTTCTTATATTACGCAAACTATCGCCTCCGTTGTTGTATAAATATCCTAATAATTCTTAGTTCAATAATAGATGAAGTATTGGAGGCGACAAGAGTAGAACGATAGAACATATTATTAAAATAATGGATATTCTCTTAGGTAGTTTTTCTATTCCTTTACCTTTATACCATCCGCTAAATTGCAGTTTATTCCTATATAAAACAAAAATAAGGATAAACACACCGATTATCGAAGTCCAGCCATATTTATTTGTATCTATACCAAGCTTTGAATATATGTAATCAGGAATATAACCTAATATTGTTGCTAGTATTGCAAAAATTAATATAATTCGAAGTAATTCTAAAACTACTCTCATTTTATGGCCTCTTTCTTAAATAGTTTTTGGATTGCTGGATAATTAGCTTTATTATCTATTCATCATGTAGAGTTCTAGTTTATCTTTAAAACTTTTAACATTTACTGCTTCTCCCATTAATTTAGCTTCATTGTCTAAGATTATAATTGTTATTCTTATTCCATAAATTTTTTTGAACCAGCTTTTTGTATCAACTATAACCTTTGTATCATCTTCTGATATAATTGCATAATTTTCTTTTTTTGCTACTTGTAAAATTTCATGTTTTTCAATACCTGATATTTTTTCTGTTATATTCCTACTATGATAAATAAATGATAAAGTAAATAGCACCAATGTTATTAAAATTGAAGGATTTGTTATTAAATCTATGAACCTTATATTTATAGAACTAGTGATGATAGAGCCTATCAAAAAATCTACTACGAATATAAATACTAAATATATAAGAAGTATTTTTAGCAACCTAAATAATTGTTTCTTTCTAATAGGATTAATACTCATAATTGTTCAGCACCTTTTTGCGTATTACTTCACTTTGCATTGTTTTTTTATGTTTAATGTAAGTAGATAGTAAAATACAATATCTTTGAACTAGTTCAGAGGCTGCTAGGACGGCAGCCCCTAAAAATCCCAATATATTTCTACCTCAATAGCTTTTCCATTCACTGGATTAACCATATAATGTAAGGTTTTTTCTTCACTCTCTATATTAATCGAATAATAGTAAAACCTATTATTTAGATATATTTTTTGATGTTCACCAACAACTGGAACAGTGCTCTTTCCTGTTGAGTAATTAACGAACTCTATATTAGACGAATATTTATTGCTTATTATTTCTTTTCCTTCATAGTAAGTATGACTCGGCATGGTTATTAAAAGTATTACTGGTACTATTATGTATCCTAGTATCATTCTAATATCTTTATGACCTGATAACAAAGTGTTCGTTTTATACAACTGGTAAATGTATCGTGTATGAAATACTATTATTGGTATTATTAGCCCTAAGTTTGCCGTAATAATTATTCCCTTATAAAGCTTCAAATTAATAATAAAAGCTATTAAATTAACTACTAATGCCATAGATACTAATGATAGAAATAACAGAAATTTATTTTGTCTCATTTCGTCTCCTTCCCAATTTATTGATGTTGGAAGCCTTCAGATCCAAAGATTATACCTTTGTATTTTACTTTCCGTTCTTTTAATAGCTATTTAGAAATTCTCCTTAACCCGCGTCAAGACGGCGCGTTTTTTCGTCCGATTTCAGTTAACGTTCCGAGTATAGCCGAAGCGTCCAATCACATTCATTTTTCAAATTTTTGGCAATACTCTGTTATCGGATGGATGAGGCCCTCCGAAGCCAGAGCGCGACAGGACGTCGCACCCTTAATTAATCTAAATTAAAAACGGTTTAATATTGAAGTTTGCCGATTAAAAATATCTTCCGAGTTAATTACATGCTTTTCAATAGTCACAATTGATTCCAATGTAAGCTTACTTACTTCCCAAACATAATTCCCATTTGATAAAGCTTTCCTAATAAAAGTGCTGGATAATGTTGTGGGATTATGCTTTTTACCTAAAATTTGCGTTGTTAATCTACCAATATATGTACTGATATAATTTTGATCGTATGGAACAACTTTCTTCAAATTATCGTCATCTGTTAATGAATTAATGTATTCATGAACAATTAACTGTAATTCTGCTTTCAAAGGTAATACAACTTCACCTTCTTGTAATATCATAAGTTTGTAAACCCCTCTATCATAAATAAACTGTGAATTCACAATAGCTCCTATATACATTCTACTTAACCCTGTAAAAAGAAATAATCCTAAAATTAATCTTTCTTTTATATTGTTATCTCTACATACGATAAAATCTCTCAGTTTATCGTATTCTTCATCACTCAGTATTTTTTTAGGAGGACGTTGATATTCTGGTCTCGTCACTTGAGACATTAATTCCGGTGTCAGTTTTTTTAAATAAGTATAGTCAAAAAAACGTTTTAAGGAATTATAATGATTTAATTTCTCAGCATCACCAAATGGTAGCTTATTGATAAAGGTATTTATGTCATAATAAGTGATCGCATTGAGAGGTTTATCTTTATATTCTTGACTCATATAATCATTAAAGAACTTATTTATTCTTCCTTTGTAAAAGACAAGACTACTCTTCTTAATACCGTACGTTTGCTGTAATTCATCAATTAGTTCTTGTACCTCATCATAGAATTTATACATAAATAAACATCTCCACTCTAATTTTTTCTACTTGAAAAAATTCTCCGCCTCATCTTTCCGAGTCACCATAGAGCCAGTAGTCACCCACTGCCCCTGGCACAGAATCCTGGCGTGCGGAACTACCGCACCAGGCTCTTCAGTTTACCTTTATTGTCACCAATAAAAGCACAACACTCGATAATGATGGTTGGCTAGAACTTATCATGTAAGGACTTACACCTTACCAGTAATGCCAAGCTTTGCTTGGCGCACTAACGTCTTACAGTCCTGACGTCACTGAGCCTTACAGGCTTGCCCGAGGATTACTTATCGTACCAAAAAATAAACTTGCTCCATAACAATAAATAGGATGCTACCCAATTCAAGAACCATCACGTGCAGGAACTATACTCTTGAAACAATAATCAATTACTATTTACCCACATATATAGAGAAAACAATTCAATTTGTATTTATTATTCAGTTTTTTCTGAGAAAAATCGGTAATTTTCTCTCGGATAAACATATTCAACATTTTTTTTACCGTCAATTTTCCAAGATATTAAGAATTCAGGTCTCGTATCATTTAAAATAATTGATTCATATTTTTCTGAAATATATTTTTTACCCTGTTTTTCAACACTTAAAAATTCAACTGTATTGTCTGGACTTATTACAATAACCTCAACATCTGTCGGTTTTTTAAAGCCGAATATCTCAAACACTACTTCTCCAGTAAATAATTCAGTATCATTGTTATATGCATAGCTAAGTTGCGAAGATAACTTACCCCCAAACTGTGAATATATATACACCCCTAAAACTGCAATAATTGCTATTATTGTAACTATTCTTTTGATTTTCATTGTTTGCACATCCCTAACTTCATTGTACTTCTTTAACGCGCAGGATTAGATTGCTTGACTTAAATACCCTAATCTACTTGTTGTTTAGATGCTTTAACAGCTCAATAATTTCGTTATTTTGTTCGACTTGTTTTTCTGTGTTTCTTTTTAATTTAAGCATCCACCAAACAATAAAAATTATTGGTATGTATATAAAAAAAGGCATAATAACAGCAAGAAAAAAATCCACTTTTAACTACCTCCTCCAGTAACGTGTCGTCTTTCATATCATATGTGCAGTAACTCTATTACTCTTTTTAAAATCCCGCGCAGGACGCGCGGTGATTGCAGAGTCTGTTGCCTAACGTTCCGTGTATGCGGCGTTTCTGAGCTGTACCCTCAGTGATTACTTCTTTGCGGTGCTCCGCACCCAGCGAAGAAATGCGGTGCGGCAGTTGCTTCATGCTTGGCATCATTGCCATTCTGCATGTATACTAACTACCGCACCTTTACGCCATACATATTGTTATGTGGAGTCACTTTTCTTCATAGTAAACTCTAAGAAATATTTCAATACGTGATACCACTACGTTTCGTAGGTTTTTTAAATACTTAAATCTTATACTTGCCATTTCGTTTTATAAGCTTGTTTGTCCATCTCTATTATATCAATTGAGCGAACACGGTCATTCCATCTTTGAATTGAACAAGCCTCAAATAGACGTAATGCAAGTAATCTAGATGACACAAAAATTCCTCCATTATTTATTTAATATGATGGTTCCTCAATTAATCTTGATGCCTTATCTATTAGATTGTCATAATGTAAGAGATTGATGTTTTGTTGATTTCTTAAGCTCCTTTTGAGTATATATGTTTTTTCATTAAAGTTTTCTCTTCTTCCAACAACAATCGCATAATGAAACCTATTTGGTTCATATTTATAAAATTCATGAGACAATTCACCTTTACAACTTTTTAATAATGGTTCGTTAAATGCTGAATAATTACTATTTAACCAAATCTTCCAGTCCTCAATTTGATTAATCCCTTTTCTGATTGTTTCCCCAAAGTCTCCTGACTTAATTGTTATTCGACCATAAGGTGCCTCTAATTCTACTAGAATAAACTCGTATCCTCCAGAAGACTTCCCCACTAATAGATAATCTACTTTGTAGCTATTTCCTAGCTGAAATTCAGGAAATAAATATGCATCATGATGTCCAAATCTATACTCTTTCATTATAGATCCAATAACATGATATGCTTTTTCATTTTTTATAAAATTTAGAATTTCTTGTTCCTTTGCCCCATTGTTCTCTAGCAAATTTAAAAATTGTTTGTTTTTTCTTTCTAACTCTTTCTTATTCTGTAAATCTTCAATGTCAAGATAATTATTAGGAAACAAACTTGCATAATGCCTTCCAGCTTTAGGTTGCTCTCGGAAATAGGAGCTGTTATAAATTTTTATATTACCCAGCTTTTTAGTGTATTTCTCCATTACTCTGTCTATTTCTATTATTTCATCTTTTGAAATTTGATTATAATCTCTTTCATATAAGTTCATGCCTTTAACCCCTCTCTATTCAAAGTGATTTCACAGTCACCATAGAGCCAGTAGTCACCCACTGCCCCTGGCACAGAATCCTGGCGTGCGGAACTACCGCACCAGGCTCTTCAGTTGTATATCTCTACTTCCGCATCAGGCTTACATTTGAAATACCATCTGTCTGTTTATCGATTCTATAAACGGCTTTTGTAACGGATAACTTATTCTGAGTTTCTTATTGAATTCTTGCCAGTTAAAGCTTCTCCTTTGACTTCTTCTGTTCATCCACTTATACAACAGCTTTTTTACGATGGTGTCCATTTTTCTGAGCATCTTGTGATTTCCCATTATCCCATAATAATTGTAGTAGCCTCTTAGTTTTATGTTCAGGAGGTCTGTCAATTTTCTGAGTCTGCAGTTTCTATTTTCTTTAATCCACTGCTTTATTTTCTGGACAGATGTCTGGAATCTCTTTTTGCTTGTTGTGTGGGTTATTATGTCTTTGCCTTTTCGTGATACTCTCCAATTAAAGGTAAAGCCTAAAAAGTCAAAATCACCGTTTCTTTCTTTACTAAATCTACTGAATTTTATGAGCTTGGTTTTATCCTTTGCTAGTTCTAGCCCAAATTTGTTAAAGCGTTTCTCTAGGGCAATCATGAATCTTTCAGCGTCTTTTCGATATCTAAAGGCGCAAACAAAATCGTCTGCATACGCTAATAACATGCTTTCTCCTTCTAATTGCTTTTTGACTGCTTTTTCAAACCATTGGTCTAGAATGTAGTGAAGGTAGATGTTGGCTAGTATCGGACTGATTACTCCGCCTTGCGGTGTTCCTTGTTGGGGTTTTTCTATGATGTTTTCTTCTGTCATTATCCCTGCTTTGAGCCATTTTTTGATGAGTCTTATGAATGGCTTATCTGCTATGTCATTGGATAGCATGGCTATGAGGTAATCATGGTTTATGTTTTGAAAGTAGCCTTTGATGTCTGCTTCTACTATATAGCCGTATTTGCCGTGGTTTAGTTCTTTGCTTAGGTGCTTGACTGCGTCTTTTGCTCCTTTTCCTTTTCTGTAGCCGTATCTGAAATCTTGAAATTTGGGCTCATAAATGGCTTGTAGTATTTTGCTGCAGGTTGTTTGAAGCAGTTTGTCTCTTACTACTGGTATTCCTAGCGGTCTTTGTCCACCATCCGATTTGCTGATGTGCGTTCTTCTGATTAGGTTTGCCCGGTAGGTTCCCTTTTTCAGTTCTTTTTCCAGTAGGTTTAGTTCTTCTGGTAAGTTTGCTTCAAACGCTTTGGCACTTATTTTGTCGACTCCTTTTGCTGCTCTTTTGTTTATAAGTTGCCATGATTGACCAAGATTCCATTTGTTCAGTAGTCTGTATAGATTCTCAAACTTATGGTCTTTCTTGTATTTCGCCTTCTTTTCGATATCGTTCAGGGAGGTTTGCAAATGTTTTTCCAACCCTACTTGTCTGGCATTTGTTTCCTTTAAACGATGCATACTTCTGTTTCTCCCTTCCCCTTGTAGACGGCTCTCCCGCCCTCTGAGTAGTATGGAGAAATCCGACTTCTTATCACCTTTACATGGTCTTCTTTTTCGGTTGATTCATGCTTCTCTTTGAGTGGCGATAAGACCTCCCAAGTTCCTGACATTACTTTTTTTATACATACCATGTGCTTAGACACCGACAGACCCTCCAGAATCTCGCCATTTTCGATTCTTTTGTGTTGACTTCCATAACGTTAAATATGTCGTCGTCTGCATTTTTACCTATAATGATAGGTACTGCATTAACGGGGCTGAATGTGCTTCAGGGATGCGGTTCCCCTATGGTCTATATACTCTCTGTGTACGCTTTACCTTTATTGTCACCAATAACGGTACAACACTCGATAATGATGGTTGGCTAGACCTTATCATGTAAGGACTTACACCTTACCAGTAATGCCAAGCTTTGCTTGGCGCACTAACGTCCGCTTGTCTCCGACGTTTCTGAACCGTACTTACAGTGAATCTTCCTTCGTGGCGCGCTCGAAGCGCCCGGTGAAGAAATGTGGTACGGCAGTTGCTACATGTTTGTACTTCAGGTGCTTTACTCCATGTATCAAATAGCATCCGTACCCTTGCTGAGACATAGTGTTAGCGGTCGTTTTATTGATTAACTATCGTACACTATCCATTAATAATCCATCACTAATTATATTTCGATGTTGATCGCTTAGATTCGGAATGATTTCCTGCTCAATTATATTGTGTAATGTTTTTTCTCTATCTGCTATTTCTTTTATTACTTCTTCTGTTAGATGTTCTGATAAAACATTTAGGTCTAATTTAAGAGATTCCAATCTGCTTACGAATCTATTCATATCCCCTTCGTTTTTATGTACTAGTTGTGCAAATTCTTCATTTATTTCTATAGCTTCTAATAGATAATATCTGAAAATATAGTTTTGGAATTGTGTTTGGGGAATTAATTGTAAGTTTGATATTGAATATACCGTTTCTAAGGAAGCTGATAATCTGTTTAGGTAAGTTGCTTCATTATAAATATCATTTTCTTTCTTTTCTATAATCTCTATCCATTCTTCTATGCCTTTATTGGCTAAGCGTCCAGAATCTGCTGCAGCATTATACAAGTTGGTAACAAATCTATTAATTTGTACGCTTTTCTGTTGTTCCAATTTTTCCTGAGTATCATGGTACATATAAATAATAGTTATAGAAATTCCAATCGAAATTATAAGTAGAATACAGGTGATTTTTAAAAGGTTTTTATGTGTTTCGTCTTTCAAAAATAAAACCTCCCCTAAATGTCCGCTAACGGACGGGTATCATCGATGTTTCTGAGCTGTACTCTCAGTGAATACTTCTTTGCGGTGCTCCGCACCCAGCGAAGAAATATGGTGCGGCAGTTGCTTCATGCCTCTTCTACAAAGCATTGCTCCTTGTATCAAAATGCTTCCGCACCCTTGCGGTGATATTGTGTTATGCGGAGGCTCACCCTTCTTTGAGTCTGCTTTCAAAAAGTAACTTATCTAAATCAACTACTCCTCTTACTTTCATAAGAAAATCGGTTCCAATTATACCATCAATCTCAATACCATAATCCATTACACCTATATCTACGGTAAAGTCTTTAATCTGTAATCCATTCAATTCTATCGAATCTATTTTTTTCAAAAAAACGTATTCACTGCCACCTACTCCAGAAATCGTACCAACTGTATCATCAGCTTCAGCTATTAACCCTATTTCTTCAACTGTATCTAACTTGAAGATGGTACTAGCAGAACCAGTATCAATTAAAACGTTTTTCATTAATAAACTATGCCCTCTGTACCAAATTCTTAGTTGTACAAAGGGCAATTGATGATTTATGTTTAATGTTATTTTCATACTCTTATACCTAACCATTTCCGCTCAACTACGTGTAAATCTTGTTTGCTTGTATGCACAACATATAGTTCTCGATCAGGTGCGTTTTTATGAAGCTCTTTGTATTCTGTTAATGCTTCTTTACTGTCATTAAAGTAATTAACTACTGAGCTTTTGTTAATTATTCTTCTGCCATCTGTAGAGTAGGCATCAATGGCCTCTAACAAAACCCACTTATTTGGGTATTGTTGTCTAATGCTTTCCCATTTCAATTGAAGCACCTCCGATTGTCTTACATTATACCTGCTTGTCTATTATTATAACACTTATTGTCTATTATTGGTATTGTATCTCGGTGAGCTTTAGCATAACGTGGCGCGGGCTTTGCGACGTGCCTTCGCCAATGTTTTTGCAATTGGCGAAGGTATGTCCGCAAAGGTCGTTGATAGGCGATGTTGTGAGCGCTTTTGCGCGAACCGCCTATCAGCGGGCGTAAAGCCCGCGCCACGATAGGCAACATGGTGAGCGCAGCGAACTATGTTGCCTATCGTCTTGCAGTCCTGACGTCACTGAGCCTTACAGGCGCAGACCGAGGGTTAGATAACTCCTATCTTAGCCTCGGACAAGTCGACTTGTAAGATGTAGTTGTAGTCGTTATTTTCTATTGAGTCTCGGCCAATCTTGAATATATACTGCTATTGTATGTGGGCATAAATGTGCGCGCCGACAGGGAAGTCATTTTGACTAGATTCCCATAACCGAGACAGTAACCCATTGCTTTAAGTGTATATGTTTAGGCTGGTTGAGACTTTTTAGGATTCTCATTTCACATGCAAGGCTGTATCCTTAGAGCCTTTTTGGGTTCCACATCAATATA